>CACYQC010000064.1 GCA_902776395.1 uncultured Lachnospiraceae bacterium
GTATTATCATTATTATCTGCAGAATTAGAAGAATAACCTGAAATAACATATGCATCATTTAACTTATCACCATTATAATCATATGCTATTATATTAGCATTCCTCATTGTTTCCTGAGTAACATTAAGATCTTTCGTAACAGTAATACTTTTAGGATTACCCGGATTAACAACTAATTTCTGCCACTCATCATTAGAATTCTTGTAATAGTAAGTTCCATAGATTAGAGGGATTGTAGCGGTAACACTATCCTTAATCGAAATATCTATATGATTAACTTGATTCTTACGTGCCATTTCAGTTCCATAGGCATTGCCACCTAATAAATCCCCTCTAAGAGTAAATAAATCCGGAAGATTTTCTGCATCAGCAAGAATAAATCTTACACCACTTCCATCCGAACTATTTCCTGCAAGTTTCAATCCATCACTTCCATTTTTAACCGACAAATATTTGTTATCAACGGTTTTAATATGGCCTTCATTATCAATTGTGATTGCACAATGATCCTTAGGAGAATCAAAAACAGCTGTAGTAAAAGGTTTGTCTTTTGCTCCCTCTTTTGGTACCTCACCTTTTTTTACATCAGTAGACAACCCCTCATCTACAGTAGGGTCTATATAAGTATACCCATAAGTTGAAGGAAGGTCTATGTTATTATAATCATAACCTTCTGCAATGGTTCGAAGGTAATATTTTCCACCCTCATTTGCAAATATCCACATAAGTAATCTATCAGCTGTTATAGAATTACCTGATAAATTTACTTTCTTAAGGGAACCATCATATTCAACTGTATAATATTCACCATTATATTCAGCTATTAATGCATATTCCTTCCAAGCTAAAGGCCTATTAGGATATACTGATGGCGCAGGTGGTTCTTTTGTTGTAACCAGAGTCGCTGTAACCGAAAAACTATCCTGCTCATATGTAATTTCACTTGCATCACTATTTAGCTCAACATCATCAATAACTTCAATTCCATCATTAGCAAAGTGTACTATGCTTAGATCTTCACCACTTGCCACTTCAGGAGCATTGTCGTACTCTATCTTTACTTCAACAGGAAGTGCAGGTTCGATCTTCTCACCATTTCTAAGAATCTCAATATCAAAGAATCTAGCAAATGATATAGTTTCTGTATCATCTTTATTAAGAGCGTCAGCTGCGCAATTGAGATACATATTGTAACCATCTGTACCAGGTAAGATTTCGCGTGAAGTTACAGATAGCTCCTCCTCTGGATAAGGAAGACTACCCTCTGGTGCATTGATAGTAATGCTATAGTCAGTACTTGGATCATCAACTACAAGAACTTTAGCACTATCATCTACAACCTCTTCTTCATTCTCTCTCTCTTCGTCAACAACTAGCTCTGTCTGATTCTTGCCAGCAGTCTCTTCCCCCTCAAGAATAGCTTCTGCTTCCTCAGCCTCACTAGGAGTACCAACTGTAACAGTATCTGATGTAGTTTCAGCATCAGCCGCAAAAACATCGCCCACATAGTCGAATCTAATACTCGAAAGAATCATAGAAACAACTAAAAGCAATACTATTAACCTTCTTTTCGTTTGATGTACTCTCACGATTTTCTCCCTTCTTTTTTAATAGTGTATACTCTCACATATAAACCCATTCTTTATGATAAAGCATTCCTATATTCTTTCATATCAATTATCTTGAAAAAATATAAAAATGATTAACCATCCCCATAATATATGATACAATAATAAGTAGTTATTTTGTTACGATATCTTATTGATTTGATTGGGGATTTTATGAATTATTTAAATTATTTAGATTTATTAGAAAATGATATTGATGAGATGCATAGGGACGTCAGAGAAGAGGTGCTCTTCTTCCGTCAGTGCGCTGCCGGTGACATTTATGCAGTAAAACAAAATGTCGAAGAACACAGGTTCAGAGACTCTACCGGTGTGGGTACACTATCAAAAGACCCAGTGCTTAATCTTAAATACCATATGGTTATAACCGCTGGAATAATTACAAGAGTCTGTATAGAAAAAGGACTAGAGACTGAAAAAGCTTTTCAGATGAGTGATTATTATATAAGAAAGCTAGATTATGCTACGACCGAGGATGATGTTGAACAGATTCATGACGATATGATACTAGACTTTACTGGTCAAATGAGAATCGCTCTTAAGGACAAAGATTTATCCAGAGCCGTAAGTCTGGCCCTGGATTATATATACGCTCATCTAAGTGAAAGAATAACTATCAAGGATTTGGCAAACCACACTGGCGTATCCGCTAGCTTCCTATCACGAGAATTTTCGAATGAGCTAGGAATCAGCATAAGTGATTATATAAGAGATAAGAAAATAGAAATGTCCCAGGAACTTCTCATTAATAGTGATATGAGCATCATCGAGATTGCCTGCCAGTTATCCTTCTCGTCACAGAGCCATTTCATACAGGTTTTCAAAACACTAGTTGGTGAGACCCCTAAAAAGTATCGTTCCAGAAACCAAAAGAAATGGACAGCAATAAATCTTGATAATGAGTCAACTACATGATGTCAAAGTAATAGCTTAGCAAGGTCATAATTGCAAGACCAATAATTACAAATAAAATATTAAATAAATGCTTCTTACGTTCAAGATTAAGAATAGCTACAAACTCACGAATAAGGGCATTTACGTGGAAATACCATTTAGTCTTTCCACCCATTCCTATAACTCTAATACCTTGAGATTCTGCTATATTTCCACTTCTAAACACATGATAATTAGTTGTGGAAAATGCTATAGCTGGAATCTCTTTTTTATTCGTTTCTTCTGACTCTAGTCCAGCATCTTCTAGAATCTTTGCATATGAAAACTTCATATTTTCATATGTTGTAGTAGACTTATCCTCTACGATTATTTTATCCTCTGATACTCCGTTATCAAAGAGATACCTCTTTATAGCCTCCGCCTCTGATACAACCTCATCACAACCTTGTCCGCCTGAGGCAACAAACTTTAGATCTCTATCTTCTGCTTCTTTCTGCTTATTTGCAAACCAGATAGCTCTATCAACTCGGCCTTTGAGAAGTGGTGTTACAGTTCCGTCCTTCCTAATACTACATCCAAGAATTATGACGTAATCCTTGTTGAACTTAGGAACATATTTACCAGCTCTTCTAGTACATACATACGTTCCTATCATCAAGCATTCAAAATAAGCAAGTATCATAAAGATACTGCTCTGTACAAAATAAGAAACGTGGAACATACCATTTGAATAATTTTGTGTTAACTCAACCATTAAGAAATATATAGCAAAAACACCAATAATAGGAACAAAAATGAGCAGTAGGCCCATAATTATTCCAAGAGTATTAACAAAACTTTTACCCTCATGTTTAATAAGAGCTATATTACTGAAAATAAGAAAAATAGCAAGAATAAACATGAAAGGAAAAACAAATAAACCAAATGTATTGAATATACCAACGATATCACCATATAATCCATACAGTGTATTATAATTAATGCTTTCTTTTAGTACATTGATGGTCCAAGCAAGAAGGGTGACAAGCAGGAAGAAGAAAACTCCAACATAAAACATAAGTTTATATGAATATATAGTTTTCTTTTTTTCTATTAATATTTTATAAATAGTATAAGCTATCGATAAAAGCAGAAAGCCTAGTATCTCATACCCAACTATTCTAAAATTAGAAAGAGAACCAATAAAGTCTTCTTCATATACTAAACCGATTTTATTGACGACAATGTCAACGGCACGTTCCTCTTGATCTTCACCATTTTTTAAATAAATAGTTACTCTTCCTTCATCAATCCCTTTTAACTCAATCCTGGTAACATTTTGCACAGGATCATAAACTATTTTTTCTACCTCAATAACTCCATCACTACTTAGCCTAACACTTGATTCGTATGGAGCTTCAAGTTCATCATAATAAAATAATGAATGCTGGTCTTTAATTGTAAAATAGTTTAATATCGTAAGTCCAACAATTAAAACTACGAAAATTAAAACTTTCCACTTCATGTATATTATCCTTTACAACCCATGATTATAAGAAAAAAGCGAACCGCACATGCAGTTCGCTAAGTTTTTTGGAGCAGGCGGGAATCGAACCCGCGTCCGAAAGCTCTTCCACTACTAACTCTCCCATCACAGTAAGTGTTTTAACATTCCCTACGTTCTACGCCCACTCACAGGCTTAAAATTTCGGTAGCTTGTGATTCTTCCCTGGACTACAAGCTTTGTCCCGGAAGTGCTCCGCCTGTTTGATGCCAGTTACTCACGCAGCGGATTACGCAAGCCTGACAGCTGCTCTTAGGCAGCGAGTGCTAATTTATTATCAGCGTTTATTTTTAAAATAGATGTTTTAACGAGGTCACCTTCCTCGGATGGCTATAATAGTTTCTAAACCCCCGTCGAAACCAGTACTACCCCTGGTTTATTCAGCAGTTGAATCTGAAGCCGTAGCATCAGTTGCAGAAGCATTGTTAAACTCATCAAGGAGCTTCTGAAGATCTTCATTAACACCTATCTGACCATAATCCTCTGCCCACTTCTCTTCAAACCATGTGTCATAGTCTGATGCTGCTATAGTTCTATGCTTAGCTTCCTGGGCCTTCTGATATTTATATAGATATTTTCCAAGAGGAATACCCACAAGAGCACCAATACCCAGTGAAACAACGAGCACTCCAATTGCCTGCTTCACCTTCTGGATACGCATGGTCTTCTTACGGTTCTTCTTCTCTTCCTTATATTTATCAACCTTTTGCTGACTCATAATTTTTACCTCGATATAATTCTTGATAAGCCTCTGATTACCTCACAGACCAACGATTATCATATACCATTTGGTATATATAAATCAAGATATTTTTGCTTTACAGTACTCTCCATATATGATTTAGCGGAATTTAACCTTGAAATCTCTTTCAGCCTCACGCTTCTGATCCTTCTTAGCTATATCCTCTCTCTTATCGTATAGCTTCTTACCACGAGCCAGGCCTATTTCAACCTTTACAAGGCTTCCGTTAAAATAAACCTTAAGCGGAACTATGGTATATCCCTTCTCCTTAGTACGTCCAATCAGCTTATTAATCTCATACTTATGAAGAAGAAGCTTTCTCTTACGAAGAGGATCCTTATTGAATATATTTCCCTTTTCATAAGGATTGATATGCATCTTATTTATGTAAACCTGTCCTTTATCGATAGAAACATAGGACTCTTTGATGCTACAATTGCCCTGCCTTAGAGACTTTACCTCTGTTCCCGCCAGTTCAATACCCGCCTCGTAGGTTTCATCTATAAAATAGTCATGGTAAGCTTTTTTGTTGTTTGCTATAAGTCTAGTCCCTTTTTCCTTAGCCATTTCTTTACTCCAATCAAAAGATTCTTCGCTTTGTTCAGAATAGCATTTCTAATTTACAAAGCTAAAATCAATAACTCTATCAATCTTATCACATCTCTCAACTCTGACTCTTACTTTATCTCCGAGCTTGTAGATTTTCCCAGTTGTCTTGCCGACCATCTCAAATCTATCCTCGTAGTAATCAAAGTAATCATCTGTTATAGAAGCTATTCTCACAGCTCCTTCTACTGTATTTGGAAGCTCAACAAATATATTCTGACCCGTAAAGCCTGATACTATACCGTCAAACTCTTCACCTATATGATTTGACATATATTCTATCTGCTTAAGTTTCACTACATCTCTTTCGGCATCAACCGCTCTTCTCTCCTTAGCAGAGTTATCCTCTGAAACCTTTGGAAGAAGTCTGGAATAATGTCTGATTCTATTCTCATCCAGCTTGCCATGAAGGTTTTCCTTAATGATACGATGTATCTGAAGGTCAGGATATCTTCTGATAGGGGATGTAAAGTGACAATAGTATTTGCAAGCGAGTCCAAAATGTCCCACACACTCAGTAGAATATCTGGCCTGTTGCATAGATCTAAGTGTCATCTTAGTAACAAGCGCCTCATATGGCTGATCCTTTATCTCATTAAGTAGCTTTTGATACTCCTTTGGATGCATCTTGTCTTTGCTAACCTTGAAATAAAGCTTAAAGTTGCGAATAGCATCTCTTAAGAGATCAACCTTTTCCTGAAGTGGAACCTCGTGTATTCTATATTCAAATGGAAGCTCGCTCCAATAATATTCTTCCGCCACTGTCTCATTTGCCATAAGCATGAAGTCTTCTATAAGCTTCGTAGCACAGTTTCTATCGTAAGGATGTATATCAACTGGAACCCCTTCAGAATCAACAATAATCTTTGTTTCAGCTACATCAAAATCTATAGAACCTCTCTTCTCTCTAGCAGCTCTGATTATCTCTGACAACTCCAGCATACGTCTGAACATAGGAATTAGATAGTCATATCTCTTCATTAAGCCGTCATAGTCTCTGGAAGGATCTTCTTCAACTATCTCTGGATGTGGACACTCTCCCGTAAGAATAGTCGCCACATCATTATAGTTCATCCTCTCATTTACATTTATAAGGCCTTCTACTATCTCATGGCTGAGAACCTTACCATTCTCATCTATATCCATTAGGCAAGAAAGTGTGAGTCTGTCTACGTCATGATTTAGAGAACATATACCATTTGAAAGCTTGTGAGGCAGCATAGGAATAACACTATCAACAAGATAGTTACTAGTTCCTCTCTTAAGAGCCTCCTTATCCAGTGGCGAGCCCTCAGTAACATAGTTCGATACGTCAGCTATATGAACGCCCAAATGATAAATCCCATCACTATATTCAAGAGTAATGGCATCATCGAGATCCTTCGCATCCTCACCATCTATAGTAACTGTATAAAGGTCACGGAAGTCTCTCCTGCCAACCTTATCTTCCTCACTTACTTCGTTAGGTATATCATCCAGCTGTCTCTCAACATCGTCAGGAAAATCAACTGGTATTCCGTACGCCTTCACAACTTGAAGTATATCCGTCTTAGGATCATCGATATGACCTATAACTTCACTGATAGATCCTTCTGGCGACTTCTTCTCATTTCCAAAGTCAGATATATCCACAATAACAACACTGCCTGTAACTGCATTTCCAGAAGCATGCTTTGGAATGTAAATGTCATCTGCTATCTTCTTGTTATTAGGAATAACGAAGCCATAATTATCACATTGCTGATATACACCTAGTATCTCTGTAGTATTACGAGACAGAATCCTAATGATTCTAGCCTCTTTACGAGGTCCACGTTGGCCGCTAACTTCATTAATCAAAACCTTATCACCGTGGAAAGCATTTAGGCTATCCTTAGCAGGAATAAAGAAATCCTCGTCGTAACCTTCTACTGTAACGAAGCCAAAGCCACGTCTAGTGGAGTTATATATACCTACCATAACTCCCCTTGGTGGCAGCATGTATCTATCATTTTTAGTCTTAATAAGCTTAACCTCATCGCATAGCTTGTTAAGAAGGTTCAGAAAGTCTGTCTTATCTTCCTCAGACGATATGTCATAGAGATAACACAGTTCCTTATACTTAAGTGGTCTATAGTTATTTTCAGACATCTGAGTTTTCAGTTTTTCATACATATCTAGTTCTTTTTCTGTGTATTCTATAATTTCCATATCAATCCTTTCCAGTCTCATCAAAGTGCTTAGATAAGACTATAATTTGTCAAAAAAAGGGTACTTACAAATGTAAGTACCCTTGAAAAAACTTTGCTCTAGCTTACATCCACTTTGAACTAAGCAGTGCAGCTACAATAATGAATAATGCACCAAGAATTGCTGTAGCTCTCTGAATACGAGCTTCCTTTGAATGCTTCTTGTTCTTAGCCCAATAAGTATCAACTGATCCTGTAAATGAACCTGTGAATCCGTTGTCCTTTCCTTCCTGGCTAAGTACTAGAATTGCGAGTACTACCGATATAATTATAAAAGCTATTGTAAGTGCGATCTGCATCAATATTTCCTCCTAAAAATCATACCAAGTGATAATACCACACAAAATCTAATAATGCAATCGTTTTTTTATCATACTACAAAGTTCTTCTTTTTTATCATATTTTTAGTATTATGTAAAGCTGTTAATACATATATATTTTTACATGCGTTCATAAACGTAACAAAAAAGCGGTTGCAAAAATTTACACTTTAGTGTAGTCGCAACCGCTTCTTCAAATCATTCTTATATTATTTACTTATTTTTAAGAAGATCTCTGATTTCTGTAAGGAGAACCTCTTCCTTAGTTGGTTCTGGATCAGCCTCTTCTGCTTCCTCTTCCTTCTTCTTAAGGCTCATAAGCTTGTTCATACCCTTGAGCATAAGGAAAAGAACTAGAGCAATAATAAGGAAATTGATAACTGCTGATAAGAAATCACCATAATTAAGTGTAAGTGTCTTAACAGTCTCAGCATCAAGACCTGAGTAGTCTACCCATGGAAGCTTTATGGATCCACCAATATCTGCACCACCAATACTATTGATAAGTGGATTGATGAAGCTGTCGCAAAGTGCTGTAATGATAGCTCCAAAAGCGCCACCAATGATAACACCAATTGCCATATCCATTACATTTCCTTTGAGTGCGAACTCTTTAAACTCTTCAAGAAACTTCTTCATAAGAAATACCTTCCCTTCTTTATTTATTTATAAAAAGAACAGATTAATTATAGCAACTTGAAGTTCAAAAATCAACCAACATGAGGTCCTTTCGAAGTTTTCTGAATCTCCTGTTTTTTCTGCTTCTGAGCCTCTGCCGCACTAGGCGCTGGCTTCTGATTCTGATAAGAATCAACCACAGCCTTCATATTTTGAACAAACTTCTTATCCTCTATCTTTTTCTTCAAATCCTTTGTAGAGCATTTATATAAGCCTGATTTTTCAACAACCTTCTTCACGTCCTGTCTCATTTTCATAAATGATTCTTTATTTGTCAGGCCCTTCATCAATTGATTTTCCGGAAGATACTTCGTGCGCAGCACTCCTTTGTTGTATTCCAGATACTCCTCTAGCTGCTGTTTCTTATCAAAAAGCTCAGCCCTTCTAGCAATATATTCCTTTCCCACCATATTCTTGGCCAATTCATCATTTATCGGCTTTATTTCGCGGTCGTACTTTGCCTTAATCTCAGCATATTCCTTCTGATAGTCAGGATTTCGAAGCATACGACTGTTATTCATCATATAGCTTTCATCTATAATCCTCTTAAATACAATATCTGTTACCGCTCTTATCTTCTCATCCTTAGTAAGCTTTTTCTTATGCACCTCAGCCTCCACCAGCCTATCCGTGCTTTCTATAGCTACGGCTGTTGCATGAGATGCCAGGCGCATGCTTTTAACACTTTTTATATCTTCATTACTAAAGCCTTCCTTCTGAGCTAGATTAAAAAGATCTGTATCTCTATACATCATCTCCATCATTCTAACTGCCATCTCAGCATCGTTG
>CACYQC010000065.1 GCA_902776395.1 uncultured Lachnospiraceae bacterium
GGTGATTTCATACTTCGTATAGAGGATACAGATCAGAATAGAGAAGTGGAGGGCGCTGTTGATATCATTTACAGAACCCTTCAGGAAACAGGACTTCTCTGGGATGAGGGACCTGACAAGGATGGAGGAGTTGGTCCTTACATCCAGTCTGAGAGAATGGCACAGGGTCTATACCTCGAGTATGCTAAGAAACTGATCGAAAGAGGCGAGGCTTATTACTGCTTCTGCGACGAAGAGAGACTCGCTAGCCTTAATCAAGAGATAGAAATCGATGGCGAGAAGAAGAAGGTCTTCCACTATGACAAGCATTGTTTGCATTTATCCAAGGAAGAGATTCAGGAGAAGCTGGACGCAGGGCTTCCATATGTTATCCGTCAGAACAACCCAACAGAGGGTGAAACAAAGTTTGAGGATGAGCTCTACGGAACAATCACAGTTCCAAATGAAGAGCTGGATGATATGATCCTTATCAAGTCAGACGGCTTCCCTACATATAACTTCGCAAATGTAGTAGACGACCATCTGATGGGCATCACACATGTAGTAAGAGGTAACGAGTACCTTTCTTCTGCACCAAAGTACAACAGACTCTATGAGGCCTTTGGCTGGGAAGTTCCAGTTTATATTCATTGCCCACTCATCACAGATGAGAATCACGCTAAGCTCTCAAAGAGAAGCGGACATTCTTCCTTTGAAGACCTTCTTGAGCAGGGCTTCCTGACAGAGACTATCGTGAATTTCGTATCTCTTCTTGGTTGGAGCCCAGAAGGAAATAATGAAATATTCTCTCTCGAGGAGCTGGTTAAGGAATTCGATTATCACAAGATTTCGAAGTCTCCTGCAGTCCTTGATATGACAAAGCTTAAATGGATGAACGGCGAATATATCAAGAAAATGGACCCAGATGCATTTTATGAGAAGGCAGAGCCTATTCTGAAAGAGGTCATTTCTAAGCCACTTGATTTAAAACATATAGCTGGCATGGTTCAGAGCCGTATCGAAGTCTTTACAGATATAAAGGATCAGGTGGATTTCTTTGAAGAGGTCCCTGACTACGATGTAGAGCTTTATACTCACAAGAAGATGAAGACTAATCCTGAGAACAGCCTGGAGCTTCTTAAAGAGGTTAGACCAGTGCTTGAGGGGGCTACATCCTTTGACAATGACAGCCTGTTTGAGCTTCTCAAGGCCTTCGGTGCTGAGAAGGAATATAAGACTGGATTTGTAATGTGGCCAATCAGAACTGCAATGTCTGGAAAGGCTGCTACACCAGGTGGAGCAACAGAGCTGATGTCTATACTTGGCAAGGAAGAATCCCTTAAGAGAATAGACGCGGCTATAGAGAAACTCGCCTAATTTGGGGCTAGGCTGGTGATTGTTTTTTGAAAGTCACTATGCTATACTATTATGCGATGTGGCTTTTACATGTTTTGAAGTGAAAGGGGTTAACTCGATGAGCGATATTATTGATGGACTTAAGGCGATGGATACATCGACGCTAGCCATTTTGGGCTTTGCGGCTATCCTTTTAATATTCTTACTAGTTCTGATAATAGTTACAATAAGGGTCTTAAAGTCCGATTATATAGATGATGAAGAACCTTCAAAGGAGACTCCAATTCCTGACGAAGATGATGAAGAATACTATGACGACGATGAAGACGAAGAGGATGAGGACGATGATGAGACCTCAAGAAAGATTCGTGAGGCAGTCGAGTCAGTAGAGGTAACAAAGGCGAAGTACGAGGCTGAGAAAATCGCTCAGGAGCTTGAGGAAGCTGAGAATCAGGAGAAGGATAAGGCTAGAATCAATGCTGCAGCTAGAGTTGAAGCAATAGCAAATGCTGTTCATGAGAAGAACGAAGCCTCTGACGTGGATGACTACGAGGACGATGAGGAGACTGAAGATACAGCTCCAGTTGAGACAGCGGCTGATGCAGCATCCGAGGAAGTTCCTGCAGAAGCTTCAGAAGAGACGGAAGACCTCGAAGAAGAGTATTCACAGGATGACGGCGAGGAGCCAGATCCTGATGATGCTGAAACAAATGAATTAGATACTGACAAGATCAAGGCTGAGCTTAGAAAAGAAAGAGATGCAGTTAAGGAATCAGAGTCAGAGCTGAATGAAATGGCTAAGCAGAGAGCAGAAGCTCCTGAATATAATGCTTCTTTCGATAGTGCATTTGTAGATAGACCTGTTTATGAAGAGAAGGTTGATCCGGTTATTCCTAACCCAACACCTGAGTCTATACTCGGTGCGGCACCAGGACCTAACCCAGAACTACTCCAAGGAACACCTGCGATGGAAACACCTGTAGCTGACGCACCAGTTGCACCAGCACCTGTAGTTTCTGACATTGATACACCTCTTCCACCTAAGAAAAAGAAGAAAAAGAAGAAGACTAGAGATATAGATAAAGAAATCGATAAGGAAGAGAAGAAGGAAAAACGAGTTCCTAGACCTGCTGTTCCTATGTCTGATGGAAAGGTTGCTAAGTTCTTCTGGTATAACCAGCAGGATGTTGAAGGCCTTGAGCGTAAGGAAGATATGTACTTCAAGAGCCACTACTTCAACGAAGCGGACGAGGTTATCCTTGATCTTATCACTGAGATGTATGACTGTGGATTCGTAAGAACTGAGGAACTTCAGAGAATAGCTTATGGTATCACCTTTAAGTCTCTGGGTATGAAGGAAATCCTTCGTTCCAGCGAGACCCTCGGTTTCAATAAAGAGAGTGCTACTAAGGAGCCTACTGAAGCAGATAAACAGGAAGCTTACGAGAAGTGGTGCAAGTATGTTGATAGCTTCATGGAGATCATTGTAATAAATGCTCCTGACGAGGTTAGAGACTACATCATCGACCAGATGTATGATTATGGACACCGTGACATCGAAGAACTCATGTACAGCCCATATTAAAAGAATTATTAGGCACATCCGAAGGGTGTGCCTTTTTTATTTGTTGCGCTTTTGTTATAGCTGGCGTGTATAATAAAGAGTGAAGTTTAAAATAGCACAAAGTATGAAGTTTAAAAGAAGCAGAATAAACTTATGATTTATAGAAATAAATGAGAGGTAAATGCAATGAAGGAAATAAAGGATGAGCTTATAGAGGAATTAGAGAAGTTTGAGATAGATAATGTAGCATTTATTGCTTTTTCGCAGAAACTTGCGGCCCTTAACAATGATATGAAGGACCTTATGCTTCCAACTGAGGATGGCTGGAAGGATATAGATGCTGAGAAAAGAGAGAACCTATTAAATGAATTCGGCGAGGCTGCAACTGCCCTTGAGGACTGCATGGAGTTTTTGAAGGATAGTGCAGATCCTCAGTTGGTCGCAACAAGAGAGATTCTGACAAAGCTTAGTCCTATTATGTCTTCCGAAATGAATACTATTAGGAAATATAATCCAGAGAAGGGAGCGAAGACTCTGCCGGATCTTTTGGAGGAGTCTAGAGTAGATACTGTAGATCTTTCAAATAAGACAACTAGAACCATGGGAGGTAATCAGTCTTCACGTATTCCAATAAAGCTTATGGGAGCAGATGGAAAGGTTATATCTGGATTCTTTACTAAGGAGTCTTATTATGAGCCGGAAAAGGAACTTAAGGACTATTTTAGTGAAATCGCAAAGAGAACCAAGGATGCAGAAGTGGCAGAAATGTTCAGAGGATATGTTGATAAGTTTATAGAAAAGAATTCTGCGATGTTCAACAATCAAAAGGAAACTATGTATATGGTAATAATGGATAATCTTCTTGCTCAAGGTGGTCAACAGATGTCCGTTGATAATCTGTATACAGAACTAGCTACGTTATATGATAAAAATGAAGCCGATATAGCAAGTAAAATTGGAAAAGAAGCAAAGAAATATTTTCTTGATAAGGGCATTTCTATAAATACACATCTAAATGTGAATCATTTGATGCTCGATCTAAAACCAGGTGATAGAATAGATTCACGCAATTCTGCAATGAGCCAGATGGCATCTCTTCTGGGCTTTGATAATCTTATATGTGAGTCTAAGGACATGAATATAAGGACAAAGGATGGAACAGTTATAAAGGGAACATTTATGGCTGAGTCAGATTATACAGATGTCAACAGACCAGGACCAGAGGGCCTCAAAGTGGGAAAAAATTCTATAGATGACTCAGATAGAATGGTGCTTAAGCAACTGGCGGATCTTCAGGTCCTTGATTATATTTGCGGAAATGTAGATAGACATCAGGCAAATATGCTTTATAAATTTGATGAAAATGGAAGACTGATAGGAGTACAGGGAATAGATAATGATTCCTCCTTTGGTAGAGCTTCGCAGGTAAGGGGTACTATTGCCGAAATGGTTGGTCCTGGCTCCATGGGATGCATGAGTAAAGCTACAGCTAATAAGATCCTTAGTCTTACTCCAGAACAGCTGGAGTTTACATTGAGAGGAAGAGTGGCTGAAGAGTCGATAGAATCCTCTAAGAAGAGACTGAAAGAATTGAAGGATACAATTCTAAGGAGCAGACGTCAGCTGGATCCTGACAGCAAGGAATTAGTGGCTGGGTCTATCAGAGAATTTGAGGATGAAGACTGGAAGACTTTAACTTTTGATAAGATTAAGTATTCAGCAAATATTTTCAGCAGGGCTACACAAGGAATAGAAACAATTGCGAATAATGCCTTGGTCAGCACTAAAGAAAGAAAAGTGATTGATACTGAGGTAAATAGTGTAAACAGAGGAAGCTACGCAGGAATAAAAAATCAGCTTGAACAGATTACTGAATATGAGAAGGCTCTTAAAAAAAGGAGAAAAGCTGGACGTTCCTCAGATAATTATGATGATATACAGAGGGATATAGCAGCCTTCAAGAAGCTCCTTGAAAAAATAGAAAAACGCATGAGAGAATCAGTGGCTTTGGTTAAGGGTGGCGACACTTCTCCGGAGGCTGTATATGGACAGTTTGTAAGTAAAAGTGACCTTCTACTGATCAGCGAAGCTTCTAAAAAGCTCAAGGGTACAGCAGACAAATATTCCACGGGCAAAAGGGATTATTTTGCTAGCCATAGAAATAAGAGGCCTTCCGACTATACTAAGAAGAGAATGGATATTGCGGTAGAGGTTTCAAAGTTTGCAGATTATTCGAGTGTTATAACCGCCGAAGAGGAAAAGAAAACTCAGGATAATGTCCGTAGAGCAACAGACCAGATGGTTAAGCTCTCGAAGAAAGAGAAAAACAACGAGATTAATGCCGAGAATATTATAGAAATTAATAATGAGCAGAATATAATAAGGGAAAATGCAAATAAAAAAACTGGCATGCATAAATAAAAAACTATGCAATTAAGGGCCCTCCGTTAGTTAGAACATAGGATTTTCCTTGACTTGAGCGAACAATGTGTTACAATAGGTATCGATTTGCTCTGCAAATCTGGTAATAATTGTAAATGCTAAAAGGCTATGATAGTGCATAAAGCTACTACAGGTCGTCTGCAGGTTGAAGGGTTTCTTCTCTTTTATAAAGAAGAGCTTATATCAAACCGCCAGAGAAAGAGGTCATCGGCTGGAAGCCTCTCAGATAGACGTAGTTGGTTATCTTCACACTGGAGCTGCCAGACTTAAAGTTATGCTGAATGATTAGTAGGTCTTGGACGTTGGACGCGTTAAGTCATATGAGTGTTATGTTCTAAAGATAGAGTTGTTCTTATTAATTCAGCTTATAGAACATAGAAAACGGGTGGTACCGCGGTTAGAAATCGTCCCGGATATGGAGAAATCCATATCCGGTTTTTTATTGTGATTCTTTGAGGCAAGGCGACGAAGAATCTTAAAATCACAGAAGGAGAAACGAAATGAAAGAAATGCTGGAAAAGATCAGGGAACAGGCGGAGCGTCAGATCGAAGCTGCCACATCCCCTGAGACACTTGATGAGATAAGAGTTTCTGTGCTTGGTAAAAAAGGTGAACTGACACAGATACTTAAAGGAATGAAGGATGTTGCTCCAGAGGATAGACCAAAGGTTGGTCAGATGGTTAACTCAGTAAGAGATATCCTTGAAGAGGCACTCACAGAGCAGAAGAAAATCCTTAAGGCTGCAGTTGTCGAGAAGAAAATGCAGAACGAATGGCTCGATGTTACTCGTCCAGGTACAAGAGCTATGAGAGGACATAAACATCCTAATCAGATAGCCCTTGAAGATCTTGAAAGAGTTTTCATCGGTATGGGATACGAAGTTGTTGAAGGACCTGAGATCGAGTACGACCGCATGAACTTCAAGCTCCTTAATATTCCAGAGGATCATCCAGCAAAGGACGAGCAGGATACCTTCTATATTCAGAGACACGATGAGAGTAAGGGCGAGACAACAGAGGACGACATTGTTCTCCGTACTCAGACTTCCTCAGTACAGGCAAGAGTAATGCTTGCGGCAGGAAAACTTAAGGAAACCTCAAAGGGCTTCCCTGAGAGAAACCTTCCAATCAAACTCATTTCCCCTGGTCGTGTATTTAGATCAGATGAAGTTGATGCAACCCATAGCCCATCCTTCCATCAGGTAGAAGGACTGGTAATAGGCGAAAATGTAACTATGGCCGATCTTAAAGGAACCCTCGATCAGTTCGCAAAAGAATTCTTCGGTCCAGATACAAAGACAAAGCTTCGTCCACATCACTTCCCATTCACAGAGCCATCTGCAGAAGTAGACGTTACCTGCTTCAAATGCCACGGAACAGGACGTGTTAAGAAGATGGAAGAAGTTAAGGAAGGCGGCAAGCTCGTTAGACGTGAAGTTGACTGTGCATGTACAGCCTGCAAGAGTTCCGGTTGGATAGAGATACTAGGATGTGGAATGGTACATCCAGACGTTCTCGAAATGTGCGGCATCAACGATAGCAGCGATCCAGACGCACCTGTATATACAGGCTTCGCCTTCGGAATCGGCCTTGAGCGTGTAGCCCTCCTCAAGTACGAAATCGCCGACATGCGCCTCCTCTACGAGAACGACATTCGTTTCTTAGAACAATTTTAATATATGCAAATAGGGACGGTTCTCATTTGCATATATGCAAAACAGAAACGTCCCCATTTGCACATTGAAGATTCGTCGAATAAATCCATATTTATTCGACATAGAAAAAATAATAATAAAAAACAATTAGAGATTACATAAACCATCATCGCGAGAAATCGGAGGTATTATAAGGCGAGTGGGCTCACATTCGAGACCCTAGAGTGACCTCGGTACTTAGCGATTCAGACACCGTAGGTGGCTGAGAGCTTAGAACCGTTAGGTCACGGCCGGAGCGAAAGCGCGTCGAGAATGTGAGAGCCGCTTGCCATATACCCCGATTTCCGCGGCAAGAATTAGTAAGGAGAATAAATATGGATACACCAGTTATGTGGTTAAAACAAATCGTCCCTGACCTCCCATTCCCGGAATCAGACATAGATGAAAACGGAAATACAACCCTCGAATACGAAGGCCTCGACAAGGCCGTTGACGAATTTGCCGACAGAATCACCCTGTCAGGTTCTCACGTTGAGAGAGTTACAAAATACTTCAAGAAGCCAACCGGCGCTAGACTTAGCCGAGTAGTAGTTGGTCAGGTTATGGAAGTCGCTCAGCACCCAGATGCGGATAGACTTGTAGTGTGCCAGGTAAATGTAGGACATACTGTAGAAGCAGGTCAGGATGAAAATGGAATCATCCAGATCGTTACAGGTGCCCCTAACATCATTAAGCTCTGCCCTTACAAGTACGGTAATGCTTCAAATGAGAAGACAGCTGAGGGTGAGGAGAAGAAGTACCTCACACCAACAGTTTTGGATGGTGGTACAGCAGTATTTAATGTACACACAGGCGAAGACCTGACACCAAAGGAAGGTAAGATCAAGAAGGGTAAGCTCCGCGGAGTTCCTTCCTCAGGAATGATGTGCGCTATCGAGGAGATAGGTGCTAACCCAGACCTCTATCCGGGAGATAAGGACGGAGTATATATCTTCACAGACGAAGAGATTAAACTTATGGATCTTAAGGCAGGAGATGACGCAACAGATAAGCTCGGCCTGAATGATGCAAATATAGAATATGAAATAACCTCTAACAGAGTAGACTGTTTCTCAGTTCTTGGAATGGCTCGTGAGGCAGCTGCAACATATGGAGTTGCATTTGATCCAGAAGGCGACTTCGACCTTGCTAAGATGAAGGCTTCTGTAGAAAGTGCTGAGGTTCATGATGAGAAGTCCTCAGATAAAATCGCAGTTGAAATCAAAGCTCCAGAGCTTTGCAAGAGATATATTGGACGTGTAGTTCGTAATGTTAAGATCGGACCTTCTCCACTGTGGCTTCAGAAGAGACTTCGCAGTAGAGGAATAAATGCCATTAACAACATAGTTGATATCACAAACTATGTAATGGAAGAACTCGGACAGCCTATGCATGCCTTTGACCTATCTACACTTGAAGGCGGCAAGATAGTTGTTAGACGTGCTGAGGACGGTGAGAAGTTCACAACTCTTCACGATGAGGAGCTGACACTAAGTACAGATACACTTATGATCTGCGACGCAGTTAAGCCAGTTGCTCTCGCAGGTATCAAGGGTGGTAAGAATTCTATGATCCCTCTTGAGACAAAAGAACTTCCTTACATTCTTTTCGAGTCCGCTTGTTTCGAAGGAAATAACATTCGTAAGTCCGAGCGTCGTCACGGAGTTTCAACAGAGTCTTCTGCTAAGTTTAACAAGGGACTTGATCCAAATCTTGCTGAGCTCGCAATTACTCGTGCAGTTCAGCTCATCCAGGAGTTCGGTTGTGGCGAAGTGCTGGAGGGTGAGGTTGATGTTTATCCATCACCAGTTGAGCCTTGGACTCTTCCATTTGAGCCAGAGAAGATGAATGCTCTCCTCGGACTAAATATCAGCATAGAGGAAATGAAGGACACCTTCACAAGACTTGGTCTTACATTAGATGAGGCAAAGGGAACACTTACAGTTCCCACATATAGACAGGATCTCCACTGCATGGCAGATCTCGCTGAGGAAATCGCTCGTATCCATGGATATGACAGAATCCCATCAACAGTACCTACTACAAATGGTGGAATCGGGGGCATTTCCTATAATGAGACTATCAATCGTATAGTAAGAGCTATCGTTGAGGAGAATGGATTCTCTCAGGGAATGACTTACAGCTTTGAGTCTGAGAAGGCCTTTGACAAGCTTCTTATTCCAGAGGGTCATCCACTTAGAAAGACTATTCAGATAATCAATCCTCTAGGAGAAGATTTTAAGATTATGAGAACTCAGCTCATGAATGGACTTCTTACTTCTCTTGGAACTAATTCAGGTAGAAGAAATAAGAATGTTCGCCTCTATGAGCTTGGAACAGTTTATCAGCCACACGATACATGGCCAGCTAAGCCAACCGAAGAGGGTAAGGAAAATGACCTACCACTTGATGAGCTTCAGCAGCTTGCTATTGGTATGTATGGCAACGGCGATTTCTTTGCAATGAAGGGCGTAATCGAGGAACTCCTCGCAAAGCTCAACATGGATGATAAGGGTTCAAATAAGAATGCAGTTGAGTTTATTGCAACTTCAGAGTATGATAACAAGGAGTACCCATTCCTTCATACACTTAGACAGGCAAAGATTGTTAAGAAGAAGGATCACAATGTAACAGTCGGTTACATCGGACAGCTTCACCCAGTTGTTGCTGAGAACTATGGCATCAAGGGTGACGTTTATGTAGCAGTACTGAATATGGAAAAGGTAGTTGAGCTTGCTGACTTCGATGTTAAGTTTGTTGAGCTTGCTAAGTACCCTGCTTCCTCTCGTGACCTTGCTCTTGTTTCAGATAGAAATGTGTATGTAGGAGATATCGAGAAGGTAATCAGAAAGAATGCTGGAGATTATCTGGAGAAGCTTGAGCTCTTTGATATATTTGAGGATCCAACGGGCGAGAAGCTGGATGCAGATAAGAAGAGCGTAGCGTACTCACTTACATTTAGAGCAAATGACCGTAACCTTACTAGTGAAGAGGTTAGTGAATCAGTTGACAACGTGCTTGAGGCATTAAAAGAAATAAATATTATGATAAGGGGATAAGTGAATGGACAATTTTAACCAAAATCCAAACCAGGGATACCCACAGCAAGGGGCTGGCTACGCCGAGCCACAGCAACCACAACAGGGATACCCACAGCAACCAGTTAACCAGGGATATCCACAGCAAGGATACATTCCGCCACAGCCACAGCAAGGAGCTGGCTACGGCGCACCACAGCAGCCACAGCAAGGCTACGGCGCACCACAGCAGGGCTATCAGCAGCCAAATGTTGGTTTCGGCGCACCACAGCAGCCACAGCAGCCAAATGCAGGCTTCGGTGGACCACAGCAGCCACAACAGCCAAAGAAGAGTAACACAGGTCTCATCATTGGTATAGTAGTTGGTGCTCTTGTACTTCTTGCAGTTTTAGCGGTAGTATTCATAAAGCTGTTCAAGGTTGAAATCAAAAATGGTTACGCATCAGAAGATCAGGTAGTAGAGAAAATCTTCACAGCACTTAATGACCATGATCAGGAGGCATATCTGAAGTGCTTCCCAGATGAGAAATATCTCTCAAATAAGCAGGATCTTATCGATGCATATGACATTTTCATTGATGCTAAGATTGATTTTGATACATCTACAATCAAGGAACTTGATAGCGAGGATGTTGATGCAAAGAGCGTTAATAATCTTCAGGGACTTAAGGTAGATAAGTATGTTAAGAAGACTGTTTCTATAGAAGCTGACCAGGATGTACTTGGTGTAAATTATAGAATCAAGGAGAACTTCAAGTTCGAGCTTGCTAAGATCGGTGATAAGTGGTGTGTAATCGTTATAAATGCTGATCAGAGTTCAGCTGAGATTCTTGATAATGGAAGCAGCACAACAGAGGAAACTACTGAAGCTGATACAGAAGAAGAGACAACAGAGGCTACAGAGGAAGAGACAACTGAAGCAACAACAGAAGCTGCAACAGAAGCAAGCGCTCCTGGAGATCTGTCAGATGACCTTTACTCAGAGCAGATTTCAATTGATGGTGTTGT
>CACYQC010000066.1 GCA_902776395.1 uncultured Lachnospiraceae bacterium
AAGACCCTAGTAGCGAAAATGGTTGGACATTAATAGAAGATCATTCGGATATCAATTATGCAGGCCAGACTGTACACATAGCTCCAAAGGAAAAATCGCCGCTTCCAAAAACTGGAGATTCGGATACATTGCTACTGTGTATTACGCTGCTTTATCTCTCGCTACTTGGCGGAACAGTGGTTGTTAATTCAATCTTTAAGAAAAAAAAATAATTCTTGAAAGGAGATTTATTACGGGGGAAATAGATATAACACAAGGAAGATTAGAAGAATACGCAGATGTGTTTGCAGATATATGTAACGTACTTCTATTTAATGGTGAAGAAAGAATTTTGCCTGAACAATTAATGGAAACAGGAAGAACAAGTCAATATAAAGCAGATGATGGATCCATTCATCAAGAAGATAGAGATGTTGCCAAATATTGGAAAAATGGTAAAATAAAGATAGCTTTATTTGGTTTGGAAAATCAAATGAATAAGATTGATTATATGCCGCGAAGAATTATAGGTTATGATGGTGCATCTTATAGAAGTCAATTATTAGGTGAAAAACCATATGATATATTTCCTGTAATAACCCTAGTTCTGTATTATGGGACGACACGTTGGGATGAGCCGATCAGTTTATTTGAAGAACTTAAAATATCTGAAGAATTAAAACCACTTGTAAATGATTACAAAATTAATTTGTATGAGATAGCTTTTCTTGAACAAGAACAAGTAAAGTTATTTAAGAGTGATTTTAGGGTGGTTGCAGATTATTTTGTTCAAAAAAGAATGAAAAAAAAGTATATTCCTACAAGTAAAATTTTGAGACACGTAGATGAAGTGTTAAAAATGCTAGCTGCATTGTCTGGGGATGATAGATTTGTCAGTGTCAATATTCCACAAGAGAAAGGAGTGGTAACGATGTGTGAAATAGTAGATGGATTCATATCGCAAGGATTATCGCAGGGATTATCGCAGGGAGAGGCACGTACACTAGTACAGTGTGTTGAAGCTCTTATGGCTTCAGAAGATATTACTGCTTCTGAGGCTTGTGAAAAACTGAATCGTAAATTTGAAGATTATGAAAAAGCAAAAAATAATATTTTGGAAATTGCGTAAATTTGTTTGTTTATAAAAAGGCCACACCGTAATGGTGTGGCTTTTTTTGTGGAGAGAAATATACTCTAGCCCTTACCCTTAATATAATGGTATAATTATACTTTAAAATAATATAATGAGAGGGTGAAAACATTGTTTAGAGTAATTGGGTGTAGTGATACTCCAGCTGATACTCTTCAGCATGGAGAAAATGTTTTCTTAAACGCGCTAGAACAGGGTAAGGGGTATTACCATGTTAAGGGCGCACCATTTGGGGATTATGATATTGAGTATATCAAGAATAATGAGCTGGTTCCTGAGAATTACCGTAATGCGAAGAAGGGACTGGACATTTACCCATCTTATCTTTCATATGACATGGATGATGTTGATAATCTTGATTTGTCTATCCTAAAGGAAAATAAATATATATTCTTTGAGGAGTTAAATGAGTATTCTATAGTCTTGGGAAAGCTGGCATTACTATATACTGATGCTAAGGTTTTCTATCATGACCGCAGGGTGCTTGGTTTTATTGATGCTAGCGATAGACTTATTATCACAGAAGACTTCCCATTAAATGATTACAAGGAAGATGAAATCATACACGTTGTGGATGAATTTGTCAGTGGAGCACTTGAGGCTAATTTCCATTATATAAGTACTATGCCGCTTTTCCATTCGGTATTCTTTTGGCAGGATTTGGTTTCCGGCAAGAAAGGACAGATCAAATATGCAGAAGTTGCCGTTACAAAGAGTGTAGGAATAGGAGGAGTTCTTTCCTACTACGCGCAGGCTGAAAGGGTATTTGCGAAGAAGGGGTGGATAACCTTTCTACAAAAAAATGCTTCTAGATATTCTGATGAAATGCTCCAGAAATATTTCCGATTCTCTGAAAATCCAACCGATAGTGATGAAACAAATACTATATATGTTACCGACCTTACAACAGTTTCCCTTACATACCTTAGTTCAAAGATTTCTGCAGAGATAGATACATCTGTTTTGTCTGACATTTTTAGTGCTGAGTTAGATGAATATGCAGAAGCGGTTTTAAGTGATCACAATGTGCTTGGAATCCTTATTAGAGGAACGGATTATATCGCTTCGAAAATGTCGGGCGCAAGAAAGATGGCTACGGTAGACGAAATGCTACCGATGATTCATGAGTGGATAGAAGAGGATAAGTACGACAGGATATTCCTTGCTACAGAGGATCAGGATATTCTCGAGAGGATGAGGGAAGAGTTTGGTTCTATGGTTATCGCTATCTCACAGGAACGTCATCGTGTATCTGACTTCACTGATGTTAAGCTGATAAGTGAGCTTGAGAAGAAGGAAGATAGTGGAGCAGAATATGAAGCGAAGCTAGAGGATAATACAGTTAATTATTTCTATGCATTATATCTTTTGTCCAAATGCAAAAGCTTTATGGTTTCTGGCCAGTGTCATGGTTGGACGGTTGTAAATTCGTTTAATAAGGACAAGTTCCTTAGAAAATATAAATTCCAAGTTGGAGTTAATAAGAAGTAGTACAAGTAGTAGTAACAAAGGAGTTGCAGTATGCAGGTTTTATATGAGGGTAAAAGTATAATAGTTAAACTTCCAGAGAGAATCAGTGCTGAGACTATTGCTGAGGTAGATGCAGGTCTTAAGGGTCTTGAGATTCCTGAGGACACACAGGAAATTGTTTTGGATGCAGAAAAACTGCAGTACATATCATCAATTGGGCTTCGCTCTATTCTGTCATTGGTAAAGGGTAATCCAGACAAGGTAAAGGTTACAAATGCGAGTAATGAGGTATACGAGATATTCGACATTACTGGATTTATAAATATGATTAAGGTTGAACGAGCACTAGAATTTATAGATACTGAGAAGCTCGAAATACTTGGCGCCGGAATGTATGGAAGCGTTTACCGTATCAACAGGGAGCAGATCCTAAAGGTATTTAATGGTGAGAATTCAAGAGATAGACTTGCAAAGGTTTCGGCCGATACAAGTACAGCTCTTATTCACGGCGTTCCTACAATCATTCCTTTTGGGGCAGTTAGAACAGACAAAGGTCTCGGACTTATATTTGAGCTTCTAGATTCAGATACCTTTGCAAATAGAATTCATAAGCATCCCGACAAAATATCTAAATATGCACATGATATGGCAGAGCTTATTCGTGATCTTGCGAAGGCTGACTTTGATGAGGGAAATCCTTCGGAGTATAAGGATATGCTCCGTGCTGAACTTTCAGATTCTCAGCTGGTACTTTCTGAGGAACAAATTGCATTTCTAGAAAAGTACTTGGATGCAGTACCAGAAGCCTCTGGTGGTGTACATGGTGATTTCCATGCCAAGAATATAATGATACTGGATGATGAACTCCTTCTTATAGACATGGATGACTTTGGTAGAGGACATCCTATCTGGGATATAGCTTCGGCATATAGAGGCTATCAGTTCTGCGCAAATATGTCTAAGGATTTGTCGCTTAGACTCTTTGATCTTCCAGAGGAACTCCCTTATGAAGATTTCTTCAGCAAGATCTTCCAGATAAATATAGAAGAGGCCAATGAGATGTGGAATCTCTTTATAAAGGATCTCTTAAATGATGTTGAGGAAGATAAGAGAGAAGGATACCTGAAGCTTTCAAAATGTTATTCAGAGTATATGACTATCAGGTTCATAGTTGATCAGTGTAAGGCGGCTAATTATCCTCCAGAAAGACTTGAGGTTAAGAAGCAGATAGTTGCTGAGCTCATTGAGAATATGAAAGAGATGGATGTAGCTGATATACCGGGAATACTAGCGGTTTAATATAGATAAAATATGAAGAAAAATAAGGAAAAAAACTTTATCATTGGCTTCATTAACAGAATGATCCCTTCGATGATTGCTGGTCAGCTGGTAGGTACGATATGTACTGTTATTGATACCGCCCTGGCTGGAAGATTCCTTGGGGATCAAGCCATGGCTGCGGAAGGAATGGGAACTCCCATCTTCCTTTTTATTGCAGCGCTTTCTTCTGTTATGGCGGCAGGAAATGCTAATATTTGCAGTAATCTGTCTGGCAAGGGAGAGGCCAAAGAAATCAGCAGAGTTTTTTCTATGAGCATATTCGTCTCGGTTACATTTTCTATATTCGTAACAATACTTATTTTACTTTTCTTAGATCCTATATGCGTCATGCTAGGGCTGAGGAAGGGGACGAATCTTTTTATCCTTAGTAAGCAGTATATCGCGGGATATGTGCTAATGATGCCTGCGGCGGCCCTCGTGATGGTCATGCCGCGAATGCTCCAATTGGAGGGAGATAATAAGACGAGTCTGGTAGCATTAGTGCTTCTGTTTATTTCAGATATGATTCTAGACGTAGTCAATATATTTGTAGTTCATGGAGGAGTCTTCGGAATGGCTCTTGCGACTACGATCAGTTTTTACCTAGCATCAGCGGTTATAGTAATAGCATTTGTGAGAAAGCGACATATAGTGAAATTTTCGCTTAAAAAAATGGGATTTGAGTATTTCCTGAAGGCTTTATCCTACGGAACTCCTGCGCTTGTAAATAGCCTGTGTCTAGGACTTGTGTCTGGATGCATCAACAAATCTTTTCTGATAAATGGCTCAGAGAGTTATGTGGCTGCGTGCACTGTGGTTGTTAGAGTGGGCGACCTTTTCCTAGGCTTTGGACTTGCTATGTGTGAGTTGGTATCTATGATTACGGGAGTAGTAAATGGTGAAGAAGATCGGAAGGGACTGGCCGATATCATTAGGTTCTCCGTAGGCAAAATGAATAGGATTTATTTTGTACTGATAATATTTGCGCTTCTTCTGGCAAATATCCTTGTCCTTCCATTTACATCAAATAGTGACACCATTAGAATGGCGGCCTTTGGTCTTCGGATATTTTCTCTCCAGCTTTTATTCCATGGGATATTTGAATGTTTTATTGGTTATTATCGCGGGATACAGAGATTCATGCTTGGAAATGTCATGCTTATATTAATGACGATTTTTTCTGCGGCTGTTGCATTTGGTCTTCCTCATCTTGTTGGTGTTAATGGAATCTGGTTCTCTTATGCAATTGCGAAGGGGCTTAGTGTACTTGCCATTATGATTATATCTGCTATTTATTCGCATAAGTCGCCTTTAAAGTCCGAGAATCTTCTGATGAAATCGGAAGAATTTGGTATCCCTCAGGAGAACTATATAGAACAAAATATTTATTCTACGAAAGAGCTCACGGATTATTGTGAGAGTGTTACAGCGTTTGTACACGGACATGGTGGCGATAACAGACAGGCCTTTTTCATTCCATTATGTATAGAAGAAATAGGAAGAAATGTTATCGAGTATGGCTTTGATGGCGGGGACCATGTGATGGCTATCAAAGTAATATTTAAGGATGGAAGATTTGGAATCAGGGTTAGGGATGATTGTAAATCCTTTGATCCAGAGGAATTCTATAAGATTCATAAAGGAGATGACAAAATAGATAATTTTGGAATCCGTCTAGTTTTTAGTCTAGCGGAGGATGTGTCTTATATGAATACGCTTAATTTGAATAACCTTTTAGTGAAATTATAAAAAAGGAGAAGATGTATGGTAGATTTTGTAGAACGCTTTGAATATATCGCTGAAAAGTTTAAGGATAATATAGCGCTCGACGATAATATTCAGAGAATTACATATGGGGAACTGAATGAGAGGGCGTCGAAGATATATGCCTATCTCAAGGAGCAAAATATTCAGAAGGAGGAAGTGGTTCTTCTGTTTCTCCCAAGAGGAGTTGATTTTGTTGCTGGATTTATAGGAGTAATGAAGGCGGGAGCGGCATTTGTTCCTCTGGAAGATTCCTATCCAAAAGAAAGAGTGGACTATATTGCAAAGGATACTTCTGCCAAGCTTATTCTAGATATTGACTTGGTAAATACTATCTATAAGGATACGGAACCACTCGAAGGACACGAGAAGACAGACCCACATGATCTTGCATACATTGTATATACTTCGGGAACTACAGGAAATCCAAAGGGTATCCTTCATGAATATGGAAATGTAAGTCAATGCATTTCCACGGGTCTTACTGAATCGAACCGTATAGTTGGTCTAGTGGCACCATTTTATTTTGTGGGTGGTATTATGGGAATATTTATGTATGTCACGAGAGGAGACATGACTTATATTGTCTCTCATGATATGCTGCGAGATTTCCCTACTCTTAAAAAGTACATTTATGATACTCAGATGGAGCTAATCTACCTACCTCCATCTTATATCAGGATATATACAGATCCAAGTCCTTATCTAAAGGTTGTGGCTACAGGAAGCGAGCCGGCAAATGGACTTTGCTATCCTAACCGTACGCCTCATATTCTCAATACATATGGTATGTCTGAGTGCGGCTTTAGACTTATAATGGGAGAGCTCGATCAGAAGTATGACGTTGCGCCTGTTGGTAAACCAGCTACGGATGTTCCTCTGTTTCTTGTAGATGAAGAAGGAAATGTAGTCGATGGCGAAGGTACTGGTGAGATTTGTTTTAAAAATGAATACGTTCGAGGATATCTAAATCTTCCTGAAAAGACCTCCGAAGTTTTTGTCGAGGGCATTTACCACACAGGAGATATAGCTAACAGAGATGCAGAAGGAAAATATTATATCGTTGGCCGTGCTGACGATATGATCAAGATAAATGGAAATAGAGTTGAGCCGGCTGAAATAGAAGCAAAGGTTCAGGAAATCACTGGATTGGAGAAAGTGGTCGCAAAGGGCTTCGCACTTGAGACGAGATCCTTCGTGTGTGTTTACTACATTAAATCAGAGGCTGAGAAGCTAGGTATTATAAACGAAGGGGAACTTGTGATAGATAAGGAACGTCTCAAGGCCTTGCTTCCTGACTATATGATACCTGCATATTACGTTCCTCTAGATGAATTTCCACTTACGGCAAGCGGCAAGATATCTAAGAAGCTTCTGGCGTGTCCAGATGTGGAGGATTATCAGAGAGATTATGAGGCTCCTATAAATGAGAAGGAAGCTTATTTCTGTGAAGTATTTTCAAAGGTTTTAAAAATGCCAAGAATCGGAAGAAAAGATGATTTCTTCCAGATAGGCGGTGATTCCATAAGAGCTATTCAGTTTACTGCTGAATGCACCCGGTACGAGGTTAAGACTAAGGATTTGTATGAGAATCCAACTCCAGAACAGTTAGCTTTAGCGTGCAGAGAATATTCGGAAGATGAATCTGCGGAGAAAGAGAAGAGACTTGCGGAAGGGTATCGTGAAGAGAACATTTCCGGTCGTCCTTTCATGGAGGCGCTTCAGAAGAAAGTTTTATCTACCTCAGCAGTTACTCTGAAACATGACGTTGATATAGAGAAGCTTCGTAAGGCTTGGGAAAATGTACTTGTAAAATATCCTTTCTATAATCAGCATTTAGAGATAGAAAATGGAAAGCTATATTATGTTAGAAGCAAGGTTGATACAAAAGTTCGTCCAAATGATGAAATCCTTCCTCTAGAAAACTATCCTCGAGTAAGTGCTGAAGGAAAAAGGATAATGTTCCGTATGCCACATGCTTTTACAGATGGATTTGGAATGAAGCTTTTTACGGGCTACGTTGTTCGTGAATACTTAGAACTTATGGCAGGGATAGAGAAGAAACTGGAAGCTCCTATATATATAGAAGGACAATACTACGACATGCTGGCCGAGGACCTGACGGAGTATGGCAAAAACATGCCAAAAGTTTATGCGGGGCTCGGGGAAGTCTTCCATATATCTGATCCAAAGGGAGAAGAAGCAGAGCTATATCAAAATGAAATGACGCTCGAAGCAGAAGACGTTGCAAAGCTAAAGGCAAAATTAATTTCAGAGAAATACAAGAATTCAGCTGCAGGAATAGGTGGAACTCTTTCGGTGATAGTTGCAAACCTTGTGGCGGAAGCCATAAGAAGAACTAATCCAGATAATTCGCTGCCAATTGGTTGCAGATGCCCAGTAAATCTGAGAAATGTATTAAAGCATGAAGATAGCTTAAAAAATATGAGTCTATGTCAGGCAGTTATTCAAATGGACACTGGTGATATAGCTAGTTCAATCACGAGTTCATTGGAGAAGGCTGATCAGGCACTGGAGGAAGCTGCGCTTAGATGGCAGCTCGCTAAGATCAAAGAATTTCTAACAGGAGTAGAAATGAAGCCTGAAGAAAAAAGTCTTCTTCTAGGAAGAATGTTTTCATCTACATTCCTACTTACAAATGTTGCAAGTGATGCAACACAGGCTTCCCCTGATGAAATAGTTGGAATTGAATCGGAGAACAGGACGGATATTCCACTTGCAGTAATTATAGGAAATGAAGGAAATAAAATCTCAATTAGATTCCTACAGCAGTTTGAAAGTGATGGATATTTTGAGAATTTCAAAAAGTGTATAGAAGAGCTTCTATAAATCTCTTCTATAATATATAGAAGAAATAATGTAGATAACCACTATATTTTCCAATTTGATAAGACAAAACTACAATATATAGAAGAATAGAAAATGTATATTTAAGTATCCTGTAAGGTTAAGTTTCGAGCTCGTCTTACAGGATATTTTTAATGAAAATTAAAGCGAAAAAAAATATCAAAAAAAGTGTCAAAAAGTTGTTGACATAGATATTCTCTTTTGCTATTATAGACAAAGTCGCTGGAAAAAAGCGACTACTTTTATGAGAAAAATTTCATCATAAGATGACATATGGAGAGGTATCGAAGTGGTCATAACGAGGCGGTCTTGAAAACCGTTTGTCCGCAAGGGCACATGGGTTCGAATCCCATCCTCTCCGCTCTAACTGAATACAGTTAGTTATTATCGAATCAGTTATTTGGAGAAGTACCCAAGTGGCTGAAGGGGCTCGCCTGGAAAGTGAGTAGGTCGTTAATAGCGGCGCGAGGGTTCAAATCCCTCCTTCTCCGTTGATACTTGGATAAACTATCCATGATTCGAGACTGTACATTAACAACAGAATAATGATGACAACCCCGAAAATTCTTTAAATTATAGAATATTCGGAATTGAACGAATCCAAATAAGAACAGTAAATTTTGGAATGGTAAAGCTAACGTTTTAACATGACAAGGATCGTTGAGAAATCAACACAAAAATCAACACAAACTTTTTTTGAGAGTTTGATCCTGGCTCAGGATAAACGCTGGCGGCGTGCTTAACACATGCAAGTCGAACGGAGTGGTTCTCCCGAAGACCTGAAGAGCTTGCTCAGATGGAATTCATTTGAATCACTTAGTGGCGGACGGGTGAGTAACGCGTGGGTAACCTGCCTCACACTGGGGGATAGCAGTTGGAAACGACTGATAATACCGCATAAGCGCACAGTATCGCATGATACAGTGTGAAAAACTCCGGTGGTGTGAGATGGACCCGCGTCTGATTAGCTAGTTGGTGAGGTAACGG
>CACYQC010000067.1 GCA_902776395.1 uncultured Lachnospiraceae bacterium
ATTCAAGCATAGGCGGTAAAACTGGAGTGGATTTTGAAAAATACAAGAATATGGTTGGTGCTTTCCACATGCCAAAGCTTGTATATATCAATATGTCTACAATAAATTCTCTAGATAAGAGACAGTTCTATTCTGGAATGGGGGAAGTTGTAAAGTCTGCTCTCATAAAGGATAAGGAGCTATATTACTGGATAAGAGATAACATTTCCAGCCTTGATAACCTAAGTTCTGAAAGCCTTGAATATATGATATACAAATGTAATATCATTAAGAAGAATGTAGTAGAACAGGACCCACATGAGACTAAGGGCGAAAGAGCCTTACTTAACTATGGACATACACTAGGACATGCCCTTGAAAAGTATATGAACTTCGAATTCTTACATGGAGAATGTGTATCTATTGGCTGTATCCTTGCAGCATATATATCAAGAGATAAAGGCCTCTTATCAGAAGAGGATGTAAAGGATATTGAAAGGCTGATTAAAGAGCATTTTAATCTACCTGATATTCCTAAGAATATAGATATAAAGGAAATCGTTAAGTTTACTCATAATGATAAAAAGGCTGAAGGTAATAGCATTAAGTTTATTCTTCTAGACGGAATAGGAAATGCTGTTATAAGTACTGAAGTCTCTGATGCGGATATGGAAAAGGCCTTTAAAGAATATTTAGAAAGATAGAAATTCACAAGTAAATTCAGGATAACATCATGGAAGAAACTAAAGCTAAAAAATTATATTATATAATATCAGCACTCGTCATACTCATACTTGTTGCTATAGACCAAATAACTAAATACTTTATATATACTAATATGACGCCTTATAAGGATGAGAAAAAGGTGCTGGGTAATGCTCTCGTTATTTATTTCATAAAGAATACCGGTGCAGCATGGGGATCTCTTTCTAATAAGACTATATTTTTACTTGTAATATCAATACTTCTAGTTATTCTTCTTTCGTATGTATATCATAATGCTACCAAGTATCCACACTTAAAAGCCGCTAGAATATGCATTGTATTCATAATAGGCGGAGCAATAGGAAATATGATAGACAGAATAAGATTTCACTATGTAGTAGATTTTATATATGTAAAGCTTATCAATTTCCCTATATTTAACTTTGCAGATATTTGCGTTACTGTATGCATGTTCATACTTCTATTTCTATTTATTTTTAAATATAAATCAGAGGATATAGAACTTCTGTTACATGGAAAAATAAGAGAATCCGTAGATTCAAAACAAAAAGAAACAGATGAAGCAATTTCAGAAGAAACAAATTTAGAAGAAACAAATTCAGAAGAATAATAATTACGTCATAGAATAGGAAAATGATCATATAATGGACGAATTAGTTTACGAACTTACTCCAACTGAAGATAATATTGGTCAAAGGATAGATAAATATATATCCGAATCCATGGAAGAGCTTTCACGTTCTTATATCAATAAATTAACTTCTGAAGATCGTATCTTAATAATAAATAACGGTTCTGAGAAAGCCGTTAAACCTTCATATAAGCTAAGAGCTGGCGATACTGTAAAGATTAATCTGCCAGAAGTTACTAAGCTAGAAATAATCCCAGAGAATATCCCTATTAATATTGTATACGAGGATGAGGATGTTATCGTAGTAGATAAGCCTCAGGGCATGGTTGTGCATCCAGCTGCTGGAAACTACACTGGAACCCTTGTAAATGCTCTAATGTACCACTGCGGAGACAGTCTATCCTCTATAAATGGAGTAGAGAGACCTGGTATAGTACATCGAATAGATAAAGATACCAGTGGTCTTCTTGTAGTATGCAAAAATAATATGGCTCATCAATCCCTAGCTGAGCAGTTTTCAGAGCACTCCATTAATAGAGTATATAGCTGTATTGTATACAATCATTTTGATATTCAAAAGATGGAGAAAAGTGATTTACCAGAACTAGGTGAATATACACTTACAGTTAATAAGCCAATTAACCGTGCTAAAAACGACCGTAAGAAAATGGCGATAGATCCAGATGGTAGAAGAGCAGTAACCCATATTTATCTAGCTGACAATCTGGAAGATAATTATAGTTTCATAAGATGTAAGCTTGAAACAGGACGAACACATCAGATACGTGTACATTTATCCAGTATCAGCCATCCGCTTCTCGGGGACCCTGTATATGGACCAAAGAAATGCCCATATAATCTGCAGGGACAAGTACTTCACGCAGGTAAACTAGGCTTTATACATCCCAGAACTAAAGAATATATAGAGTTTAATAGTGAGCTCCCAGAATATTTTCAAAAACTATTAAATATACTTAAAACTAACAAATAATCTAAAACAAACTAATTACTTTAAATATTATTAATAGTAATTATATAAAGAGAGAAATATGTTCGAAAAAGAAAAACAAATTATAGATACAAACTACATGGGTATCCATAGTTCTAACAATATAAAACTAAATACCGATTCAGAGGTACCTTTTATCGAAGTAGAAGGCTTCTCCGAAATACCTAATATAATCCATGGTTTTTCCACAAAGCTAGGTGGTGTAAGTACTGGAATATATGAATCTCTTAATCTTGGTCTTCATTTAGAAGATGATGAAGAGAAGGTACTTGAAAATTACAAAAGACTAGGACAAAGTATGGGCTTTGATTATAAAAGGATTTCAGCTCCGAATCAGGTTCATAAGACAAATATTTTAGTTGTAAATGAAGAAGACGCAGGGGACGGCATAGCTCGTCCACTTACTCATTCAGAAATTGATGCTCAGATTACTAATGTCAAAAATGTACCACTCATAGTTTATACAGCCGATTGTGTACCAATACTCATGGTAGATCCAATCAGCCGTGTAATAGCAACTGTTCATGCTGGATGGAGAGGTACTGTTGAGGGAATAGCTGCAAAAACTGTCGAAAAAATGAAGGAAGTATATGGTTGTATGCCAGAAAACATCCATGCTGTAATCGGACCATCTATTGGTCCTTCAAATTATGAGGTGGATGAAACTGTAATAAAGAAAATGGTAGAATGTCCATATATAGATACAAATGAAGATAATATCATCTTCGAGCCCCTTCAAAACGAAGATTTCACCTATAGTATTAGAACCGGAAGTTATCTACGAGATAAGAAGCCAGAGGACTATATAGGACTAAGTCAAACAAATCCAGGAGCTCCATATGAGATCTTTAGGACGATCAAGCTTAGAGACCGATATATGTTAAACCTATGGAACCTAAATGAGCTTATTCTCGTTAATAGCGGCCTTAGAAGCCGTAATATATATCAAACAAAGCTATGCACAATGAAGCATCATGACATTTTCTTCTCGCATAGATATACAAAAGGAAGAAGAGGACTTCAAGCAGGTTTAATAATGCTTAAGTAAAAATAATGAGACAAAATATGCTTATAATTCTTGCATCAGGATCACCTCGTAGAAAAGAACTACTTGCACAGGCAGGACTTAATTTCGAGGTGATAATAAGTGATGTAGAGGAAAAAATAACTAAAACAAAGCCAGAAGAAGTCGTAGTGGAACTTTCCGGTCAGAAATGTAAGGCAGTAAGTGACATTTTCACCCAGCATACTCCTGATAATCTTAGTCAGCTTATAGATATTCAGTCTGGCGGAATAATCGTTGTTGGTGCAGACACAGTCGTTTCTGTAGACAACATAATACTCGGCAAGCCTAAGGATGCAAAAGATGCCTTTGAAATGCTAATGAAGCTCTCAGGTAGAACTCATGAGGTTTATACAGGCGTTACTTGCAGTGTTTTGCAGTATAATTCCTTTACTGAAGGTCTTCTCGAAGTTGATAGCTTTAGCTTCTACGAAGAAACTAAGGTAAATATGTATCCCTTCAGTAAATATGATGCTCTCGACTATATAGAGAGCGGTGAGCCTATGGATAAAGCCGGTTCCTACGGTATTCAGGGAATAGGGCAGCGATTAGTCCAGTCAATAAATGGTGATTATAATAACGTTGTCGGTTTTCCTCTAAGTCGGTTTATTAAAGAATTAAATGATAGAGACTATATTTCATATGATTAAAGCCTTGAATTTATTTATTTAAGGCTTTTTTTGTTGCTCTTTTGTTATATGTTATGTTGTATAACTAAAGTGTAGTGGGTGTAATAATGCATTTTTATATATATAGGAGGTTATATATGGTTGTATTTGTACTAAATCATAGTAGTTCCGAAGTAAAAGATAAGTTCAAGAGATTTGTCCCAAAGGATTTTTTGAAATATACAGAAGACGGCGAAGCAATATTAATTGGGGCTGTAGATGTTTCAGATGAAGGAATAGAAGCAACTGGAATTACAATTCTAGTCAACATAGATGGCAGTCTTATAATTAAATGGATTTGGATGGATCCAGAGGTAAGACTTCAGGGTGGTGGAACTAAGATGATTGAGGCCTGCTACGATATAGCTGCTTCAAATGACTTAACGAATCTAATTGCTTATGTTCCAGATATAGAAGAACCTGAGGAAGATGAAAGCAGTATAGAAGATTTTCTGTATGATAATGAGTTTATAGAAGTAGGATATACAGAGTCAGACGGAATATATGTAAAAGTATATAGCGGAAGTACGGATATATACAAAAATATGGAAAATGATTTAGCAAACAAAGCTATTGCAGATAGAAAACTAGAGAAGGGATATAATAAATTCCCTAAGAGATTTGTTGCTACTGATATTGAGTATTTTAGCGGAGTTTCAGTAGAGGAGGAATAAATTATGGCACCAGCAAAACCAAAACACGATAGACTGATTCGCGGAAATTGGAATAGACTAAACGAAGAGCAAAAGAAAACGGCCGTTAAGCTAAATGATGACTATTATATCATTTATCCTATAGAGCTTACTGCTGATAAGTTTAAAATGATGAAAACATACGCAGATAAGAAAAATTCTGCACTAAAATCAGCAAGAAATGAAGCTAGACAAGATCTAAAGAAGGAAATTGTTCTAGATGATTTCAAACAAAAAAATCTATCAACTAGTAAGCTTATGCTTAATGGTAGTACCCTCCTGGAAAGAGATTGGAGATTCATGGTAAAAGCATCTCCAGAAATGTTATGGGTTAAGAAAAGTCTTGCAGCTCTTAATAATATACTTAACGAAAGCATAAAAGATTATATAAGTGAAAATGGCGTATTTGATTCAGATAAATATGCAGAAAAAGTTAATCAAGCATATGAGGAATTTTTTATTGCTGCTGATAACTATCTAAAAAACAGAGCACCAGGTAGTTCTGCTGGTAAGAGAAGATATAGAAGAGTAGAAGAGCTTCTATTAAATGCTAAAAAGTCAAAGCAAGACTTCAATGTAATGATCGAAACAACTAAAGAGGGAACGATTCAATTTGAGCAATTATCTGCCGAAGAAAGAGAATCAATTAATGCCAATAACTTTGTAAATAAGATACCTGCAAAAGTAACATCAGAAGTCATATGGCAGAACGAAGGTAACTCAACAGATGTATATAGAGTTACTATCGTAGGCGAAGATGGAAAGCATTATTATATCAAAGAAAATCTTCCTTTCCTCAATGAAAATATGGCCGGTTTTCTAAAGCGTCGTATAAGACAGCTGAATGTTAGTAGTCAGAATCATTTTGATAATCCAAATCCTGATCTTATAGAGGAAAGACTTGCCAATATAACAAAAAGAGATTATGAAATCGGATTAAAACTTCTAAATAATCTTAATGATGCAATTAATAGTGCTCCTGAAGCTGAGAAGGAAGCTCTAGGTAAAAAATTCGCCAAATATTTTGCTTATAATTTTGATACATTATTTAGAGATCTTGAAATCTATAATAATATGGTAGATATGCAGGATCTTGAGGGAAACCTGACTCTTGATGAGATGATTGAAAAAGCTCATAACGAGGATAAGGTTATACTTGAACAAGGACTTAAATTAAAGAAAAAAATGCTCGAAGTCCAGGGTGTCCAGAATCCAGGTGGCAAAAAGCCTGAAAGAATGCAGAAGATGACTGCATATCAATTCATACAAAACACTATGGGCTTAAAAAATAATGAAGATAAAGAAATAATAGATTCAATAAAAGATTTAAATGATAAAGAGCTTGAAACACTCTTCAGAGTAACTATGGGTAAAGAGGTTGAGCTTTTTGGTCAGATGAGCGCCCAGAAAGAACAAAAGGGAGAGGATAAAGCCGCCATTAACAATACTGCTACATCAAGAGTGGCAGAGCATCTTGGTTTTACTGATGTAATCACTAAATCACAGACAAGTTTGGTTAAGTTCAAACGCCGAGATGGTACAACAGTGAATCAGCTCTGTACTGTATGCGAAGCTGCTGAAGGTAGAGAATTTATTGACCTTATGAAAACAGCTGAAAAAGAAGGCGTGAAGCTCATATATTCTTCAGAAGCAATCAGAAACCTTATACGTTTACAGGCTATTGATACACTTTGTTTACAGAAGGATAGACATGGACGAAACTTCAAGTGTGAATTTGATAGAGATCCTATAACAAAAAATATCATTATTAAGACTATAAAGGCATATGATAATGATATGTCCTTTGATGCTATCGATCTTAAAACAGCTTTTAATGAAGATTCAAAGGATCCTAAAAAACTGCAATTTCTTCCTTCTATGACTATGAAGGTATCCAAGGATAGCGCGCTTTATAAACATATTCTTGGTAATTATTTTGGTGTTGATGTTGTTTCTCCACTTAATATACCAAGCGAACCAATATTAGGAACTTCAAGAAATCAATTTAATCTTGATGCATGTCTAACGCGAGGACCTGGTTTATTTATTGATAATAATGAAACTGGAATAAACTTTCCAGATGATTTCTATAATAGTTATGATACAAAAAATATTAAGTATACCAATAAGCTCACTCCAGCATTAAAAGAAAAATACATAAAGGAAATGGAAGAGCTGGGTATAAAATATGACCCTAAAGAAGATCATAAATGTTTTGAGAAATTCATTTCCCGCAAATTACATAAGATTTCCACTGGTATAAAAGATCTTTGGTATCTAGACAAAAAAGCTAGAAAAGATCTAAATGAGGAATATAAGAGAACTCACAATGGCGAAAACAGACCAAATCGTGATCTTCCATATAACTTTAACATTAGTGATGACGATAGAATAAAACTAAAAGCCGTAATAGATGAAGCTAAGGAACTTCAATCAGCATTTGATTTTACTTCAGTAGGACATACATATTCAACTATGACAAGAGGACTCGTTCCATATGCTGATATTTTCCTAAAAACTGTTACATATACACATGATATTGTTTATGGAGACAGTATAGAAAAGAGAATGCTCGAACAGATGAAGGAGCAGGGTAGAGATTATGAGGCCGCTAAGAGCTTATTTGATAAACAAGGAAATATCATTGTTCCTACATTACTTCATTATGATAATGAAGCATATGAAAAGCTTAAGCAGGCAGTAAATGACTATAATGATCCTAATTCTGTCGAGGTAAATAAACTTAAAAAGCTCGGAATGTCAGAGGAAAAAATAGCCGCTATAGTTACCCGTGACAGAGAAATGCTGAAGCATTTAGAGGATGCAAAGATTAAGGCTGATAATTTCTATAAAGCCGCTGGATGGACAGAACCACCAAAGAACAAATTCTTCCTTGATAAAGCTGATTATAAGGAATTAGGAGACCTTACAGATTTTGCTATAGACCCTGGAAAGACATATCTCGCAATAGATAACGAGAATTATCTAGTTGGTCAGACATTTATGATGAAGGATGGAGACCAGATAAGAGAAGTTAAATATACAGAGCTTATGAATGATGTCGAGAAGGGCGAGGCAATAGATTACAATAAGTATATTCAGGAAGATAAAAAACGTTGGAAATATAAAGAAGACGAAAAGAACTTCAAGAAATATGACGTAAGTAATACAGGAAAAGAACTAGCTACAGCAACAAATTCTAAGCTATATATAACCACTTGTGTTGATGATATAATTTATTCAATTGGACATGATGAAATAAAGAGCAAAGAGGAACTAGTAGAAAAGTTCAAAGATGTATTATTTACCGAAAGAATGATTACTGATCAACCGCTGAATATGCAAAAAGTTAAAGAGCTAATGAAACCAGACTCTCAACTAAGAAAGGCCTTTAATAATGACTTAAAGAGTGAAGAAGGTAAGATATTCCTTACAAACCTTACAAATGGCTTAAATGGAAGCTTTGCAAATCAGAATTACAAAAAGATAAATAATAAAATCTATGATAAAATCAAAAAACAAATGTTTGATCTATCTATTGAAAATGTATTCGATAAGATTAAAGATCCAAACGCGGTAGATAAAAACGCAGTAGTAGAGGGCATTATAGATTTAAGCAAGAAAATGGAAACATTTGCTAAAAATTTTGGAGTTAATCTAAACACTGAGCAGGCCTTTAATAAATATTTAGAGGCAAATCAAGATGCATTTACACCTGAACAGATTAATAAGATTAAAAATGAAATAAAACCAAAAGCTCCAAATAATGAAATAAAACAAAATAATCCACAGGCAAATGTTATTGGTCGCTAAAAAATAAACAATACCATGAGTTGAAAAACTTGTGGTATTGTTTTATTTAAATAAAAACATAAATACACAAGTAAACATAAGGAAAATAAAGGAAAAAAGACTTGAAAATGGATGAGAATAGTAGTAAACTAAAAACATACATTTATTCGTGAAACCATAGTTTTGCGAAAATATGAGACCTGCAAATAGACGAAAGTAGTGCTTATGCATGCTTGCATGCAAATATGCGCTAACTTTCGGATATTTATAGGGCGAATGCCCGGAATCGCTGAATGCAAGGCAGCTTGCTGCCGACCGACGAACTTGTTCGGCGGATTCAGCGATTGGCAGGTCTCATAGTTTGGCGATTTGCACTGCAAACAACTATAAACAAATATAATTATTACGAGGTACCCACCATGTCCGAATCCTACGCAAAACAAATATCAAAAAAACAAATTCTAGAACTTAGATCAATCCTATCAGATTTACCACCATTTGTTAAAGACTTCATGCGTTCCATTGAAACAACAACTCAGCCACGTACTCGTATCGCTTAT
>CACYQC010000068.1 GCA_902776395.1 uncultured Lachnospiraceae bacterium
ATGTAATTCTATTTATAATTCCTCGCCTGTAAGCATTTTGTAAGCAGATAAATATTTATCAATAGTCTTATCTACAATATCCTGTGGGAGCTCCCAATTCTCAGGCTCGTTCTTATTTGCATCTGACTTCAGCCAGTCACGTGCAAACTGCTTATCAAATGAAGGCTGACCATGTCCTGGTTCATAACCATCTGCTGGCCAGAAACGAGATGAGTCAGGTGTGAGCATCTCATCACCAACTACGATATTTCCATTCTCATCAAGTCCAAACTCAAACTTTGTATCTGCGATTATAATGCCTTTTGTAAGTGCATAGTCTGCACATTTATTATAAAGTGCGAGAGTGTAATCGCGAAGCTTTTCAGCATATTCCTGACCTTTTCCAGGAAACTCTTTCTCAAGAACTTCAACTGACTTCTCAAAGGAGATATTCTCATCATGATCTCCAAGATCAGCCTTTGTTGAAGGTGTATAGATAGCTTCAGGAAGCTTGTCGCTCTCCTTTAATCCTTCAGGAAGTTTGATTCCGCAAACTGTTCCGTTCTCCTGGTAGCTTGCCCAACCACTACCTGTGATGTATCCACGAACAATGCACTCTATAGGAAGCATTGTAAGCTTCTTGCACATCATACTATTTCCATCATAGTCTGGTTGTTGGAAAAACTCAGGCATATCCTTTACATCTACAGATATCATATGGTTTGGTAGGATATCTTCTGTCATATCAAACCAGAACTTAGACATCTGAGTAAGAACAGTACCTTTTTTGTCAATCTTGTTCTTAAGTATTACGTCATAGCAGCTGATTCTATCAGTTGCTACCATGATCAGGCTATCGCCATTGTCGTAAATCTCTCTAACTTTTCCTTCCTTAACAGGTTTCATCTTCGTTACCTCACGTACTTCTATTATTAATATTCTGCGTAAGCCTAGTGTTTTTCGCAGTAGGTATATAGCATAGTCCCTTTAACTAAAAAAATCAAGGCTAGAATGGTTATAAATATATAAAAAATCTACTCTTTATTGTATAAATGTTATCTTTAAAATGAGATTATGTTGTGGTACAATAAAGTTCGAATGGACTTAAGTTTTGATGGGGAATAATTCTGGAGGGTGAGCAATGAAAAAACCATTTTCAAATGCGTATGAATCTATAAAGAAACTTCTTAAAAATATCTTCGGAAAAAAGGGAGAAGAGGTTACAGAAGAAATTAGTTCGGCGACTGACCAGCAGACTGAAGAAGCGGCTCCAGAGGCGGCGCCGGAAATGTCCACAGATGACAGAGAAAAGCTTGTCGAAGAGGTTTTGGCTAGTCTTGAGAAGGAGAAGAAGGAAGAACCAAAAGCTCCGGAGGTAGCACCAGAGAGTAAGCCTGAGACTAAGAAGGCAGCTGATAAATCAAAAGCTTCAATGACTGAAGAACAGAAGTATGAGGAAGAGGTTCGTAAGAGAGCTGAGAGAGCTGCAAAGAGAGAGGCAGAAGATAAGAAGAAGGAAGCTGAAGAAGTGATGTCTTCAGCAAATTCAAATAGAGTTCGTTGGGTGACGGATCCAGTTACAGGAGAAGAGATTACTCTAGGAAAACTTCCTGCTGAAGCTACTTATCTTAAGAAATATACAAGAATCCAGACTACATCGGATGATGTTATCTTATCTATCAATTCTATTCTTAAGCATCCAGATATGCCTAAGAATATAGTTATTCTTGGTAGAAATGGATTTGGTACAGTTAAGGTTGGTGAGGATTTCGCTAGAAGCTTCTATAGCTTGGGACTTGTTTCTTCGGATAAGATAGCGAAGACAAAAGCTAAGCAACTTAACAAGATGGGACTTGAGAAATTATCTGCTCTTAAGGGTGGTTGTCTGATAGTTGAAAATGCTGGTCTAGTATCCTTTGATAAACTTGTTGAGGTTATTAAGGATTCAGCTCCAGAAAATAATAATTATGTTGTAATACTTACAGGTGAGATAGATTCCTTATCAAACTTCTTTGAGGAAAATGATGAGATAGTAGATGAGTTCATCTACCTGATCGATATCCATAAGATCAAGGATAGAGGAATGATGCACCTGGCAAAGGGTTACGTGAAGGAAAAAGGTTACACCGCGGAGAAGCCGATATTTGATAGACTTAAAGAATCCCTTAAGGGAATGGAAGAAGGAAATATCGATAGATTCGTTGCTCGTATCGATGAGGTCATGGAAAAATGTGATGCACGAGAAGCGGCGGCTGGAAGTACTTCAAAACAAATTGAATTGGAAGATACAAACTAGAATTAAATAATAATTAGTGAACAGATTAGGGTTTCCCCTAATCTGTTTGCTTTATGTAAAAGGAAGAATTATGAAGAAACTATTTATAGCCGAGAAACCTTCTGTTGCTCAGCAGTTCGCTGACGCTCTCAAGGTAAAAGGGTCTCGTAAGGATGGCTATATAGAGGATGAAAACCACATAGTAACATGGTGCGTAGGACATCTCGTGGCAATGAGTTATCCGGATGCGTATGATGAAAAACTGAAGAGATGGTCTATGGATACCATTCCATTTATACCAGATTCCTATAAGTATGAGGTTATTCCTGCGGTTAGTAAGCAGTTCAATGTTGTTAAGAATCTACTCAGAAGAGATGATGTAGAAACTATATATGTATGTACTGACTCTGGACGAGAAGGAGAATATATATATAGACTAGTTGATAAACTAGCCGAAGTTCCTGATACAAAGGATAAGAGAAGAGTGTGGATAGATTCTCAGACGGAGGAGGAAATCCTTCGTGGAATCAGAGAAGCAAAACCTCTGTCGGAATATGATAATCTTAGCTGCGCAGCTTATCTAAGAGCTAAGGAAGACTATTTGATGGGAATAAATTTCTCTAGAGCGCTTACTCTTAAATATTCCTATCCGATTAAACAATATCTCGGGGTAGATAAATGTGTTGTTGCCGTTGGTCGAGTTATGACCTGCGTTCTTGGAATGATAGTTAAGAGAGAAAGGGAGATAAGAGAATTCGTATCTACTCCTTTCTACAGAGTTATTGGTAAAATAAATGATGGAATGTTTGATGCTGAGTGGAAGGCTGTAGAAGGTAGTAAATACTATGGCAGTCCTAAGCTATATAAGGAAAATGGTTTCAAGGAGAGAAAGGATGCGGAGGAGCTGATAGATTATCTCTCTGAGGAAAAACCGATAGAGATGATTATCGAGAGCATTTCCAAGAAGACGGAGAAGAAGAATCCGCCTATGCTTTACAACCTGGCGGAGCTTCAGAATGATTGCTCCAGGATGTTTAAGATAAGTCCTTCTGAGACTCTTTCTATAGTGCAGGAGTTATATGAGAAGAAGCTAGTGACTTATCCAAGAACCGATGCCAGAGTTTTATCTACGGCGATAGCTAAGGAAATTGATAAGAATATAAGAGGACTTTGCAATTATCAGCCACTTGCTGGATATGCACAGAATATAATTAATCAGGGTGGTTACAAAGGGATAGCGAAGTCAAAGTATGTAAATGATAAACTCATAACAGATCACTATGCAATTATTCCGACAGGTCAGGGCTTGGGGCAGTTACCTAAGCTTACGGCTATTCAGTCAAAGGTTTATGATATAGTTGTAAGAAGATTCCTGTCGATATTTTATCCACCGGCGGAATATAAGAAAATATCGCTTGTCCTCAAATGCAGGACGGAGCAATTTAACGCCTCCTTCAAGTTGCTATCAAAACCTGGATATCTGATGATTGCTGATCCAAAGATTTATAATAAGGCTGAGAAAGAAGCAACTAAGGCAAAGAACGAGGATGAATCGGGAGATAAGGATTCAGAAGGTCAGGGCGAGATTGTTGCTACAGAAGATGTAATGGAATATGTCTCAGGGCTTAAGAAGGGAATGAAGCTGCCATGCTCGGGATTCGACATTAAAGAAGGAAAAACGAATCCACCGAAACGCTATACTTCTGGTTCTATGATTCTTGCTATGGAGAATGCCGGACAACTAATAGAGGATGAGGAACTAAGAGAACAGATAAAGGGTAGTGGTATAGGAACTTCCGCGACAAGAGACTCAATTATAACAAAGCTTGTTAATAATAAGTATATTAATCTAAATAAGAAAACTCAGGTGCTTACACCTACATTCTTAGGCGAAATAATCTACGATGTAGTCCTATATTCTATAAATGGACTACTCAGGGCAGATTTAACAGCTAGCTGGGAATATGGACTATCGGGTGTTGCAGACGGTTCGATAACCGAAGAAGAGTATATGACTAAGCTTAGAGAATATGTTGAGAAATACACTAATGCAGTTAAATCGGTTAGAAATCAAAATCAGATGCATTTTGTATTCGACAAAACTAAACCATTCTATACAAAAAACACAAAGTGATTTAAGGAGAAAAAGATGAACGAAGCATACGTAACAGTAAAAGAATTATACGATCTAACTCATACTAAGGCTGCAGATTTACTTAGCAGCGTAACTTATCCATGGGAGGCACTTCCAAAGATAAAGGATTTTATCCTAGAACTTGGAGCAAAGATAGATGCCGATCCAGAGGAGTCTGCTCAGTATGAGAAAAGAGGAGAAGATATATGGATTCATAAAACAGCAAAGGTTTTTGACAGCGCATATATAGCTGGTCCATGTATAATTGGTGCAGGAACAGAGGTTAGACAGTGTGCCTTCGTTAGAGGTAGTGCACTAGTTGGTGAAAACTGTGTTGTAGGTAATTCTACAGAGCTTAAGAATGTTATCATTTTCGATAATGTTCAGGTTCCGCATTATAATTATGTAGGGGACTCCATACTTGGTTTTAAGTCACATATGGGGGCTGGCTCTATTACTTCAAATGTTAAATCAGATAAAACCCTTGTAACAGTAAAGGGCTATGGAGATTATTCAGATATTCGGATAGAAACAGGCCTCAAGAAGTTTGGTGCTATGCTGGGAGATCATGTTGAGGTAGGCTGTAATAGCGTACTGAATCCTGGAAGTGTGATAGGACGTAATTCTAATATTTATCCTCTGTCACCTGTTAGAGGATATGTTCCAGCTAATAGCATTTATAAAACTGGTGGAATTATTGCTGGTAAGGAAGAATAATATTTTCGGAGAACGGTATGAAGCAGGGGATAATCGTAGTAAATCATGGTACAGTAGATCAGGATGTCAGAACCAGAAGTATAGATGATTTTGTTCTATCTATCGGTGATAGACTCGAAGAGGCAGACATAGTTGCTGTATATACAGATGGGGATATAAGAAAGCGTCTCCGGGAAAACGTCGGTGAAAAGGTTCAGAATCTTAAGGCGGCTATTCTTTCTATGAAGGAGAGAGGCGTAACCGATCTAGTAGTTGTATCTACAAATGTACATGATTGTGATGAATATAAGCAGATGAAGGAGGAGACGGTTGGACTCGCGGGACTCTTCAGGACGGTGGGGATATCACAGCCACTTCTTTATTCTGAAACTGATATGAATGTTTCTGCAAGAGCTGTTAAAAGTGCATTCGGCGAAAGGGTTGGCGAGGATATGCTGATCCTGGTTATGTCAGGAGATAAAACAGATGGTGTAGAGGAGCTTAAGCTATTTGAAAAATCCTTGCAGGAACATATTCCTAATTCCCATGTTGCGACGCTACATGGAGAGAATAAATTATATAGGATAATAAAGAAGCTGAAGGCAGATGGGATAGAATCAGGAAGAGTGGTTCTAGTGCCTTTTGAGTTCATGGCAGGAGAAAATGTTGAAAATGAGGTCTCACGGGAGTATACTGTGCTTGCTGAGCGTCTGGAGTCGGAAGGCTATACAGTTGAACAGCTATTTAAGGGACTGGCAGAATATGATGAATTCCAGAGACTGTATATGAGACATTTATATGATGCTGCCAGATAATAGATAAAACGGAGAAACTTATGAATATTATTGTTGCAGGCTGCGGTAAGGTGGGCCAGACTCTGGCGGAGAGACTCGTGGCCGGTAATCATGAGGTCACTGTAATGGATATCAGTTACGATGCTGTATCAGCTGTTACTAGTACAGTAGATGTAATGGGATATCAGGGCGATTGTACAAGTATAGTTAGTCAGAAGGAAGCAGGTATCAAGGATGCGGATCTTCTGATAGCAGTGACGGGTGATGATGAAAAGAACATGCTAGCTTGTCTTATAGCTAAGAAGACAGGTAGATGTCATACGATTGCTCGTATCAGAAGTCCTCAATATACAGAGGAGATAGGATATCTGAAGGACGAGCTAGGACTATCTATGTCCATTAATCCTGAGTATGTTGCTGCTGAGGAAATAGTGAGACTTATTCAGATTCCATCCGCGCTCGAGGTAGATACCTTTGCAAAAGGTAGGATAACCCTTATCGGAATTGAGATCCCTGAAGGCTCAGTTCTGGATAATCTTGCAATAAAGGATATGAATAATAAGGTTGGAACAAATGCACTGATATGTGTTACTGAGCATGCTGGTGAAGTCAGTATACCGAATGGTGATACGGTTCTTCACAGCAAGGATAAAATATCTGTTACGCTCTCGATGGGAGAGGTTAGCAACCTTCTGAATAAAATTGGAATTAAAGCCAAGAAGATCAAGAATGTCATGATAGCCGGTGGTGGTACTATAGGCTACTATTTGGCTAAGAGACTTCTGGAGCTTAGAATAAATGTAAAGATTATAGATAAGAATCCTGTGAGATGTGAAGAACTGTCAGAACTTCTTCCAAAGGCTATGATAATCTGTGGTGATGCTACAGAGAAGAGAGTACTTTTGCAGGAGTCGGTAGAGCAGATGGATGCAGTATGTTGTCTGATGCATCAGGATGAGGCAAATATCCTGCTGTCTCTATACCTTGATAATCTTCAGTCTGGTATCAAGGTTATCACAAAGGTTCATAGAAATTCCTATGATGATCTGGTAACAGAGCTTCCTGTAGGAAATATCATTTCTACGAAGAGCATAACAGCTGATTATATAGCTAGATATGTTAGATCGATGCAGAATTCCATGGGTAGTGAGGTCGAGGCTCTCTATAGAATAATGGATGGAAGAGTTGAGGCTCTAGAGTTAAGCGTTGGTGAAGATTATGGATATGCTGGAGTTGAGCTGAAGGATTTACATATCATTGATAATGCACTTATTTGTCGTATTAACAGAAATGGCAAGATCATACGCCCAGGTGGCCGTGATACACTAGAGGTTGGAGACAGGGCTGTTGTTGTTACGACCGCAAAGGGAATAAATAGTATCAGAGAAATCGTAAAGGGTTAGTCGTTTGGACTAACTGGTGAGTTTGATGAATCATAAGATTGTTGTCAAAATATTAGGTAAGCTTATACAATTAGAAGGGATATTTCTCCTTCTTCCAGCGATAGCTGGAGTTTTATTTCAGGAGAAAGAAACCTTGGTTCTAGCTATTACAGCAGTTGCATCAATATTTATTGGTGGGCTGCTGCAAATTGTTAAAGTGAACAATAATAGAATAAGGGCCAAGGAAGGCTTTGTTATAACGGCAATAACTTGGATGGTTTATAGTATCATAGGAGCTATACCATTTTTTGTATCAGGGGCTATTCCAAGTATAACGGATGCGGTATTTGAAACAGCTTCTGGCTTTACAACAACTGGTGCCAGTATACTTTTAAATGTTGAAGCCATGCCTAATTGCCTGCTTCTATGGAGAAGCTTTACTCACTGGATCGGTGGTATGGGTATCCTGGTATTCATGCTTGCCTTCGTTCCATCTGGAGCTGATGAAATGAATATCCTTAAGGCAGAAAGCCCGGGCCCATCTGTAGAGAAGATGGTTCCAAAGGTTAAGGAAACTGCCTTTACTCTATATGCAATATATACAGCTATGACACTTACGCTTATAATAGCTCTGGTTATAGCAGGTATGCCTATTTTCGATAGTATATGTCACGCTTTCGGTACAGCTGGAACGGGTGGTTTCGGTGTTCGTGGTGATAGTATAGGTGGATACAGTAGTGCCTGTCAGAACATTATAACCATTGGAATGGTTATGTTTGGAGCAAACTTTAATGTATATTATCTAATAATTATGCGAAAGTTTAAGAGCGTACTTCATTCTGAAGAGGTTATCACATATCTGGCAATATTCTTCATTGCATCTATACTAGTTACAATGGGGACTTATAGCGGAAACCTAGGAAATGCTTTCCATCATTCTGCATTTCAGGTTGCATCTATAATGACAACAACAGGTTTTGCTACAGTTGATTTTGGAACCTGGAACAATATGCCTAAGGGTATACTGGTTCTCGTTATGTTTATAGGAGCCTGCGCAGGAAGTACGGGTGGAGGAGTTAAAGTTTCTAGACTTATTCTTTACTTTAAACAGGTTAAGAGAGAGCTTCAAAGCTTTATTCATCCATCGTCTGTTAAGAGTATTAGACTGGATGGAAAGGTTGTTAATAAAGAAACTATCCGTATAGCGAATGTATTCTTAATGGCTTATGTTATGGTATTTGTTGCCTCCTTCCTGATAGTTAGTCTTGATGAGTTTGATCTGATTACAACCTTTACTTCGGTTGCGGCGACCCTTAATAATATCGGTCCTGGACTCGCAGGAGTCGGTCCTATGCAGAATTACGCCGGTTTCAGTAATTTTGCAAAGATTATTCTTTCTTTCGACATGTTGGCAGGACGTTTGGAGCTCTTCCCGATGCTTCAACTGTTTACACCAGCTGTTTGGAGAAATACACATAGACAAAGTAAACATGACCTCGTATCACTATTCTAATGTGGTACGAGGCCATGTTTTTATATAGAAAATCCTA
>CACYQC010000069.1 GCA_902776395.1 uncultured Lachnospiraceae bacterium
CATGATGACCATTCCAACACCTGCCTTTGTAACGTATCCAATATTAACCGTTGCACCTACCAGCACAAACAAGAAGATTTCGGCTGCCACCCAAAGCTTGCTGAATTTTGCGGACAGCCTCTTAGCTACAACCTGCAACCTCACATTCAGTGCTATCCCCATTGTCATAACTGCAAGAAGCCCTGACACCGGCGCTATACCCTCAATCCAGTATAAGATCATACTAAAGGCCATAATGATCGTTACCTTAAGTGAATCTCTTATATGTACTTTCTTAAAATATACAGCAAGGATCACTCCCAATATTCCGCCTGTCACAGCTCCGAGTATAATCTCTTCCGGAATGCGAAGAAGGCTCAGGGCATTCATGTTCCCACCGGCCTCCAATCCTACCAGTGTAGTGAACAAAACGATAACATATATATCATCTGCACTTGCACCTGCGATAAGCATTTGTGGGATGCCCTTTTTTACTCCTATACCTTCATCTATCATCTTCGTCAATCTGGGCACGGTGACAGCCGGAGAAACTGCCCCCATCACTGCTCCGAGGATTGCCGCTTGTAACAAAGTCACTCCCATTATGAAAGGTGCAAAAAGAACAAAAGCAATGAGTTCAAGTGTTGCCGGTACAAAGCAAAGCATTATTGCCGGTCTGCCTATTCTTTTCAAATCCGTAATATCCAACGAAAGCCCCGCCTTCGCAATGATGATAATCAATGCAATCTTTCTGAGATCACCCGACATATCTATTATGGAACTATCCAGAACATTCAAAACATACGGTCCCAACAGCATGCCGGCCAAAAGCATTCCAATGATACGCGGTAGTTGGATTTTAGAAACTATCCACCCCAACAACAGTCCTGCAAGAATGATCATTCCGATGCTTAATAACATAGTTTTATCCTCCTTTAGATGCAAAAAAGCCGACAACTTTCCTGCATTTAGTAATTGCAGAAGTCATCAGCTGTATCAGCGGTTTGGATTTGCATCCAGGGAGACATCATTCCCCTATTTGTTTTCATGATTATGCCATAAATAATGCGTTTTGTAAAGCCTGTGCTAGTAGATTATCCTGGAATATAATTATATACCAATTTTATCATAATTCTTGACGAAATCAATGGGATTAGGTATAGTCAAAACGAGCTGAACAATAGATGATACACTATCATTCAGCTCGTCTATTATCTTAGGATATCTCATTTACAGAAAAACTTTCACACACTCGATTTACTCATTCTCTTACGAGAACGAGTAAATTAGAACCGTCCCATTTTGCTCACCTATATGTACAAACCAGAAACGTCCCTATTTGCATATCTAGTTCTTCTTTCTCTTTCGAGAATGAGTAAATAAGAACCGTCCCTATATACTCATATACTCACTCTAGTGGTGTGGGGCGCGATTCTGCTGTGCTCTTTCGAGAGCCTGCTTGTAGTTCTTAGCTGCAGCCTTCATAACATCTTCACTCATAGCCACACGGTTTACGACACCTTCCACAGTTTCGTTATTCTTAACGCGGAGGGCGTTCTTTCTAACGAGGTAATTCTTTACGTTATCTACCATCTGGTCATATACAGCCTTGCCTTCTTCTACATTTCCGTAAGTAGCAAGATTATTCGCAAAGGATCTATCATTAGGATTATTAAGTATTCTAAGAGTTATGATTTCAGCCACATCCTTGTAGGTATCATTCCAGAAGGCATCCATATCTCTGAGACCAGTATTACGTTCATTGAATTCCTGCTGAGCAGTTGCACCGTAACCTCTATACTCTTCAAACTTCTCTCTGTAAGCGGCGCGATTTTGCTGAGTCTTCTCCTCAACCTTGAGCCACTCACTCATACCATTATTCGCATGAGTCTGCATGAATTTCTTGAAGGTTGAATTCTTTGCAAGTGCTTCGTACTCTCTCTTAAATGTATCCGGCATAAATTCTCTCACGGCAGCCTCTGCCTGAGCCTTTGTAACTCCTGGCCTATGAACCTTATCAAGGAACTTCTTAGCCATCAGATACTTAGCCTTATCTACTATGCTCTCATTTGGCTTAATTGTCAGATAATGATCTGCAGGAAGTGTAGCTCCATAACTATTTGCCATAGTCTTTGTAAACTTAGATATATAATTACGCATTCTGAGCTGTGCCCTGGAAAGATCCATCTGCTCTGTAAAAATAGCCCCTGGAGTCGCCTCTGCTGCTATAGTTGGATACCAACCTGCAAACTCGTCAGCCTTTTCCTTTACAGCTTTCAGATTTGCATTTCCATATGCCACATTCTCCTCATTTGAAATGATACAAGTTCTTGTTCTCATATCTTCATAAGCATTCATGACAACTGGCATTTTATTAATAAGATTCTCTGACATCTTGAGACGGACATCACCTCTCTCAGTTCCCTTAAGTCCGAAGAATCCAAAATGTGTTCCGAAGTAGCTGCAAGCCGCTCTATAAACATTCAGCATAGAAGCCTTGATCACTTCTGGTCTTGTATTTTCATTATTCAGATTCTCAAGTAATGCATTTATGCTTTCTGTTAGTCTCTGATAAAGTCTAGAACCTTCTCTCTCTTCAGAACCAAAGTTCTTTGTCTGATCATCCTGAGTTGCAATCAGTCTATTCTTTATTCCGTTTAGATAATACTTAATTCCGTTAACACCCTTAGTATAATTATTCTTAGCGGAAATGAAATTCTTAATTCTCTGTCTTCCAGGATTGTTATAACCTTCTGGACGATTTTGATCTTCCGGAAGAATTGGTTCATTTATGACTGGAACCTCTACAGGTCCCTGTGCTGGAGGCATAGGAATTCTATTAACTGGATCCAGCATTTTCATAGCATCCGCTTCGTTCTGAATATTATTATTAATTTCTACAGGAATCTCATTATTAATTACGTTGTTAATCTCGTCAGGAATATCTTCTCTTACATCTTCTGGAATGAAATTCTCCTGTTCATTCTCCTGCTCGTCCTGCTTTACAGGTTCCTCCTTCTTGAGGGCAGCAAGTCTAGCGATATTCTTTTCAATTTCCTTCTGCTCCTCCTGAAGTTTCCTTCTGTCAGCCCTAAAACCATTAAGCGCTGTGTACATATGTGGAGGAATATTCTTGTCGGCAGACCTCTCTATAACTCTCTCTAAATTCTCAATATAGCCTAAATTTTCGTTTAGCTTAACCTGTACAGCCGCCTGTCTTATCTTCCAATATTCAGGATCATTCTTTTGCTCGTTTTCTTTACGTTCCTCTTCTTCTCTCTGTTTTCTATCCTGCTCTTTTGCAAGTCTCTCGTCTCTCTTTTTATCGAATTCAGCAGCCTTCTCCTCTATTTCCTTCTTGAAGGCATCCTTATTCTGCTCGAACTCTTCTCTATATGCTCTGTCTAACTCCTCGTCATCTATTTTATTCTCTTCATTCTTTGCTGCTTCATCAGCGATCTCATCATCCTCTACATCCTCTACATCCTCAAGACCTTCTTCAACCTCTCGGATATCCTCCATCTTCACCTTTTCTACCTTAGGAGCTGGAATCTTGTATGGAGCTCTAAGATCGATAAGTGAGTTAGGAATCTTAAGATCGTAATGCAGTAGCATTTCATTATTCTGATCAGCAATAGCTTTTAATAAAACTTTAGTCTTTTCAGTTTTTCTAGCAATAGTATGTAAAATGATTACCTTACGGAACTTCATTGCAAGCGCATCAATAGCCTTGCTCTTCTGGGCATCAGTCATATTCTGATTGTTCTGTCCATTAATAATATTCTGAGCAGCCCAAAATGCTGTAGACATTACATTTCCATTTTCAGTAAATACTTCAAATGCCTCTGTCGGATCATCGGCACGCTTGTTGCCCATGAAATCTTCCTCATCGCCCACCAGTTCTTTAAAATGATTTACAAAAGGAGCCATTGTATCATCAAAGAGCTTAGTAGCAACGTCGAGCTCTTCTGGAGAAAGCGCTTCAAGTTCTTCCTGAGTCAGATCTCTAGTATTCTTTTCGTTATTATTGAAAGGCAGACTTACAATAGCATTTCTATCGATTTTCTGAATGAGAAGGTTATACTTAGTAACCTCTTCCACCAGCTGCTTCTGGGACTCATCCTCCAGGAAAACCTTTTCTTTATCACGTTTTTTGTCTCTTTCCTGGAGTTTAGCATCGAACTCAGCCTTATTAAACTTTACTTCCTTCTGAGGAGCCTGAGCAACTGGTTCTGGTGCCTTCTCAGGCTTTACAAGCACCTCGCCTTGCTTTAGCTCATCCAGCTCCTTCTGGAACATTCCATTTTCCTTGAAGTTCTCGAACCTAGGAGTGTAAAGTATCTGCTGCTTAGGATTTCTAAGAGCTTGAAGAGCAAGCACTTTTGCATACTGCACTTCTTCTTCTGGTCCGATATTATCATCAAAGGAGCAAATATTTCTTACATACTCAACCAGATTCACATATTCAGCATTTGGATTGAGCTTGATTTTCATATCATGAACGATACTCTTGCGAGGCTCCCTACCGTGTTCTCCAACTTCTCCCTCATCAGCAATCTCAACCTCAACAAAAAGCTTATCGAAAAATGCCGATATTCTAAGTAGCTCATCCTTGTTAATATCATCATAAGAAAGCATTACATCTCTAGTATCTGGACTAAAAGTAGTAAATTTTTCAGCCTCAACAAAACTAAACTGGTCTGAAGCTCTCTTAAATCCATTTATAACTGACTCTTTGTATCTCTTTGCATCATCCAACTTCTTCTGGAATTTCGCTATTATCTTGCGACGCTTTTCCTCTTGAATAATCCTATCCTTTTCAAGCCACTGCTGTGGTGGCTGACCCTTATTCACCTCTGCGAAAAAGTTGAAATTATGAGGATATATGCCTCCCACTCTCTGCTTAAACTGAATTCCTATTTTTCTATCTGGAGATGCAATTGCACGGAGAATATTGATTTTAATCATAGCATTCTCTCCGTCCGCTCCACTCGTGATTTTATTTATTTCCTTTACTCTGTCCTCTCCTAACTCTTCATTTAATTCATGAGGACGACCTCTCCACTTACTTTTTTCATTTCTGGCGAATTCCCCTACAAATACAAATTTATTTGGATTACTTATATCAGAAATCTTAAACTCGCCAATAAAAAACCCTGTTCTCTTGCGAAGATTCGGGAACATTTTATCGAAAAGCTTAACAGCCTCATCAACATTTTCCTTAGTAAGGTTCTTGTACAGGCTAAGTCCATCATCTTCAAAGGTTTCAGGATCACAAACCTTTAGGTCATATATCGAAGTATTGTCATCAACATGAATTCTTCTCTCATATTCCTGCTTGACTACCATTTCTGTATGGTCAGAATTAGGCATAATGCCATTTTTTCCATTGATAGTAATATTATTCACATCTTTGTTATGAACATATACTTTGCCTGCTGTTAGATCAAAAGTATTATTATAAATAACTACAGGAGGATCATTATTTATTAAAGAGTTTAATACATAAGCTTCTACTACCTTCTGAACATTCTCTGGGTTTTTTTCTACAGAAATCTCGAAGTTCTTATCACCCTTTTCTACCTTTTTTCTAATACATGATCGATCCTCTGAAGGTTTCTTAAAATCAAATGTCTTAACATGGAAACTATCATATACCTTTTTATTTATAAGGCCCTCATGTTCCATATAAGCACCAAATATTTTCTGGAACTCAACATGAGCCTTATCAAGTTCTTCCTGTGTAAGAGACTTAGAATCAAATGGCTTATCCTTGAATCTCTGCACAAAAGAAAGTGCCTCAACACCCTTCTTATCCGCATTTTTTATATCATCTATTATTTTCGGTAAAGCATCATTATATTCCCTCTTATAATTTTCGAGCCCCTCTTTATATGCCTGTGTCTCAGGAATCCTATTGATTTCATTATGAAGTCTACCTGGCTTAGCTCCAAATCTTTTGTCATAATAATAAATACGACTATTATGAAGCGCAAAAAGAATCGCGGCTTTAGTATATTTTTCCACAACAATTCTGTCTGAAATTCCGCGTTCTTTTAACTGATTTTCAACTATCTGGAAATAGGATTCTTCCTCTCTGTAGTCTGTAAATTTACTAATATCAAATGCCTTTAGCTCAGAAAGGTCTGAAAAGTTTGTATCAAAGATATTTACGCACTTGTCTAATTCCGCAGGAGAAACCATATCGATATGAAAATCTTTTCTAATATGCTTATATCCCAATAAATCTAACTGATAGATCTCACCCATATTCTCGTTGGTATTATTCTTATAATGCGCATCTATTTTTTCATAGACAGCCATGATATCCTCTTTTGTGATATCCGGCTCCTTTGGGGCATTTTCTTCTTTTATCTCATTTGTCTCTTTTGCCTCATTCTCTACTATCTTGTTTTCCTCGAAATCTTTCATAGCGCCTCTCCTTTTATATTATCTCCATTCTTCGCTACGCTCAGAAGGACTATTTTACTCTTACAGATACATTTTACATTATAAAACGCAACAAAAGGGCAACAAATTTATAAGATATTAGAAAACAATAAAAGAGGGTTAAATAAAAAAAAGGTTTATAGCCCATATAGGACTATAAACCCGCATACTCTAAATACAATAATTTCATTTTGTCGTCGTCATGAACATATGTGTGTTCATGCTTCTCGCCTTCAAATATCAGCTCACCATCCTTATATACATGAAGCTGATTTTGCGGAACCTCTTCCCAGCCCTCGGGAGTGAGTGGATGAGTTGAGAAAACGACCGATCCGGCCCTTTCACTCTTGTAAAGTGTACCCGCTTCATTCTTATGAACGTAGAAATAATCTCCATCGTAAAGCATTAAATTTACTTTATTTCCAGGAACGATTCTCCTGATCAGGCTATCTACAAGCCTTATTCTTTCATTCGCATCGAAGCTATTCATTTCCTGATAATAGTGACGATTCACATGATCGACGATATAAAGAAGTATCCTCTCGCTGTCTGTGTTTCCATGCTGTTTTGGATGATAAGCATTTAAAATGTTTGACTCAAAAATAGTGCCATTATGAACAAGCACCCAGGTGCGCCCAGAATCATCCCTCTTGGAAAAGGGATGGGTGTTACTAAAGTTAATGTCCCCGACTGTCGCCTTCCGGATATGCGCCATACCTCTCGCGCTCTCTATCCTTCCAGTCAGACGATTCTTGAGATATAAGCTATTCATAGCTCGAACAGGTTCCTTCTCGATGGAGACCGAATTATCATCCAGGAGGGCCAGTCCCCAGCCGTCACTATGTTCCTTGCTATGTTCAAAAAATCTCTTCAGGAGATCATTAATTTTGATTTTTCTATTTGCTGTAACTCCAAAAAGCTCGCACATTTTCCAGGTACTCCTTATCCTCATCGGCAAGAGACTGCTGTGCTAATTCAATAAGATAGTCCGCCCACTCGGCAGCGGTTTTGCCACCATAGATCTCGGCATTTAGGCCTTCCACCTCTATCTTCTCAACCGCTTCCTGAAGCTGACTCAACTCATCGATGGAAGATAGATCATTTTCAATCGTGTCGAGATTCTCCTCTGAATAAATGAGACCCTTCAGCAGTGCGGCGTATCCAAGCGCTCTGTCTATAGGTACACTATCAGCAACTCTTACCTCTATATATTTTTTAGCTCTGTAGTGGAAGAAGCCCATCGACATGAAATGCTCTATCAGTTTCTTCCTTCTCTCATCATCTAGATTATCTTCATAAATGATGCTATTCTCTACTAACTCCTTCGCGCTCTGGTGTCCGACATTTGTCGTTTCTCCCTCATCTGTAAGAAGAATGAGTGGAGTATTATATACAACGTCCGCCATGACATCATAGCCAAAATCCTCGTCGAAGGAACGAGGAACGAATCCAGTTCTATCTGGGTCAAGGTCGTCCCACTCCTGAATTCTGAATAGATGAGGCTTATCCTCAGCTCCTATTAGGGTCGAATACTCATCCGTTTTATTCTCCATAAGTATCATCAGAATAGGGGATATTTTCTCGAGAACTCGTAGCTTTCTCACCATATCCTCTTCCGACTTATAATCAATCGATACCTGAGTAGAAGCAGAGGCACGCATCATGTACTTGCCATATCTACCACTTCTCTTAAAATACTCGTCCATATACTTGTAGCGCTTCTTTGGTGAAAGCGGAATATCGTCAGGGGTGATGATACCAAGCTCCACAAGTGGGAGATTTCCCTTTTCTTCAAAATGGTATCCACGCTCTTCGAAAAGTGGTTCCCACAGAAGCCTAAAGTCCTCATATACACTCTTAATCTTTTCAAGGTCCGAATATGGATTGATGCTTATCTCAAACTGACAGGCAGGCTCAAGACTTGTTGAATACTCGCCCGTGTAATAACCTACTGGATAACCATCCATATATATGATCTCTGCTCCCAGGTCAGTTCCAACTTCCTTAATCAGAGACGATATCTCGTGGAACTCCATCTGCTGTCCCTTATCATTAATAACAAAATGCTCTATCTCGAGACCGAGATTCTCGCTATCAGACTCACCAGATCTAATATACGACGAAATGTCTTCTATAAAACTCATAACATTTCTCTCCTTACTTCTAAGTACTACCAAAATAAATTGTGTCGTCTAAAATTTAACACTACCCACCTACTATGTCAATAGGCTTTAAGACTATAGCTAGCCCAAGGAATAAACTATACCAATGAGTATATAGGGACGGTTCTCATTTACTCAGTGAGTATATAGGGACGGTTCTGTTTTA
>CACYQC010000070.1 GCA_902776395.1 uncultured Lachnospiraceae bacterium
GAGGAGAATATAAAAGTTCAGAAGGCCACTCTGGAGTTCTCTAAGACAAACGAGAATCGCGGAAAGGATATGGTCGAGATTGGCAAGATGAGTAAGGCTGACCTCATGCAGCTTACCGCACAGCGTGCTCAAGACGAATACAACGTAGTATCAGCAGAGAGTCAGGCACGTAATTACAAGCGACAGTTGAAACAGCTCTTGCAGATTACATCTACCGAACCTTTCGAGATAAGCGGTCTGGATGCTACAGACGCATTGGCAATGGCTCAGATTCCGTCATTGCAACGCGTATACGAAAAGGCTCTTGCCAATCGTCCAGAGTTCAAAAGTTTGCAATTGCAGATTGAGTCATCCGAGATAAGCAAAAAGATTGCCAATGCACAGTCGCTCCCTACTATCGGTGTAAATGCAAGTGCAAGTACAAGTACATCCTCTATGAGCGATATGGGATGGGGTGACCAGTCAAAGCAGAACTTCGCTTTAGGTGGCGGTGTCAGTCTCAGCGTTCCTATTGTGGATCAGCGTCAGAAGAAGACAGCCGTAAACAAGGCTGAGATAAGCCGTCAGCAGGCTTTGCTCGACCTTCAGGACAAGCAGACCTCTTTATATAGCACTCTTGAAAACTACTGGATTCAGGCAGAGAACAACCAGCAGCAATACAAGGCTGCGAAAGTCAGCACAGAGAGCGCACAGACAAGCTATGAGCTTCTCAGCGAGCAGTTCCGCCTCGGACTTAAGAATATCGTAGAACTTCAGGATGGAAAGTCACGTCTTCTGTCTGCACAGCAGAGTGAGCTTCAGAGCAAGTATATGACAATCCTGAACATCAGAATGTTGGAATTCTATCAAAGATAGCCCACCCAAGCCCTCCCAAAGGGAGGGATGCGATATAGTAAGATAAACATTAAAAACAATTATAAAAATAATAGCCAAGCTTTCTTTAAGCGATAGAGTGTATAAAACATCCTTCCCTTTGGGAAGGCTTGGTTAGGCTTTTAGACTATGAACAAGAAAGTTATCATCGGTGGTGTAGCTGCTGTGGCTGTGGTTGCATTGGCTGGATTCTTCTTCTCTGGAAAGAAAGAGAGAAAGGTAAGTTTTGAAACAGCTACAATCGTAAACACCACTATATCAAGCAGCGTCACAGCGACAGGCACAATAGAACCGGTAACAAGTGTCACCGTAGGTACTCAGGTAAGTGGTATCGTCAGCCGTCTGTATGTTGACTATAATAGTGTCGTTAAGAAAGGACAGGTAATTGCAGAACTTGATAAGACCAACCTTATATCCGAGCTTTCTACCCAGAAGGCAAACCTTTCTTCTGCAGAGAGCAAGTTCGCTTATCAGAAGACGAACTTTGAGCGCTATCAGAAGCTCTATGACAAGGGACTTGTATCTGCCGACGACTTCGAAAATGCAAAACTCTCATATCTTCAGGCTCAGGAAAGCGTGACAACAGCAAAGGAAAGCGTACGAAAGGCAGAGACAAACCTCAGCTACGCAACTATCACTTCACCTATTGACGGCGTTGTGCTCAGCAAGGCTGTAGAAGAGGGACAGACAGTGGCAGCAAGCTTCAATACCCCTGAGCTTTTCACTATTGCACAGGACCTCACCAATATGCAGGTTGTAGCAGACGTTGACGAGGCCGACATCGCAGACGTAAAACAGGGTGCCCGCGTTACATTCACCGTTGACGCATATCCAGATGATGTATTCGAGGGAAAGGTAACACAGGTTCGCCAGTCAGCTACAACAACTAATAACGTTGTGACTTACGAGGTTGTGATTTCAGCTCCAAACTCAGACCTCAAGCTCAAGCCAGGACTTACAGCCAATGTGACAATCGTCACTCAGGAAAAACAGAACGTACTCGCAGCTCCTGTTGCGGCCCTTCGTTTCGCTCCTCTTGAGACAATGCTTGAACCAGAAGGTAAGATTGTCGACTGCGACTCAAAGACAAAAGTTTGGGTGAAAGATGGTAAGAACCTAAAGGCTATCCCTGTAAAGACAGGTGTCAGCAATGGTGCTCTTACCGAAATCACAGAAGGTATCAGCGCAGGAAAAGAGGTTCTCACTGGCTTCTCTTCTGGTATGCCTATGATGATGCCAGGCGGACAGGGCAATAGCAATCCGTTCATGCCAGGCCCTCCAGGAAGGAAGAAGAGTGGGAATAAGTAAAAATAGCCCCTCACCCGTCACTACGTGACACCCTCTCCCCCAAGGGGCGAGGGGAAAGTTACAACTTTTCAATCAACAATCAATAACAAGGCCTTTCGCGAACAAAGGTAACTTTTGCCTCTCCCCAAGGGGAGAGGATGCCCGAAGGGCAGGTGAGGGGCCGATAACTTTTTCTTATGGAAAATAATTCATCAACTCCTGAGCGTCGTGTGGTCATTGAACTGGATAACGTGAGGCGTGACTTCATCGTTGGTTCAGAAACCGTACATGCGCTCCGAGGAATATCATTCAAGATATACGAAGGTGAGTTTGTCACCATCATGGGTACCTCTGGATCAGGTAAGTCAACCCTGCTCAATCAGTTGGGCTGCCTTGACACTCCCACATCCGGTGAATACTATCTCGACGGTGTGAGCGTGCGCACAATGAAGCGTCGCCAGCGTGCCGTACTGAGAAACCGTAAGATCGGATTCGTGTTCCAGAACTACAACCTCCTTGCCAAGACAACGGCTGTGGAGAATGTGGAACTGCCTCTTATGTATAACAGGAACTTTTCATCCTCTGAGCGTCGCAAGGCTGCGATAGAGGCACTTGAAAGAGTAGGACTTGGAGACCGTCTCATGCACAAGTCAAATCAGATGTCAGGCGGACAGATGCAGCGTGTGGCTATTGCACGTGCATTGGTAAACAATCCTGCGGTCATCCTTGCCGACGAGGCAACGGGTAATCTTGATACCCGCACCTCCTTTGAGATGCTCGTGCTGTTCCAGAAGCTTCATGCAGAGGGACGTACCATCATCTTCGTAACTCACAACCCTGAGATTGCACAATACTCCAGTCGCAATATCATGTTGCGCGACGGCAAGATCCGTGAGGATGTAATCAACACCAACATCCTCTCTGCACAAGAGGCTCTGGATAAATTGCCAAAACCGCAAGACGATTAATGTAAGTGAAGAGTGAAAAATTGAGTTTATCTAAACTCTAATCACTAAACTCTAAACACTAATCTCCAAACTTAAAACTCCAAAAATAATGAGCATAATAAACTTATTCAAAGTTGCACTTCGAGCCATAGCCAACAACGCATTCCGCTCGTTCCTGTCAATGCTCGGCATCATCATCGGTGTCGCTGCTGTGATAGTAATGATGGCTATCGGTCAGGGCTCTAAGGAGAGTATTCGTAAGAATATCTCACAGATGGGTACCAACGTGATAATGATACGTCCGGGTGCTGATATGATGGGAGGTGTCAGACAAGACCCTTCATCCATGCAGACCTTAAAGGTTGCTGACTACGAGGCTATTATGAACGAGAAGAAATATGTCACCTACGTTTCTCCAGAGGTAACGGCAAGCGGACAGGCTATCTATGGTGCAAACAACACTAATGCCACCATCTACGGAGAGTCGCTCGACTATCTTGATATCAAGCAATGGGATGTAGAAAAAGGCGTTCCCTTCACAGAAGACGATGTACACAAGAGTGCGAAGGTATGCCTTATCGGTAAGACAATCGCTGACGACCTCTTCCCTAACGGAGCTGATCCTGTAGGTAAGACCATCCGTTTCAAGAGCATACCTTTCCGTATTTGCGGTGTGCTGAAGGCTAAGGGATATAACAGCTGGGGTATGGACCAAGATAACGTAATCGTCGCTCCTTATACCACAGTTATGAAGCGTATCGCTGCCCAGACGTATTTCTCTACAATCAACTGCTCTGCCATTACAGAAGAAGTAACTGATCAGGCAATTGAAGAACTGACAGAAATACTTCGTGTCAGCCATAAGATAAAGGAAGATTCTGGTGAATCCGAAGACTTCACCATACGCTCACAACAGGAGATGATGGAAACAATGTCATCTACAATGGATACCGTCACTATCATCCTCGTAGTGGCTGCGGCATTCTCGCTCCTCGTAGCAGGTATCGGAATCATGAATATCATGCTGGTATCAGTAACCGAGCGAACAAAGGAAATCGGTCTTAGAATGTCAGTAGGTGCCAGAGGTATTGACATCAGCAATCAGTTCCTCATTGAGTCCATAATAATATCGGTGACGGGAGGACTTATCGGCATAATCCTCGGAGAAGCCATTGCCGGACTTGCCTCGTTCCTGTTCCATCTCCCGACAAGCGTTCCGGGTTGGAGTATCACCGTCAGCTTCATCGTATGTACTCTCATCGGTATAGGCTTCGGATACTTCCCTGCAAGAAAAGCTGCACGTATGGATCCTATCGAGGCGATAAGGTATGAGTAACAGCCCCTCACCCGTCACTTTGTGACACCCTCTCCCCAAGGGGGCGAGGGGGAAGTTACGTTTTTCAATCAATAATTAATAACAAGGCCTTTCGCAAACAAAGGTAACTTCTTCCTCGCCCCTTGGGGGAGAGGATGCCCGCAGGGCAGGTGAAGGGCCGATTTCTTATCTATGAAAATCTCCACAATAATCCATCCTATTGCCATACTGGTATGGCTTCTCATTCCGGTCATGTTCATAGGGCCTTATGAGGAAATAAGTATCCAGCGATACCTATTCTTGTTTTACTCATTTAAATACCTCCGATAATAAAATTATAGCTGAGATCATTGATCGCTACCCAAACATTATAACACATCTCAAATAAAATGTAAAGATATAATAATGCATAAAAGAGTATATCAGGGTCGCAACACCGAGGCATAACGGCAAGGTCGAGAGACAGCATAGGGAGGACGGAAAGCGTCTTTACAGCAAACTGAGAATGTACAGCTTAGAGGACGGAAGAAAGCAGCTGGCGGCATACAACAAGCGCTCAAACAGCATACCGAAGGTCTGCCTGAAGTTCAAGTCGCCAAAAGAAGTGCTTGAAGATCACCTGTCTGTAATGTGGTGAGCCGCCGCAAATTCACCTCACTCCGTCGCCTACGGCTCCTACATGAGGTGAATTTGCCAATATCTGCTTTACATCATATTTTTTGAGGGTAAGTGTCCAAGATCATTGACAAGTGCACAGGCGTTTGAAGTTTTTTAGAACTCGTGTCTTTACATTTTTTATATTATGTGATATAATATAAAAGATTATAGAGTAAAGAGGATATGGATATATGAAAAGATGGATCATAAACAGACCTGATGAAGTGAAAAGTGCAGAGTTTGCTGATAAATGCGATCTTTCAAGGCTCACTCTCGATGTTCTGACCTCCAGGGGATTTCAGACATTCGATCAGATAGTTGAGCTTTTTGAAAGGCATAAAAATGAAAACATCGGTTGAGTTACAAGACCCATTTTCATATATGATTATCTGGATCATTTTGGCTGTTGTCTTCATCGCAGGCGTTATCTTCTGCCAGTACTATTTTAGAAAGAAGCTGGGAGACCGCCTGAAGAAGGAGAAGAAGATTAAGATCAAGAAGATCGCAGAGAAGACACTTGAAGGTCTGAAGAGGAAGTATATAGGTGAAATAGTCTATATCGAATCAGACCTTATGAATAACAAGATAAGTGTCAGACAGGCATATCAGAAGCTCAGTTTGACCATACGTATGTTTGTTTACGAGGTGACTGGTATCAAGGTTCAGAAATATACACTGACGGAGATACGAAGAGTAAATATTCCGCAGCTGACGAATCTGGTTAGGGAGTACTACGAACCAGAGTTTGCCAGAGAGGCTAGAGCAGATGTGAAGACATCCCTCTATAGAACCAGAATGCTCATAGAGAGTTGGAGGAAATAAAATGCACTACATACACCCGATGGTGCTGAAGATCGGACTACCTGTACTTGCAGTTGCAGTTATTCTGCTTCATGTACTAAAACGTAAAATTAAATATCGTGGTGGTATCAAAGCTGCTAATACAAAGTTTGTTAAGGAACTAAGCATATATAAGAGCAGAAAGTATATGTATGCGGCGGTTTCTGTAGTTATGGAAGTGTGTCTGATAACAACAATTGTAGCTTCACTTTTCCTTGTGGCTAGACCTTCCAAGAAGGAAACCGTCAACAATGGTACTAAGAAGAGAGATATATTCCTATGTATGGACGTATCTTATTCTATTTACGAGCTGAACGCTGACCTGGTTGAAAGTCTTCAGGACGTTGTAGCTGGTCTGGATGGAGATAGATTCGGAGTTTGTATCTACAACACCTCAACCGTTCTATACGTTCCTATGACAGACGATTATGATTTCGTAAATACTCGTCTGGAGGACATGAAGGAATATTTCAGACTCCAGAAGGAATACATGGAGAAGTTCTATAATCCTTCGACGGGATATATGCAGTACCAGACAGATGAGTACGAAGAATATATGGATTATAAAGAGAAGCTGGATTACTACGATGCAGGTACTCTTGTAAATAACTATACGAAGGGTAGTTCCCTTATAGGAGAGGGACTCGCCTCCTGTATGTATAGCTTCCCAAGACTCGATGATGAGGATAGAACAAGAATCATTATCATGTCTACAGATAACGCGGAAGAGGCTATGTCCAAGCCACTCGTAGAGCTGGATGAGGCAACAGACCTCTGCAAGAAAAATGACATAAAGGTCTTCGGTATATTCCCTAACAGAGATAACTGGAGCGGAATGAACACAACAGATTACGATACTGTTGAGAGGGAAATGCAGGACTGTGTAGAAAAAACCGGTGGAAAGTTCTATAAGCAAAGTGAGAGCTTGTCTGTCGATGAGATAATTGCAGATATAGAGAATGAAGAGGCTCTGGAGGTTGAAGAGGTTACTATTACTAAGATAGTAGATAAGCCAACCGGATGGGTCATCGTACTTATTACTTCTATGTCTATTATGTTAGCTATGGGACTGGTGATAAGACTATGATAACAAAACCTATTATTCCACTTATCGTGATCATTCCACTGCTTCTGGTGGTTCTGATCTGCTTTACGATAAGTGTGGTTCGAAGGAAAACTAAAACTGGATATAAGATATTTGCTATATGCAGAATAGTCATCATGATAGTTCTGGCATTTCTTATCAATCTCAGAATAATGGATAAGAAGTATGATGCAAAGGTTGAGATGAAGAACCTGGATGTTCTCTTCGTAGTTGATACTACTATCAGTATGTGGGCAGATGACTATGGCGTGAAGAGTAACAGAATGGATGGAGTTATACAGGATACTGAGTATATCATCGATGAACTCTCAGGTAGTAACTTCGGTCTGATAAGATTCGATAACAGATCTCAGATACTTGCGCCATTTACTCAGGATCATGAGACAGTAAAGGATGCTTTCTCGACTATCAAAGAGCCAGATATATATTATGCAAGAGGAAGCTCAATGAATGTCTGCTACGAGGATATGAAGAGTCTGCTGGAGTCTTCGAATTCGAAGAAGGACAGGCTGACAATTGTGTTCTTTATAACAGACGGCGAGATTACAGATGGCTCTGAACTTCAGTCCTTTAAGGAACTTGGAGAACTGGTGGACGCGGGAGCGGTTCTTGGATATGGAACTAAGAACGGCGGCACTATGAAGACGGGTGAATGGGGTGCAAAGGTTAAGGACCCTGAGACAGGCAAGGATGCAGTATCTAAGATAGATGAAAATAATCTTAAGAGTATTGCAAATGACCTCGATCTGGATTACATTCACATGACAAGTACAGCAAATGTAAAATATATGGTAGACTCCATCAAGAATGGTAGTTCCCTTACGATGGAGAAGTCTGATTCTGTAAGCTACGAGGATACATATTTTATATATGTTATTCCGCTTATAATCATGCTCGGACTTGAGCTTGTGTTATTCGTTAGAAGAGGCAGAATCTAAAAAAGAATCTAGTTGTAAAACGGTAGAAACTATGAGTGATAAGAGTGATTCAAAACTGAAAAAGGCAGAAGAGAGAGCTGAGAAGAAGCTGGATAAGAAGAAGGCTAAAGCACTGGACCGCGCTCGTATCGAGGAGGAGAAGAGACAGGATAAGGAACATTCCTTTATGTACGATGATCCTCTGGGATTTATGAAGATCGTGAATATCATAAGCGTGATACTTCTTGTTACCGCTATCTTTTTTGGCGCACGCTATATAATAAATGGCGTATTCCTTATAAACTATAAGCATGGAAATTATTCCTATAAGACTCAGAAGTTCCTGCAGGTGGTAAATATCCCTGAGGGCTATTTGCCTTATTATAATGCCGGAAATGCTTACTATAAGTTAGGGGACTATGACAATGCCATTTCTAGTTATAAGTCTGCGCTTGAGTCTCATCCGACAGAGAAGAAGGAATGTGATATAAGAGTTAACCTCGCACTTGCGATGCTTCATAAGGTTGACTTTGACCATATAGAGACTGAGAAGCAGAAGGCTAATGCTATCAGACAGCTGCAGGCGGCTAGAAATGTTCTATGCGAGAGAGGCTGCGCGGATCCTTATGGAACAGATGGACATGATCCAGAGGCGGAGCAACTCAAGCAGGATATAGATAAGATGCTGGAGGAGCTGGGTGGAGAACCAGAACCACCTGATAGTGATGATCAGGATCAGAATAAGAAACAGCAGCAAAAAGAAGACAAGAAGAAGTCTAATAGAGAATACTAAGGACCAGCAGTCAGGTTCTCAGACTGGCGGCGGCGGTGGAGGAAACGACTTTAATGGCAAAACGTGGTAGAGAAAAATACATAAAGTGGGATAAGCTCGACAATACCGCACAGATTTTTCCTGTAATTGCCAGAGAGGGCATGAGTAATGTCTATAGAGTATCCGTTCTTCTGAAGGAGGATGTAGACCAGACTGCACTTCAGCTAGCTCTCGAGAAGGTACTGCCATACTTTGACATATTTAAGATGACCATGAAGAAGGGACTCTTCTGGCACTATTTCGAAGAGAATGATAGACCAGTACCTGAAGTTCGTGAAGAGAGAAACTATCCATGTATGTTTATCAATCCTTACGATAACAACAACTATCTCTTCAGAATGACCTACTACAAGAATAGAATCAATCTCGAAGTGTTCCATGCACTTACAGATGGAAATGGCGCTATCAATTTCCTTAAGGAAATAACATATCAATATATAAGAATCAAACATACAGAGCTTAAGGGCAAGGTCAAGAATTCACTTGCTTCAGAGACCTCTCTGGATGCTGAGGACAGCTACCTTAGCAACTACAAGCGTAAGGAGAAGAAGACCTACGAAACCAAGAGAGCTGTAATCATTAAGGGAGAGAAGCTTCTGTCGAATCAGCTGGCCATTACTCATGGCATGATTCCTGTAAGCCAGATCAAAAAGGTTGCAAAGGATTACGGAGTGACTATCAATCAGTATCTCGTTGCAGTCTATACCTGGGCCATTTATAGAAGCTACCTCAAGGGTCGTACCTCGAAACACCCTATATCCACATGTGTTCCAGTCAATCTGAGACCTTATTTTGGGTCGGATACGAATAAGAATTTCTTCGTAGTTGTTTCAGCTATATTTGAACCAACTAAGGAGGAATATACCTTTGAAGAGGTCCTAGAAATAGTTAGTAAGAGCCTGAAGGATCAGGTTACTAAGGAGAATCTAGAGAAGCTCTTCTCTTATAATGTTTCGAACGAGGTAAATGTAGCGCTTAGAGCGATTCCGCTCGTGCTTAAGGAATTCGCTATGAAGCAGGTTTATAATGCCTCTGCAAAGGCCAATACTACTACGGTAACGAACCTCGGTATTATCAAGACCTCAGATCCTTATACTGACTATATAGAAAGATTCCAGGCAATCCTGTCCATGTCTAAGGGACAGAATATGAAGATGACGGTGCTTTCGTTTAAAGATACACTGACCCTTACCTTCAGCGCCTGTATCAAGAATAATAGTATTCAGAAGACCTTCTTCAGAAAGCTAACTGAGGATGGAATAGATGTAACGGTTGAGACTAATGGAGTGAATTATGAGTGATTCAGTAGTTTTGAGAAGATGTCCACGCTGTAACCTTAAGCTAGTGGACAAGACAATTGAATGCCCTCTATGTCATGGTGTCGTCGAGACAGAAGATGGCGACGATATAGACAGAATGAATGAGATACCTGAGTCTGTGACATATCCAGACGTATCAGAGAAAATGCGTCTGCTCAGACTTTTCATCAGGATAGTTATTTTTGCAGCTATTGTGGCAATGGTGACGGTATGCATAGTGAACTACTATACCTTTAGTGGTGTCTATTGGTCACTGATAGTTATTGCAGGTCTCTTGTATTGCATCATCACACTGCTTTACTGTGTCAGGGTTCGAAGGAGTATGCAGAGAATCATACAGGTGCAAATGTGGCTGAGTATGATATTTGTAGTTATTCTAGATCACCTGCTTGGCTATAAGGGCTGGTCGTTTGAATATGCTATCCCAATTACTTTGGTTGCTATAGATGTAGCGATGGTAGTATTCATGGTCCTTGGTATAAGAGGATGGCAGAGCTATATAATGACAGAAATAGTTGTTTTTGTAGTCAGTATAGTGCTTTTGATACTGGGTATAGCGCATAAGGTGGACGGTTCAACATTTACGCTTATCACAGCTGTACTTACTGGATTCATTCTTCTGGGAACAGTAATGTTCGGTTCGAAGAAAATAACAAATGAAATAACACGAAGATTCATGATATAGGAGAAACCATGGCAGAAGAGCTGAGCCGTAGAAGTAAACTAATTAAATATCTAGTTGCAGAGTTCAACTCGAACAAGCATTTTCAAGACAAGTTCACAACAGAATCTTATGGCAAGAGTGATATGGATGTGGAATATCATTATCCGGATCACCTCGAAGCTGAGAGGATTCATATGGATAATTTTGAGATGGAGAAGCTGACGTGGAAGGATTCCACTAGCAGATGGGTGGTCCTTCATCTCCATGGTGGCGGCTATGTAGGCGCTATGCGTAAGCATTACAAGCAGATGGCTGGACTCTATAGCGAAGTAGGCGGTGGAGCGACAGTCATAACTGTGGACTACAGAGTTGCACCGGAGTATACATTTCCAGCGGCACTCGAGGATGCGCTTGCAGCTTATGAGTGGATTCTGGACCAAGGCTATAGTAACGACCAGATAATCCTTGCTGGAGACTCGGCGGGCGGCGGTCTCGCGATGGCGCTGGTACATGCGCTGAAGGCGAGCTGGAGAAAACTTCCTGCGGGAATAGTTGCTATGTCTCCATGGACAGATGTAACCTGCAGCGGAAGCTCCTACAAAGATAATTACGAGATCGATCCGGTCTTCGGAAATGAGAGATCAGAGCTTGTATTTGAGAATCCATACGTGGGGGATGCAGATCCAAGGGA
>CACYQC010000071.1 GCA_902776395.1 uncultured Lachnospiraceae bacterium
GAGTTCTTCGGAAAGTTTTACGACGCGGGAGGCGAGCCTTTCCGTCCATTTAAATCAAATAATAAGTATATCGAAATTAAGGAGGATTAATTTTATGTCACTCGGATTTACATTAGCACTTACAGGTGCTGCACTCGCAACAATTCTTGCAGGTATAGGTTCTGCATGGGGAGTAGGAAAAGGTGGTCAGGCTGCTGCAGGAGTAGTAAGCGAAGATCCAGCACAGTTTGCAAAGGTTCTTATTCTTCAGCTTCTTCCTGGTACACAGGGTATCTACGGACTGCTTGTTACATTTATAACACTTTCTAAGATTGGTCTTCTTGGTGGAAGCCCAGCAGAGATTAGCACACAGCAGGGACTTTGCATACTTGCTGCATGTCTTCCAATAGCAATCGTTGGTCTTATCTCAGCTTATCATCAGGGTAAAACATCAGTTGCATCTATCGGTATAGTTGCAAAGAAGCCTGATCAGTTCGGTAAGGCTATGCTTTTCCCAGCAATGGTTGAGACATATGCTATCCTTGCACTTCTTGTTTCTATACTTGCAATTTCAAACATTAACGTATAAGCATGTAAATACATAAATGTTATAGGGCTTATCGGTAAAGCTGCGTAGCAGCGTATTTCCGAATTAACGTTACAATAGCATTATAATAAATAATGAGAAATAAGAAAGGAACAAGGCATGGCAGGGATAGAGAAAATAACCAGCGCGATACTTGCAGATGCTGATAAGGAATCAGCAGGCATAATATCAGCTGCAGAAGAATCTGCCAAGAAACTGATTGATAAGGCTAGTCAGGACTGTGATAGTTTCTTAGCTGCCGCGAATGATAGATTAGATAAGAAGCTTGCAGGGGAGAACAAGAAGACTGTTTCACAGTGTGAGCAGGCAGAGAGACTAATCCTCCTCGAGACAAAGCAAGAAATAATAGACAGCATGATCGTCAAGGCTAAGGCAAAGCTTCTCATTCTTGAAAAGGAAGATTATTTTGATAATCTTCTGAAGCTTCTTGAGAAGCAGGCTCAGTCAGAGAAGGGCATTCTTCTCCTGAATAAGAAGGATCTAGATAGAATTCCTTCTGATTTCAGTGAAAAGGTTAATCAGGTAGCTACCAAAAAGGGTGGCTTGATAGATATATCTCAGGATACTGTAGATATAGATGGTGGATTTATTCTTAAATATGGAAATATCGAGATTAATTCATCTTTCGATGCACTTTTTGATGAGAATAAAGAAGAATTGACAGATATAGTTAATAATTTACTTTGGTAAGATTGGAGTAGACAGTAAATGAGAGATGCGGATTATATCTATGCAGTTGCATGTATTCGCGCCAAAGAGAAGACTCTACTGAATGATGCTGATATTCAATCAATGGTAGGAATGAAGAGCGAAAAAGAAGTTCTATCATACCTAACTGAGAAGGGATGGGGCGATGGTTCAGTTGGAAGCGATATGGAAACAGTACTTGCGACTGAAGAAGAAGCACAGATGCGTCTACTGAGAACACTTGGAGTTAATTCCGAGATAATAGATGTTCTATTTATACAGGAACTCTATCACAATCTTAAAGCTGCTATTAAGGAAGTATGTACAGGTCTTGATGATGGAATGGCTTTCTATGATCATGACAAGTATGGCAAAGACCAGATGCTCAGCATTATAAGAGATAAGGACTTTGAGAAGCTTCCTGAATATATGAGAAAAATCGCAGAAGAAGCTCTTGATTTTATGTTAACCACTAGAGATGGCCAGAGACTTGATATGATGATAGATAGAGCTTGTCTAGATGCGACAATTGAATCTGCAAAGCTGACAAAGGATAGATTCCTTATTGAGTATGCAGAGACAAAGGTTCTAATGGCGGATATCAAGATAGCAGTCAGAGCCGCTGATACTAGAAGACCTCTCAACGTTATAGAAGAGGCTCTTGCACCAGTTGGTAAGCTTGATACTAAGAAGCTTGCAGTGGCAGCTGCAACTAATCGTGATTCTGTTTACGAATTCCTGGAGAGAGTTGGATACCATGATGCAGTTGAAGCACTTAAGGATTCCTTCTCCAGCTTCGAGAAATGGTGTGACGATTATGTGATGGGTACACTTATGAATCAGAAGACAAATATTCAGTCCAGTGGACCAATAGTTGCATTCTTCTTGGCAAAACAAAACGAGATAAGAACTGCTAGAATCATTATGACTGCAAAGGCAAATGGATTCGGTGAGGACGTTATCTCGGAAAGGGTAAGGAAAATGTATGGATGAGAATAAAATAGCTGTAATTGGCGATTATGATAGCATCTATGGTTTTGCTTCCCTTGGACTTAGTACATTTCCAGTTGATGGCGAAGAAGATGCAGTCAAAACACTAAAAAATCTGGCAAGTAGCGGATATGGAATCATATATATTACAGAAGAACTTGCTGCTGTAACTGCTAAACAGATACAGAAATATAAAGAAGAGATGACACCTGCAATCATTCAGATACCAGGTGTTAAGGGGAATACCGGAGACGGAATAATGGCTGTTCGCCGTTCAGTAGAACAGGCAGTCGGAAGCGACATCCTATTCGGCGAATAAACCCAAAGTGAGTATATAGGGACGGTTCTCATATACTCACTCTAGATTGAAGAAATAATGAGTATATGAGAACCGTCCCTATATACTCACTTAAGTTTGAAGAATAAAATGAGTATATGAGAACCGTCCCTATATACTCATTTTGGAAGAAAGGAGATACACTCCATGGGAGTAGTAGGTAAGATTAAGAAGGTTGCCGGACCTCTTGTTATTGCCACAGGCATGCGTGATGCTGATATGTTTGACGTTGTGCGTGTTAGTAACGAGAGACTTATCGGTGAAATAATAGAGATGCACGGTGATGAGGCATCAATCCAGGTATATGAGGAAACCGCTGGTCTTGGACCAGGCGAGCCTGTTGAATCAACAGAAGTTCCTCTATCAGTTGAACTTGGACCTGGACTTATGGGTTCTATCTATGATGGTATCCAGAGACCTCTTACAAAGATTATGGAGGTTACCGGTGGAAATCTGCTGGAGCGAGGAGTTGAAGTTCCTTCTCTGGATAGAGAAAAGAAATGGGACTTTGTAGCAACTGCAAAGGTTGGCGATAAGGTTCAAGCGGGTGATATCATCGGTACAGTTCAGGAGACTGAGGTAGTTACTCAAAAGATTATGATTCCTTATGGAGTTGAAGGAACAATCAAGTCTATAAACAGTGGATCCTTTACAGTAACTGAAACAGTTGCTGTAGTTGAGACAAAAGATGGCGATAAGGATGTATTGATGATGCAGAAATGGCCAGTCCGCAAGGGCCGTCCATATCAGAAGAAGCTTCCACCTCGTCAGCCACTGATTACAGGACAGAGAGTTGTAGATACCTTCTTCCCTATAGCTAAAGGTGGTGTTGCTGCAGTTCCAGGACCATTCGGTTCAGGTAAGACTGTTATCCAGCATCAGCTTGCTAAATGGGCAGATGCTGAGATAGTAGTATATATCGGATGTGGAGAGCGTGGAAATGAGATGACCGACGTTCTGAACGAGTTCCCAGAACTTAAGGATCCTCGTACAGGTGAGTCACTTATGAAGAGAACCATCCTGATTGCAAATACATCAGATATGCCAGTTGCTGCTCGTGAGGCATCTATCTATACAGGTATCACTCTTGCGGAGTACTTCCGTGATATGGGTTATTCAGTAGCCCTTATGGCAGACTCAACTTCAAGATGGGCAGAGGCTCTTCGTGAGATGTCAGGACGTCTTGAGGAAATGCCAGGTGAGGAAGGTTATCCTGCATACCTTGCATCCCGTCTTGCTCAGTTCTATGAGAGAGCTGGACACGTTGTATGTCTTGGTAGCGATGGAAGAGAAGGAGCGCTTTCAGCTATCGGAGCTGTATCTCCTCCAGGTGGTGATATTTCTGAGCCAGTATCACAGGCTACACTTCGTATCGTTAAGGTGTTCTGGTCACTGGATGCACAGCTTGCATATCAGAGACATTTCCCAGCTATTAACTGGCTGAACAGCTATAGCCTATATCTCGATGAGATCAAAGGCTGGTTCGATAAAAATGTCGATGAAGATTGGATGAAGCTTAGACAGGAACTGATGGGACTTCTTCAGGAAGAAGCATCTCTGAACGAAATCGTTAAGATGGTAGGTATGGATGCGCTGTCACCACAGGATAGACTGAAGATGGAAGCTGCTCGTTCTATTCGTGAGGACTTCCTACATCAGAACTCCTTCGATGAGATCGATACATATACATCTATGCAGAAGCAGTTCTATATGCAGAAGCTGGTTTACCTCTTCTATGAGGAGAGCTCAAAGGCCCTTAAAGAAGGTGCAAATATAAATGATATCGTAGCGATGGAAGTACGTGAGGACATCGGTCGTTACAAATATACAGTAGAAGATAAGATAGATGAAAGATACAAGGAAGTTCATGATGCACTTATCAGAGAAGTATCCGGACTTATCGGAAAGGAGGAAGACTAATGCCTAAAGAGTATCGTACTATACAAGAAGTTGCCGGCCCACTTATGCTGGTAAAGGATGTAGAAAATGTAAAGTATGACGAGCTGGGTGAGATAGAGCTTGCAAATGGCGAGAAGCGTCGTTGTAAGGTGCTTGAAATAGATGGCAGCAATGCATTAGTTCAGCTCTTCGATAGTGCAACAGGTATCAATCTTGAGAGTAGTAAGGTTAAGTTCCTTGGTCGTTCACTTGAACTTGGTGTGTCAGGCGACATGCTTGGTCGAGTATTCGATGGACTTGGACGTACAGTTGATGGAGGCCCTGAGATTCTTCCTGAGGCAAGAATGGATATAAATGGTCTTCCTATGAACCCTGCTGCTAGAGCATATCCAGAAGAGTTTATCGAGACAGGTGTATCCGCTATCGATGGTCTGAACACACTTGTACGTGGACAGAAGCTTCCTATATTCTCAGCTTCAGGTCTTCCACATGCACAGCTGGCTGCTCAGATAGCACGTCAGGCAAAGGTTAAGGGAACAGATGATGAATTCGCCGTAGTATTTGCAGCTATGGGTATTACATTTGAGGAAGCTCACTTCTTCGAGGAATCCTTCCGTGAGAGTGGAGCTATCGACAGAACAGTTCTCTTCAGAAACCTTGCAAATGACCCTGCCGTAGAGCGTATATCAACCCCTCGTATGGCACTTACAGCAGCGGAGTACCTTGCTTTCGAAAAGGGCATGCACGTACTCGTTATAATGACAGATATTACAAACTACGCAGATGCACTTCGTGAGATCAGTGCCGCTCGTAAAGAGGTTCCAGGACGTCGTGGATATCCAGGATACATGTACACTGACCTTGCTACTATGTATGAAAGAGCAGGACGTCAGCGTGGTAAGGGTGGTTCAATAACAATGATCCCTATCCTTACTATGCCAGAGGATGATAAGACACATCCTATTCCTGACCTTACAGGATATATCACAGAGGGACAGATTATCCTTTCTCGTGAGCTTTATCGTAAAGGTATTACACCACCTATCGACGTACTTCCTTCACTTTCACGTCTGAAAGATAAAGGTATCGGCGAAGGTAAGACAAGAGCAGATCATGCTGCAACAATGAACCAGCTGTTCTCAGCATATGCGCGTGGTAAAGAAGCTAAGGAACTGATGGTCATCCTCGGTGAAGCGGCCCTCACAGACATCGACCTTCTCTACGCAAAATTCGCAGAAGAATTTGAGAAGAAGTACGTTTCTCAGGGTTATCAGGCAGACCGTGACATCCAAGAAACACTTGACATAGGTTGGGAACTCCTTCGTATTCTCCCGCGTTCCGAGCTGAAACGTATTAATGACAAGTTCCTCGACCAGTATTATTAAAATATTAGTCTTATCAAATCATAAATTAATTATTATCAAGCCGTTTTTTCGCTAGTGAGATTTATAAGTGACTGGGCATATGCCCTCGTCGCCCTTTCGGGCCTGATCACTTCGCGATTCACAAGCGGAGCGCAGTGAGAGCTTAGTGAGCCTAGGGGTGCCCGAACGGGAGCGAAAGCGTCCACTCGAGGACACTGGCTCAGGAACGTATAAAATCTCACCGCGGAACAACGTTAAACAAAAGGAAAAAACTATGGCAACACAAACAGTAATTCCTACAAGAATGGAATTAACGCGTCTTAAGAAAAAACTTAATACCGCTGTAAAGGGTCATCGTCTTCTCAAAGACAAACGAGATGAACTAATGCGCGAGTTCCTCGACCTCGTAAAGGTCAACATGGAACTTCGTGAAAAGGTTGAGAAGGGTATAGACGCTGCCAACAAGAACTTTGTCCTTGCAAAGGCAGGAATGTCTGAGCAGACTCTTAGAACAGCACTTATGGCTCCAAAACAGGAGGTATCTCTTGTTCAGGATAAGAAAAATGTAATGAGTGTTGATATTCCTGTATTTGATTTCAAGACCAGAACTCCAGATGAGAATGATATATATTCCTATGGTTTTGCATTTACATCCGGTGATCTGGACGGCGCTGTAGATTCCCTCGCAGCTGTCTTTCCAGACATGCTGAAGCTTGCAGAGGTTGAGAAGTCCTGCCAGCTTATGGCTGCTGAGATAGAGAAGACCAGACGCCGTGTTAATGCGCTGGAGCATGTTATTATTCCTGAGACACAGGAGAGCATAAAGTATATAACTATGAAGCTGGATGAGAATGAGAGAAGTACTCAGGTAAGACTTATGAAGGTTAAGTCAATGATGCTTGAAGAGGCTCATCATTATTCAGAAAAAGACTGACTCTGATACGGTGAAAACCGCTAAAATAAAGGGTTTAAGGTGTTATAAAAAATTATTTTTATGACACCTTTTTTTGTTGCTCTTTTGTTATACGCATGGTGCTACTATATGTTTAGAAAATGAATATTACTATGATTTATCATATAACTTTTCGAAAGGAGGAAAAGGTCATGAGCCAGGATACATATTTCAATATAGTTGCATTATCAATTGTAGGAATAATTGTTATAGCTAATCTAGTGACATTTGGTATACATCTTGTGAAAAAAGGAGTAAGAGCCCTTCTGGTTATACTCGTTATCGTAATCACATTTGTATATTCTCCAAAGGTTAGTACCTTCCTAGTAAATAAGATCGGAGATTACGGAATAGTACAAAATGTAGTTAGCTATCTAGTTGAACGTGACGTTGAGGAAAGAGTAGTTAGACGGTATCAGATGGAAACTGGTGAAGATCTTACTCAGAATCCAACCCTACTAGAAGAACTTAAGACTACAGCTTTTACTTATGATCCAAATGTAAGAGATGAGATAAATATTATCCAGAATGCTGGACTTCCACGTGCCCTTACAAATGTAATCGTTCTGAATATGAAGGATACAGGACAGGCGAAGATACAGGCTGATAATTTCTATGATTATGCGGCGAGATTTTTAGTAAGTAGAGCAATAATGTTCTTCTCATATATAGCTGTATTTTTCTTAGCAGATAAACTTCTGCTCGGAGCATATGATAGAAGATTTGAATATCATTATTTAAAATAAATATAGCTTCAAAACTTGATAATAACTCGCCTAAAGGTTATAATATAAAGAGTAATTGAAACAATTTGTTATATGCTACATACGGATGGAAGGGGGATGCGTATGGCTGCGTTAATAAAGTGTCCGAAGTGCGGTTCTAATAGACTTGAACCCGTTAAGCAGGCGGGCGGACTCGCTGGAAGGATGGGAGTAATGGTTTATTTATGTTTGAACTGTGGCAAGGAATCAAAGATTAAAGAAAAGAAGTAATAAATGTCACCTGGTTCATTCCAGGTGGCATTTGTTTATAATCGGAGAAAAATTATGAAAGATTATTTTGATGACAATAGTATAGAAGCTCAAAGTGACAAAATAATAACAGATCCTAATAAAGATGGTGTGGTTTATGATATCCCTGAGGACAAGAAGAAGTATAAGAAGTTTATAACAGATTCTCTTTGGGGTATACTTGCTCAATTTACCAGTATTTACAGCAGTAATAGATTAAATGATACACTTACTATTAATGATGTAAAGAAGATGAGTGATGTTTGCCAGATGTCCTTAATGGAAAGAATGGATACATTAAGAAGAGCAGGTCGTGGCGATGATATAGAGGTTAAGGAATGTGAGTTTCTGTACAAAGCTCTTAGAAGAGGCTGGGTAGTAGGAGATCTCGAGATGCTATCCGCTCTTTTTGAGTTTTATTATTCTCCAAACAATTTAGTAGATCCAGATAACAGGATTGCTGGCCAGTCTTTTCTGGATGAACTCACAAATACTGATATTAAGACAGTAGCTTCCAGATATGTTTTATTAAACAAAATGGTTGGCGTTGTTTTTGTAAATGGCGTAACACCAGATGTAGAAGAACTTAATAGGCTGATTAATAAAAGTATGTCAGCGGATTTGGCTTTTCTTGAGTATCCGGAGGATGAGGATTTCCTAGAAATATTCAAGAATAAAGGAAAGATTAATTCTAATCAGCAGATGGATAAAGGTAAGCCTGCAGAAAATTATTCAATGCTGAAGAATATGGCTAAATCAAATAATAGTCTTTCAGATGCTGAGAAGAATGCTATTCGCGGTAAGAATGATTATGTAATGGATCGTCTCTCAGATGAACAGCTGGAAATGTATAA
>CACYQC010000072.1 GCA_902776395.1 uncultured Lachnospiraceae bacterium
TCAGACCGGATCCTACATTTACGGATCTTGAAGCAGAGGTTCTGGATGTGTGCCTCGTGCTTCATGCAGAGCATGGTGGTGGTAATAACTCTACATTTACGACTCACGTTATCACAACAACAGGTACGGATACTTATTCTACAGTTGCTGGTTCACTGGGTTCTCTTAAGGGACCTAGACACGGTGGTGCTAACCACAAGGTTCAGCAGATGGTTGCTGACCTTAAGGCAAATGTAGAGGATACAGAAAATGATGCTCAGATCAGAGCATATCTATCGAAGGTGCTTAATAAGCAGGCCTTTGATGGAGCGGGACTGATATATGGAATGGGTCATGCTATCTATACCATTTCCGATCCAAGAGCAGAGATACTTAAGTCTTATGCCAAGGAGCTGTCTGAGGCTGAGGGTTATACAAAAGAGTTTGAGCTCTATGACAGAATAGAGAGAATAGCGAAAGAGCTTATCACAAAGAACCGTGATGTGAAGAAGCCAGTATGCGCAAATGTCGATTTCTACAGTGGCTTCGTTTATTCTGTGCTCAAGATTCCTGTAGAACTCTTTACTCCAGTTTTTGCGATCTCAAGAATTGCAGGTTGGAGCGCACATAGAATAGAAGAATTAGTAAGCAAGGGCAAGATTATTAGACCTGCTTACAAGTATGTAGGAACTCATCGCGAGTACTTACCAATCGAAGAGAGAAATTGGTAGATATTTTGGTAGATATTATCTAGGAGAAAATAATGATTTTATCAGATAGATGGAAGGATTATCAGGTGCTGGATACCTCTGGCGGAGAGAAGCTGGAGAGATGGGGAAAGTATATTCTTCTTCGCCCAGACCCACAGGTAATCTGGAAAACTAAACATGTGTCCAAGGAATGGAAGAAGCTAAATGGCCATTACCACAGAAGTAATCGTGGTGGCGGAGAATGGGAATTCTTCGATCTCCCTCGGGAGTGGCAGATACACTACAGTCTTCCTGCTGCAGGAATCACGGGAAGCGACGAAGTGACCTTTAACCTGAAACCATTTTCCTTCAAACATACTGGACTGTTCCCCGAGCAGGCCGCTAATTGGGACTTTATATATGATACAATTAAGAAGGAATATATAAAGAGAGGCGTTATCAAGGCAGATGGTTTTTCAAATGTTAAGAATGGTCTGGCAAGGATTCCTGAGGATAAGGCCCTGAAGACTTTGAATCTCTTTGCATATACCGGTGGTGCCACAGTTGCTGCGGCGATGGCGGGCTCAAAGGTAACTCATGTCGATGCCTCAAAGGGAATGGTGACCTGGGCAAAAGAAAATGCTAAATCGTCAGGACTAGAAGAGGCGCCTATTCGCTGGCTGGTGGATGACTGCGTTAAGTTTGTGGAGAGAGAGATAAGAAGAGGCAACAAATATCATGCTATCATAATGGATCCACCTTCCTATGGTAGAGGACCTAAGGGCGAAACCTGGAAGATGGAAGAGAGCATATATGATTTTATCAAGCTGGTTTCTCAGATACTGGCGGACGATGCATTGTTCCTTCTCATCAATATGTATACTACAGGTCTATCTCCTGCAGTTATGGACTATATGGTAAGTACAGCGATTATTGACCAATTCGGTGGCGAAGTTATGTCAACTGAGATAGGACTTCCTGTTCGTGACACAGGACTTGTGCTTCCTTGTGGTTCAACTTGTCGCTGGACTAAAAATGTTAAATAATTGCTTGATTATTTAACAATTATGTTGTAACATAGTAAGGTGACTCTTTTGTAGGTCATCGAAACAATATAGATGGTTTTAACGTATTATTTCCTTGGTATAAAAGAGTAGGTGAAGGGTATGGGTAAAAAGAAAATAATCATAATCTCAGCTAGTGTCTTAGCAGTTATTCTTGCAGCTGTCATTATCTTTATACTAACCAGAGAGGATTCCTATCGTATCCTCAAGGTATTTGAAGTTGATGGCGAAGCTACCGTAACGAGAGAAGATATAGGTTCTATAGATCCATATAACAATATGGTTCTTCAGTCGGGAGATCAGGTGGCTCTAAAGACCGGTCTCATGACACTTCAGGCGGATGAAGATAAGTTCATTCATCTAGAAGAGGGAACGGAGCTTGTACTGAATGCAACCGGTAATGAAGCAAACAGCAAGACAACTATCGAGCTTAAGAGTGGTGCTATTACAAATGATATCCAGAACAAACTTTCTGGAGAATCAACTTACGAGGTAAATACTCCGAATTCTACAATGTCCGTTCGAGGCACCATGTTCCGTGTAGTAGTATATGAAGAAAATGGAATAAAGTATACAAAGGTTTCTGTATTTGAAGGTGGAGTGGCTTCTTATCTAGTCTTTAAGGATGGCTCAGTTTCAGATAAAGAAGTTAGAGTTGAGAAGGGTAAAGAGGTTATCATTTATGAGGATGATAAGACTACTGATTACCTCTCCGAACCAAAGGATATAGACTACTCACAGCTTCCTGATTCAGTACTTAAGCTTCTGGATAAGGCACTGAGTGAAGGAAGAGACCTAGATATAACTAAGGAAGAAATTGAGAAATATCTCAGTGGAATCGTAACAGTTACATTTAAGTATAACGGAAAGACCTTTGGAACCCAGACAATTAACAAGGGCGAGAAAGCAAAGAAACCAAGCCTTGCTCCTTCAGCAAGCGGTAAGTGGGATTTCGATTTCTCGAAACCAATTGATAAAGATACGGTAATAGAGTGGAAGTAAGGGTTTAAGTCCTGAGTTTTTGAGGGGGTTGGATGATATGAAGAAATATTCTCATGAAACTAAAAATAGAATAATAAGTATCACCTTGGCTTTTTTACTAATCCTTGCGACGATATATACAGTGCCACTAAAGGGTGGAGTTAATGCGGCGGCTGTTGCAACCGGAGACACACTTACGTGTAGCATGCAAGGGTCATCAACAGGAATATACTATATGGTAAGTACAGATACAGGTATAAATGTCCAATGGAATGCAGTACCTCCTGATGATGCTGGAAATATAGATATGCCTGCAAACTCTAATCTTGTTATGGAACAAAATACTAGCATGACTGTAAAAGGTAATGTTAGTCTTGGCTCCGTTGATTTGAAGGGAGGGGCAGGAAGTGTAGCAATTTTTAATATTTATTCCGGTTATTCTGCTCGAATTGGAACTGTTGGAAGCTCTACTGGCACCGGTGGAAGAATTCAAAATGAAGGTACTTTATATGTAAATGATTTTTCTACTAATACATTGGATAGTTCCGGAGTATATGTTTCGAATTATGGAACTGTTGAAGCCTCCACTATTTCTTTATATCAGGGTTCTTTTGACTCTGGAAGTGATGCAGTATATAAAGCATCAACAAGTTTTCACAAAGATGATTTTGATCTGGCGGGTACTGTCATTGCTACAAGTGCAGATACTGTGATTACTTCAGACGGTGGAGATTTTACACTTAGCTATAATGGAATAACAAAGTCTTTATCAGGCGATGTAGATGGAACGGCGGGTGACTTAGTTAAGAAAGATATTATGTTAACCATAGGAACCTTCCCTACAATCTATGCTGGAACTGAATATAATCTTCTGGATAAAGTAATAGTTTCAGAGGATGACTATGATGGTGAGATTCAGACTAAGTATTATTATAATGGCGGCTTTACAGAATACACCGAAGGAATTCCTAATACATATGGATATTGGGAAGTTGAGTTTACTGCTCCAGAGACAGAAAAATTTCATGGTGCGGTTGCATCAACTAGTTATCACATAGATCTTCTTGATATGCCAGATAATCCTATAACTATGTCGGGTGTTAAGAATGGTGTATATGTAAAGGATTCTATTACATTTACTCCTAAGTCTGGTTATTTGATCGATACCTCTGAACCAGATTCGACATTTTCAGAGAAGGCAGTATTTTCACTAGCTAATCTAGAATATAAGGGTTCTAGTTATGGAAGCTACTTCAATGATGATATGAACTTTACTTTGAAGAGAAAATCAGATGGAGCTGAAACAGATTCGGGTAATTGGATAGACTGTTTTCCAGAGCTTGAGGATCTTATAATCGACCCGGATAAGCCGGTTATTGGTGAAAATCCTATAGTGGATGGTGAACCTAAAGCTATCGTACTGGGTGACGATGTTGCTGCAGAGAAGGTAGAGTTCACTGTTACAGATGCATATCTGGATAAGGTTGTATCAACCGATAAAACATATACAGAAGAAAATGGCGGAATAGTTAAGAATATTTCCGTTGATGATCTTACTGCTGGAAGTTTAAATGACAATTCTTCTTGTGTAGTTACATTTACGGCTAAGGAAGGCGAGCCACAGAACTGTTCCTTTACTGCTTATGATAAGGCGGGAAATGAGAAGTCCTTTAGATTTAAGCTTACACATCCTAAGGATCTTGAAAAGGAAGAAGAGGAAGAGGAGGAAGTAGTTCTATCTGATTCAAACCTTTCTGTTTCCCTTTCGGACAAACTGGTTGGAGTTGACTATGCGCCTACCGTTAAGACAGATTCTGATGGTGATGTGATAATTGTATATAAGAAGAAGGGTACGGCCGATGGTACATTTACAGAGGATAAACCAACTGAGCCGGGAACCTATGTAGTTCGTGCTATTGTTAAGAAGACTGATAAATATAAGGAGGCAGTTGCAGAGGATGAGTTTAATATCTCATATCTCGATGCTCCTAAGGATGCTTATTCGATAGTGGGAACTAAAGGTAAGAATGATTATTATATATCTGACGTTACGCTTAAAGCTAAGGAGGGCTTCAAGATCTCTAGATGGCTGAGAGGTACCTATACAGATAGCGTGCTTTATACAGAGGGTATCGGTTCTGTTTGTCTGAGAAGAGATTCTGATGGTGCGCTTACTGCACCTATAGATGTAACGGAGAAGCTGAAGATAGATAAGGATAAGCCTCATCTTAGCAGCTTTGGTATAGATGAAAATGGTGAAACTGTTGATCTGAATAAGACGGTTTATGCGGATGAGCTTACATTTTCGATCTTTGATGAGCACCTAACTAGCGTTATGGTGAATGGCAAGCCGCAGAAACTCGTGAAAAACGAGGCGGAGATAGAGCTTGAGGCTGGATCAGGAGAAGAGGTTATCGAGATAATCGCGACGGATGAAGCTGGAAATGAGTATTCCCTCAGCGTAACTCTTTGTCCACAGTGGATGAAGGATATGACAATTCCTTCTGGAAGACTTGTTTTACTTGTTAGTGGACAGGCTTACAATCTTGGAAGTGGAAAGTGGAAGATAGAGGGAGACGATACTATCTATAATGGCGGAGGTAGTATCTATATCAGTACTCCGGGTGAATATACATTTACCAAGATTGATTAATTTATTGGAGCTATTCTGAAAAGTGGGTGTAGGATGAAGAATAGAATTAGAATAATAATTGAAACTCTGGTGGTTGGACTGCTTGTTTTTGTTCTGACTGCAACTAATATGTTTAGTGCGCTCGATTATATGGCAAAGGATGCGCTCTATCAGCGACCAAGAGGTATAGATGGTAATATAAAAATAATAGGAATTGACGAGGAGACGCTCGCGACACTAGGACCAATTCAGACTTGGTCTAGACAGGTGTACGCAGATGTCCTCTTTCGACTAAATGAAGATGAGGAATCGAAGCCTGCAGTAGTAGGCTTCGATATTCAGTTTTCGGGGGAACTTGATGAGAGTGATAAGGACTTTGTTAAAAGTGCGAAAGAGTCTGGAAATGTTGTAATAGTTGATCATCTGATATATGGAACAACTTTCGAAGAAGGCGTGGGGCCTGTTACCAAGGTGCAAAGTGTTGAGGAGCCATATGATAAGCTGCTCGAGGTTTGTGACGTTGGTTTCAGTAATGTCGCACAGGATTCGGATGGTGTTGTCAGACGTATCAAACCGACGGAGATGTATAACTCAGAAGAACAGAAGATGTTCTCTCGAGTTCTCTATGAGAAGTACTGCGAGATCAAGGGACTGACGCCAAAGGATATTCCGGTTGATAGATACGGACAGTCTATAATTAATTATTCAGGTGAGCCTGGTGATTATGAATATATATCTATGATGGATCTTCTTGATGGGAAGATCGATTCGAGGACATTTAAGGATAGCATTGTGCTGGTTGGCGCGTATGCTCCGGGTATGCAGGATAGCTTCTCTACTCCAAATGGTGGAAGCGAGCAGATGTATGGAATCGAGATTCATGCGAACATCCTGCAGTCATATCTACAAGGTAGATTCTCTATAAATGGTAATCCAGTTCTGCTTGGACTTGTGTCAGCGGCTATCGCGATGCTGCTGTTCCTTGCCTTTAAGAAGATGAGACCATGGATTTCCATACTTGCTGTTGTAGCTGTTTCGGCAGGCTTTATATATGCGCTTGTTAGGATTCATGAATCGGGATACAGCTATAGTCTGATTTATCTTCCTTTGGTGCTGCTGGTTGGTTTCGTTTACAATCTGGCGCTCGAATACATTATTGAGAAGAGAAGGAAGAATAAGGTTCTAAATGCATTCCGTAAGTATGTTGCACCACAGATAGTTGAGGAAATCTCGAAGAAGGGTGATTTCCAGATAAAGGTTGGTGGTGAGAATAGAGATATTGCAGTTCTCTTCGTGGATATTCGTGGTTTTACTACAATGTCCGAGCTGCTCGAGCCAGAACAGGTGGTTGAAATCCTGAATGAGTATCTGACTCTTACAACGCAGTCGATCTTTAATAATTCTGGTACTCTGGATAAGTTCGTCGGGGATGCGACTATGGCAGTGTTCAACTCCCCGTTCGATCTTGAGGACTACGAATTCAAGGCTGTTTGTGCGGCTATGGATATAGTTAATGGCGGTAAGGCTCTGGAGAAAACTCTCCTGGAGAAGTATGGCAGAACGGTTGGTTTCGGTGTTGGTGTAAATGTTGGTCCAGCGGTCGTTGGAAATATTGGATGCGAATTCCGAATGGACTTTACTGCTATTGGTGATACAGTTAATACTGCGGCACGTCTTGAGGCAAATGCCAAGAAGGGCCAGGTGCTGATAAGCGATGTGCTGTATGAGAGACTTAAGGATCGTATAGAGGTTAACGAAATAGGCGAGATACCACTCAAGGGTAAGAGCAAAGGTGTCTTCGTATATGAGGTGACGGAGGTTCATAAATGATAAGATTCTTTGGAAGAGGATCGGGATTTTCTGATAATCATAATTCGGCTTTCTTCTATTATAAGGGAAGTCTTGTTCTTATGGATTGTTCTATGATGGCATTTATCCAGATGAAGAAGGCGGGACTTTCGGCTGTGGTAGATGGCGAGGAGGTAAGCAGGATAGTAGTTGCGGTTACGCATACACATAGTGATCATGTGGCTGGAATTCCAATGCTCGTGCACTATGCAAGATTCGTGTGGCATGTTAAAATAACTATCATAGCGCCGAGTGAGGCGGTCAAGGATAATCTGAGATATTATCTGACGGAGATGGAAGGTTGCGACAGAGATACATTTGTGCTTGTTACAGCAGACGAGTATAGACAAAAGTATGCGACTAGTTATCCAGGTACATCTTGGCTGGATGCGGTTATTCCGACGGAGCATACTCCGGAGCTGAGTGGCAAGTGCTTTGGATATAGCCTGTATGTGGATGGTAAGCATGTTGTATATACAGGAGACACGAAGACTCTGGAAACTTTCCTTCCTTATATAAAGGAAGAAACTTATTTATATACGGAGTGCTCAGCTTTTGATACTGGGGTGCATTTGTATGTTAAACATTTGCTTGGATACACGGATCTGCTGCTTGCGAAAAGGGTCAAGGTATTCCTGATGCATTTGGATGACGAGGAGAAGATAGTGGATGCGGTTAAGGATACGGACTTTAGTCTGGCGCCGCTTGTGAAAATAAAGGGGGACGAAATGAGTAGTAATAATAATGAAAGCATTTTAAAGGATATATATGATATAAGTGCGAAGCTCTACGCAGAGATGTGCAGTGATAAGGAAAAGGATCACGGCGCTATCTTTGAATATATGACAGAGCTCGGCAGAACAATGGCGGATGCGGATAGAGCCAGCTTCTGGAAATGGGATAAACATAAGAAGGAACTGTGGACTACCTCTGCGACAGGCGTGGACAAGATAGTTATTCCTGATGATACAGGTCTCGTGGGTAGAGCGCTGAAGACGGGACAGATTGTTGTGACAAATGATCCTTATAATGATCCAGACTTCAACAAGGACGTGGACTGGATGACAGGATACACTACAAAGTCTGTGCTGGTTATGCCGGTTGCTGATATAAATGGACAGTTCATAGGGGCATTTCAGATAATTAATAAGAATGGTGATGGCGGCTTCGACGAGGTAGAGGACGTGAGAAAGCTGTCCATGGCGGCGCTTATCTGCGGACTTGCGGTTGAGTCTGAGAGCTTCTACGAGGAGTC
>CACYQC010000073.1 GCA_902776395.1 uncultured Lachnospiraceae bacterium
ACAAGTCTTACTGATGCGGTCGGATCAAAGAGAAATCAGATATGTATCTTTGAATATATCTATTTCGCGAGACCGGACTCTGTGATAGATGGAGTGTCAGTGCATGAGGCAAGACAGAAGGCTGGAGAGATACTCGCAAGGGAGCACGGAGTTGATGCAGATGTTGTAGTCGGAGTTCCTGATTCGGGACTCGATGCTGCACTGGGTTATTCCAAATATTCTGGCATCCCTTACGGAATAGGACTTATCAAGAATAAATACATCGGTAGGACATTTATCTCGCCTACTCAAAATGAGAGAAATAGTCAGGTCAGGATCAAGCTCAGCCCAATCGCTTCAACGGTTAAGGGTAAGCGAGTTGTCCTTATAGATGACTCGATCGTGCGTGGTACAACCTGCGAAAGAATAGTCAGACTTATACGTGAAGCAGGGGCAAAAGAGATTCATATGAGAATTTCTTCCCCACCTTTTACAAATCCGTGTTATTATGGTACAGATATAGATTCGAAGGATAAGCTGATAGCATGTCATCATTCGGTTGAAGAGATAGCAAAAATCATTGGTGCAGACTCGCTGGGATACCTTCCAGTTGACTCACTTAGTGAGCTCGTTGGACATAATGATTATTGCAATGCCTGCTTCACCGGTGACTATGCAACCAGAGTTCCTGAAAATATAAGTAAAAATAGATTTGAAAAGAGGCTTTCAGAAAGATGAGAGAATTTAACAGGAAATTGATTCTGGAGGACGGAAGCGAATACTATGGTTATTCCTTCGGTTCGGAAAAAGATGCGGTATGTGAAATAGTTTTCAATACCTCAATGGTTGGATATCAGGAAATAGTTTCTGATCCATCCTATACCTATCAGGCGGTGGTAATGTCCTATCCACTTATAGGTAATTATGGAATTACTGATGAGGATTACGAGAGTAAGGTGCCAACTATTGGCGCACTTATCGTAAGAGACTACAACGATGAGCCTTCTAATTTCCGATTCACAGAGACTCTGTCAGAGCTACTAAGTGATAACGAGATACCAGGCATTTACGGAGTAGATACTCGTAAGCTTGTCCGTAGTATCAGAGATCTTGGTTCCAGAAGAGTCCTTATTACAAATGCAGATGTAACTGTAGAAGAAGGACTTAAGATAATAGAAGAAACACCTGTTAAGCGTGATGCGGTTTCACTGGTTAGTTCTAAGAAGAAATGGTATGCCAGAACTGCAAATCCAAAATATAGCGTAGTAGCCATTGATTGTGGCATGAAGCTTAATATAGTAAGAATGCTGAATAAGTATGGATGTAATGTAACTGTTGTTCCATACAATACTTCGGCAGATGCAATTAAAGCTCTTAATCCAGATGGTCTGTTTATATCAAATGGCCCTGGAGATCCAGAGGATGTAACTGAGGTTATAGAAACTCTGAAGAGTCTGAAGGGACAGCTTCCAATGTTTGGTATATGCCTTGGACATCAGCTTCTGGCTCTTTCCTACGGAGCTAAGACCTACAAGCTCAAGTTCGGACATAGAGGTGGTAACCACCCAGTTCTGGATGTTAGGAGCGGTAAGATAGAGATAACCAGTCAGAACCACAGCTATGCTGTTAAGGATGAGACTGTTAAGGGAACTGGACTGGAAGTATCTCATATCAATCTTCTTGATAAAACTGTTGAAGGACTTGAGTCAAAGGCTGACAAGGTCTTCTCTGTTCAGTACCATCCAGAGAGTGCGCCGGGACCACAGGATAGTGCATATCTATTCGAGAGATTTACGGCCTATATGGATGAATTTAAGATTATGAAGCAGGAGGAGAAACAAGATGCCTAAGAGAACCGATATTAAGAAAGTACTTGTAATAGGCTCAGGACCTATCGTTATAGGACAGGCAGCAGAGTTCGATTATGCTGGAACTCAGGCATGTCTGGCACTTAGAGAGGAAGGCTACGAGGTTATCCTAGCTAACTCCAATCCTGCAACCATCATGACAGATAATTCTGTTGCTGATAAGGTTTATATGGAACCACTTACACTTGAATATATAGCGCGTATCTGCCGTTATGAGAGACCTGATGCTATCGTTCCTGGAATAGGAGGACAGACAGGTCTGAACCTCGCTATGCAGCTCTATGATAAGGGTGTTCTCGACGAGTGCGAGATTGAGCTTCTGGGTACATCTGCTTCTAGTATCAGATGTGCAGAGGATAGAGAGGAGTTCAAGGAGCTCTGCGAGAAGATCGGCGAGCCGGTTGTTCCTTCTATGATCACTTATAGTATCGAGGAAGGTCTTGAGGCAGCTGAGAAGATAGGATATCCTGTTATCCTTCGTCCGGCCTTTACCCTTGGTGGTACAGGTGGTGGTTTCGCTTATAACGAAGAGGAAATGCGTGACATGATGAAGAACGCACTTGCTCTTTCTCCTGTTCATCAGGTTCTCGTTGAGAAGAGTATCAAGGGTTATAAGGAAATCGAGTACGAAGTAATAAGAGACGCAAATGATACTGCCATCACAGTTTGTAACATGGAGAACCTTGACCCTGTTGGTATTCATACGGGTGACTCTATAGTTGTGGCTCCTAGCCAGACTCTTACTAATAAGGAATATCATATGCTGAGAGATAGTGCACTGAAGATCATCAGAGCACTCCAGGTTAAGGGTGGATGTAATGTTCAGTTCGCTCTTGATCCTCAGTCTTTTAACTATTATGTAATAGAGGTTAATCCTCGTGTATCTCGTTCATCAGCTCTTGCTTCAAAGGCTAGTGGTTATCCTATTGCCAGAGTATCTGCAAAGATCGCAGTAGGAATGAATCTTGAGGAGATACAGCTTGCGAACACACCTGCATGCTTCGAGCCTGCACTTGATTATGTAGTTACTAAGATGCCTAGATTCCCATTTGATAAGTTTGATTCTGCATCTAACAAGCTGTCTACTCAGATGAAGGCAACTGGTGAAACGATGAGTGTCGGCAGAACTCTTGAGGAGAGCTTACTGAAGGCTATTCGTTCCCTCGAGGATGGAAAGAATCATATTCATCTGGCTAAGTTTGATGTGGCAAATCTATCTGACAAGCCAGCACCAGAGAATCGTAAAGAGGCCATTTCAAAGCTTCTTAAATATATAGAGGACGGAACAGATGACCGTATCTATGCACTGTCTCAGCTGATCTGGCTGGGCGTGGATCTGCAGGTTATCTTCAGCAGAACTGGTATAGACATGTTCTTCCTGGATAAGATCAAGATTATCGTTGATTTCGAGAAGGAGCTGGAGAAGCTTCAGGGTACAGGAAGTGTGGATAAGGATACGCTTTACTCTGCTAAGAAGATTGGTTTCTCTGATTCTTATATTGCAGAGCTGACAGGTCTTACTGAGGATGATATCTATAATCTTAGAAAAGAGTATGATATCAAGCCTGTTTACAAGATGATCGATACTTGTGCGAGCGAGTTTGAGAGCTACGTTCCTTACTTCTATTCAACCTACGAGGATGAAAATGAGTCTATCATTTCTGATGCGAAGAAGGTTATAGTTCTTGGTTCTGGTCCTATCAGAATCGGACAGGGTGTTGAGTTCGACTATTCAACAGTTCATGCTGTTAAGACTATTCATGAGATGGGCTACGAGGCCATCGTTATAAACAACAACCCTGAGACAGTTTCAACAGATTATACTACAGCAGATAAGCTGTATTTCGAGCCTCTTACTACTGAGGACATAATGAACATAATCGATATGGAGAAGCCTATCGGAGTTATCACTTCCCTCGGTGGACAGACTGCAGTTAACCTGGCGGAGCCACTTGCAAAGCGTGGAGTTAAGATAATCGGAACGGACTGTGATGCTATTTTCAGAGCAGAGGATAGAGATGCATTTGAGGGTGTTATCGAGAGCTTAGGTATCCCTCATCCAAAGGGCGAGGCGGTTACTGATATCGAGAGTGGTGTTAAGGCGGCTGAGAGAATAGGCTATCCTGTTCTTGTTAGACCTAGCTTCGTGCTTGGTGGTCGTGCGATGGAGATCGTTGCAAATGAGGAAATGCTTAGACATTATCTCAAGACTGCCGTTGAAGTTGATGAGGATAGACCTGTACTTGTAGATAAATATATCGTTGGTAAAGAGGTTGAGATCGATGCTGTATGTGATGGAAAGGATGTCTTCCTTCCAGGTATCATGGAGCTGGTTGAGAGAACTGGTGTTCACTCTGGTGATAGTACTTCTGTTTATCCACCTTACTCAATTTCCGAAAAGGTTAAGGAGACAATCGCGGAGTATACTTCTAAGCTTGGACTTGGTATCGGAATAGTTGGTCTCTTCAACATTCAGTTTATCGTTGATAAGGATGATAATGTATTCATCATAGAGGTTAATCCTAGAGCTTCGAGAAGTGTTCCATTCCTTTCGAAGTCATCAGGATATCCACTCGTTGATATAGCAACTAAGGTTATGCTGGGCGAAAGTCTCGCTGATCAGGGTTATCTTATAACTCCTGCACTTGGTGATGGTGTAGATGAGAATACCAAGAGAAAGGGTCAGAAGTATTGGTATGTTAAGGCTCCTGCCTTCTCCTTTGAGAAGCTAAATGGTATGGATGCTTATCTGTCCCCTGAGATGAAGTCGACGGGTGAAGCAATTGGATATGATAAGAGTCTAAAGAGAGCATTTTATAAGGCTCTTCAGGCATCTGGAATCAAGATGAAGGAATACGGAACTGTAATGGTTACGCTTGCTGATGAGGATAAGGAAGAGGCACTTCCACTTGTTAGAAGATTCTATGAGCTTGGTTTCAATATAGAGGCAACTGTTGGTACGGGTGAATTCCTTAAGGAACATGGAATCAGAACAAGAATCAAGGGTAAGCTGAGTGATGGTAGCGATGAGGTACTGAGGTCTATCCAGGCGGGATATGTTAGCTACATCATCAACACCAGAGCTATCCTTTCAGGTGTGCATTATCAGGACGGTGCTGAGATTAGAAGATGCGCTATCATGAACGGAGTTACAATGTTTACTTCACTCGATACCGTTAGGATATTGCTGGATGTTCTTGAGGACATAACCCCAAGAATCTCGGTAATCTAGAGTTTTTGTCATTCTGAGCGTAAGCGAAGAATCTTTAAAGAAAGGTATAAAGTATGAGATACACAGAAGCAGAAATAATGGAATACATAGAGGAAGAGGATGCGAAGTTTATCAGACTTGCATTCCGTGATGCTTATGGTATTCAGAAGAATATCTCCATAATGCCAAGTGAGATTCACAATGCATTTAAGGACGGTATATCTATAAATGCCAGAGCGATAAGAGGCTTCGAGTCTTATAAGGAACCTAACCTTTACCTCAAGCCGGACCCTTCCACAATGGCTGTCCTTCCATGGCGACCAGATACAGGAAGAGTTCTCAGAATGTTCTGTGATGTATGTACAGCTGATGGGACACCTTATGAGGCTGACACAAGAAATCTGCTTCGCATAGCTGTTCAGGCTGCTCAGGATAAGGGAATCGAGTTCAAGTTTGGTTCTGAGATGGAGTTCTATCTCTTCAAGCTTGATGACAAGGAAATTCCTACTAAGGAGCCATATGATAATGCAGGCTATCTGGATATTGCACCTCTTGATAGAGGGGAAAATATCCGTCGTGAGATATGCCTTACTATAGAAGAGATGGGCCTTACTCCAGGAAGATCTCATCATGAGAGAGGACCTGGACAGAACGAGATAGACTTCCAGTATGGAAAGCCACTCAAGGCCGCAGATCAGATAACTACATTTAAGATGGTAGTAAGCACCATCGCTGATAGAAATGGTTTATATGCTGACTTCTCACCAGTCCCACTTTCAGATAAGCCGGGAAATGGTTATCACATCAATATATTTGCTAAAGACGCAGAAGGAAATGATGTTGTAAAATACGCAGCTGCTGGAATCATTGAGAAGATCAAGGAGATAACTCTGTTCCTGAATCCTACAGAGTCCTCCTATACTAGATTCGGAAACAGCACTGCACCTAACAAGGTCAATTGGTCTAGAAATGCTGGCTCAGAGCTTATGTATATAGATGATTCTCTTGGCAAGATGAGAGCAGAGCTTCGTTCACCAGATGCCTTTAGTAATCCATATATCGCATATTCACTTCTTATATATGCTGGTCTATACGGAATAGAGAATAAGCTTTCTCTTCCAAAGGAAATGGATACTGAGGGAAGTCTGCTTCCTAAGACAAGGGAAGAGGCAGTTAAGTTCGCTTCTGAGAGTGAGTTCGTTAGGAGCATTCTTCCGGAGTCAGTAATTAATAGTTATATTCAGTAAGTCTGCTAATTACATTTCGTAGCAGTTTTTATTGGTGGTTTATTTAGTAGTTATTTATTTTTGAGATATAGTAGTATGCACGACAAGTCAAATTCAAAAGGAAGGATGAGCGGTCAGTATTCTGTCATGATTGTTTCATCCTCGGAACAATTTAATACTGTCGTTAAGAAGACTCTACCTAGCGGAAGGTTCAGTTCCATAGAGGTTCGAAAGAGTGCTTCCGCGGCGAGAAGAGAGCTCCTTGCTCGTTCTTTTGATCTGATAATTATAAATGCTCCTCTGACGGATGGTCTGGGGGTCGACTTTGTTATGGATATCTCTGAAAAAAAGAATACGCAAGTTCTCTTTGCTGTTCCGGTTGAAGTTTTCAAAGAAATATCGAGTAGGCTTGTGGATTATGGCGTGATTACTATTAGGAAGCCGGTCAAGGAAATGGATCTCGAACTGAGCGTGAGACTTCTATGTGCGGTTCAGGATTCTTTAAGAAAGGCGAATCGTGAGGTCGTGAAGCTGGAGGATAAGCTTCAGGAACAAAGACTTGTGAGTCGTGCGAAGCTGATACTTATTCAGAGGGGAATGAGTGAGACGGAGGCTCATGAATATATAATCAGAGAAGCCATGGACAGAGGACTAACTAAGAAGGCTGTGGCGGAAGAGGTTATCGATGAGTAGGGCATTTCCTATCGGTACTTAAGGGTTACTTTCTATCGAGGCTAAATGTTTACTATTCTTTACATGTTTTGGGATAGATGGTAAGATAAAGCTTGGAAGTTTTTTCTCCCTGATGAAGGGGCTATCGATAGAGGTGTTTCGATGATCTGGTTAATTTTTTATTTAATATCGCTTTCAATTCTAGTACTTGCAGTTATTATAGCGATTGCTTCTGGACTTGGTAAATATAAGATCGGTCGTGTGGTCACACCCTTCAATATCATGTTCGGAGGAGTTTTTCTTTCTACATTTATGCTTATTATCCCTATCCAGGACTCGCTGGTGCAGGATAGTCTATACAAGTCACTTCAGGTGACTCTGTTTTCTATTTTTAATACCATTCAGATATTTGTTATAGAGGGCGAGACGTCGCTGATAGACGTTAGTAGGAACTGTCCTTATGATTGGGTTGCAAGCGCCTATAATGTAAATCTTTCTATTTACTATGTAGTTGCGCCTATCATGTCTTTTGTATTCTTGATCTCTTTCTTCAAGAATGTAAAATCGTTCTTCAAATATATCAATAATTATTTCAATGATGTATACATTTTCTCGGAGCTGAGTGAGAAGGCTCTGGCTTTGGGTAGTGATATAAAGGCAAAGAATAGCAAGGCACTTATCGTATTCACAGGTCTTGATGAGGATACAAATGAGCAGCAGTCTGAGTTTATAGAGCGCGCGAAGTCCATCAAGGCTATCTGCTTCACAAGAGATATTCTTGCTATTGATTTCAAGACGCACTACAAGAAGTCGACCATCAACTTCTTCTCCATCGATGAGGATGAGAAGGTAAATATGATTCAGGGTCTGAAGATCATTGAAGAATATAAGAAGATGGATAATGTTAGGCTATACGTTTTCGCTATTGGTGTTGAAAGTGAAATGCTGCTTGCGAAGACAGACTATGGCAACATGAAGGTAAGACGTGTAAATGAGATCAAGTCTCTCGTTAACAGAACTCTTTACGATGAAGGAGAGATGCTGTTCGATAATGCGGTGCCTTCGGAAGATGGTATGAAGGACATTTCCGTTGTAATAGTTGGTCTGGGCCGACATGGAACGGAAATGATGAAGGGCTTCATTTGGTACTGCCAGATGGACGGATATAGACTGAAGATAGATGGCTTCGATGAGAATCCTGAAGCGGAAGATATAATCCGGGGAGCGGTTCCTGAGCTTTCACACTATGATGTTACTATTCATTCGGGGGTAAATGTTAATACAAAGTCCTTTGCGGATACGATCATGGGTCTCGACAAGACTACTTTCGTATTTATATGTCTTGACTCGGATGAAATGAATATCAGAACTGCAGTTAAGATGAGAATGCTCTACGAGAGAGTTGGAATAAAGCCAGTTATTCAGGCAGTGGTTAAGAGTTCG
>CACYQC010000074.1 GCA_902776395.1 uncultured Lachnospiraceae bacterium
GACAGAATAAAAGAGCTTACTTACGAAATAACTAAGGATGCAGATTCAAATTATCAAAAAGCTAAAGCTATTGAGACGTATCTAAGAACTTATAAATATGATAAATCAGTTGATTTAAGAGATAAAGAGAATTATATCGATTCCTTTATCTTTGACACAAAGAGCGGATACTGTGTTCATTTTGCTTCAGCAATGGTTCTAATGCTAAGAGATGCAGGTATTCCTGCTAGATATGTCAGTGGATATATGCATAAAACAGAATCTAAGGACGTCATGGGAAGCGAAGCACACGCCTGGGTTGAAGCCTACATCGAAGGGCTAGGTTGGATGACCTTTGAACCAACTGCTGGAAATCCTACATCCGAAGATCTTACATGGGGACGTAAACCTAAAAAGCAAAAGACAGAGGAGGAACTAGAAGCAGAAAAAGAAGATTATATAGATCCGCTAGAAGAATATTTAAATAATCTCGATTATTCACAGATAGATGATAATTCTAAGGATACACAAAAAGATGATAAAAAAGTCGATGTAAATATTCTTAAAACGGTCCTAATCTATTCGGGAGTAATTCTGGGGGTAGCGATATTTGTTATATTAATAATCATTATTTCAAGGATTATATGGTTTAGAACCCTTACACCTGAGAAAAAGCTGACAGAGATAGTAAAGAAGACCTGTAAGAAAATCGAGAAAAATATAGATGATGAAGAAGCTTTAAGAAAACTAAGAGCTAATGATGGTTCTCTCTATAACTATCTATATTATATAGAAGCAGAGGATAAAGAGAAATATAAGGAGCTATTTGATCTCTATTATAAATATAGATTCAAAGGAACCAGCATATCCGAGGAAGATATTATAAAATATAATACTTTCAAATAAGAACACAATAATAGCATTATTACACTATATAAAGTATTATTACTTGACATCCATAGTCAGGTTTGGTATTATATCGTCGTTGTAAAGGAGAAATGCTTGTCATTATGGAAGAAAGATTAAGACAATCTTTACTATATGATTTCTACGGCGAGTTACTAACAGATCATCAAAAGTCGGTATTTTCAGCAGCGATATTTGATGATATGAGCTATTCAGAACTTGCTGAAGAGTTTGATTGTTCAAGACAAGCTGCCTTTGATTTAATAAGAAGAATAAATAAGAAGCTTGAAGGCTACGAGGAAAGACTAGGTCTACTTGAAAGATTTACAGTAGCACAGGGTAAAATGAATGAGCTAAAGGCTTCAGTGATTGAAATGAATGACACTCTAGAAAATTCTGAGATAGACAAATCTATAAAGAATAATCTTAATAGTCATTTACGAGAAATAACCAATTTATCTAGTGAGATTTTTGATAAGTTTTAAATCAGGAGAATATTAATGGCATTTGACAGCTTAAGCGATAAGATGCAAGGGGTGTTCAAGAAGCTTAGAAGTAAGGGACTTCTAGATGAGGCTGATGTTAAAGAAGCCATGAAAGAGGTCAAGAGAGCACTTCTTGAGGCCGATGTAAACTTTAAAGTCGTTAAAAACTTTGTTAATTCAGTAACTGAAAAAGCTATCGGTGAAGACGTCATGAAGGGACTTAATCCTGGACAGATGGTCATCAAGATAGTTAAAGAAGAGCTTGTAGCACTCATGGGTGAAGAAGTAGTTGAAATGAAGCTTCTTCCAAGTAATGAGCAGACTATTATTATGATGTGTGGTCTTCAGGGTGCTGGTAAAACAACTACAATAGCAAAGCTTGCTGGTCAATATAAGAACAAAGGTAAGAAACCACTTCTGGTTGCCTGTGATATATATAGACCTGCCGCTATAGAACAGTTAAAGACCAATGGTGAAAAGGTTGGAGTTCCTGTTTTTGAAATGGGTACAGACCATAAACCAGTTGAAATAGTGACTGAAGCTCTTAAATATGCAAAAGATCATAATATAAATCTTGTATTTATAGATACAGCTGGTCGTCTTCATATCGATACCGAAATGATGGACGAGCTTAAAGCAGTTAAGGAAAATATCGACGTTACATATACACTTCTGACTGTTGATGCAATGACAGGTCAGGATGCAGTAAATGTTGCTAAAACATTTAACGAAGAAATAGGTGTAGATGGTGTCGTTCTTACAAAGCTCGATGGTGATACAAGAGGTGGTGCAGCACTTTCTATTAAGGCTGTTACTGGAAAGCCTATTATGTATGCTGGTATGGGCGAGAAACTCACAGATCTCGAGCCTTTCTATCCAGATCGTATGGCTAGCCGAATCCTTGGAATGGGAGATGTAGAAACTCTTATAGAAAAGGCACAGGCTGCTATTGACGAAGATCAGGCTAAGCAGATGGAAGAGAAGATGCGTAAAGCAACCTTTGATTTCAATGACTTCCTTGATCAGTTAGAGCAGATAAATAAAATGGGTGGTGTAAATGACCTCATGAGCATGATTCCAGGTATGAGTCAAAAACTTGGAAATGTTGAAATAGATGAGGATGCACTCACTAAACCTAAGGCTATTATTCAGTCAATGACTGCTGAAGAAAGATCAAATCCTGATCTTATAAATGTTAGTCGTAAGCAAAGAATTGCAAAGGGCTGTGGTCTCGATATTGCCGAAGTTAATAGATTTATGAAGCAATTCGAACAGTCCCGTAAAATGATGAAACAGATGTCCAATATGATGGGCGGTAAGGGAAGCAAGAAACGTCGTAGAGGCGGAATGAGATTTCCATTTGGTTTCTAATAAGTGATATGTAGCCACATAGTTGGTTTACGATATATAATATTTTATTTTATTTCATGGAGGAATATAAAAATGGCAGTAAAAATCAGATTAAGAAGAATTGGTTACAAGAAGCACCCTATTTACAGAGTAGTAGTTGCTGATTCAAGAACAGCTAGAGATGGAAAGGTTATCGATGAGATTGGTTCATATGATCCAAATCAGGAGCCTTCACTTTTCAAGGTAGATGAAGAAGCAGCAAAGAAGTGGTTAGCAAATGGTGCTCAGCCTACAGAAAGAGTAGCAAAACTTCTTAAGGAAGCTGGTGTAGAGAAATAAATAACCTGGAGGTAATCGCAAGTGAAAGATTTAGTTGAACTCATCGCAAAATCTCTTGTCGACAATCCAGATAGCGTTGTAGTAAAGGAAACTACTGATGATAATACTATCAACATCGAGCTTACAGTAGCTCCTGAAGATATGGGTAAGGTTATAGGTAAGGGCGGACGTATCGCAAAATCTATAAGAACAGTAGTAAAAGCTGCTGCATCAAAAGGCGACAAAAAGGTTATTGTAGATATCAGATAATTATAAGCCGTGGCTAGTCCACGGCTTAGTTAAATTATGGTTTATTTTACAAAACAGAGGAAATCTAATGAATGATTATTTTAGAATAGGCCAGTTTACATCAGTTCATGGTGTAAAGGGTGAAATCTCTCTATATCCAACGACAGACGATTTAGAGAGATTTAGAGAATTAAAGGAATGTTATATTCTTAAGAACGGAGAATATAAGCTCCTTCATGTAACAGGCTGTAAATATAAAAAGAATATGCCTGTACTAAAATTCGAAGAATATAATAGTATAGAAGAAGTTGAGGCTTTAAAGGGTTCAGATTTATATGTTGATAGAGAACATGCTATACCTCTTGAAGAGGGTGAGTTTTATCTTGCCGACACAATTGGCTTCAAGGTTATTTCTGAAGGAGAAACAATTGGAGAGGTCGCTGATTATACCGAAAATGAAGCGGACCAAACTATTTTTATAGTTAAATGCACGGATGGAACAGAGAAATTTATTCTCGATATTCCTGACTTTATTAAAGATGTTGATATAGAGACAGGTACTATTGAGGTTAATATAGTAAAGGGTATGTAGGAAATTTCCAAATTATAAAGGAAAATATTATGAATTATCATGTAATGACTCTATTTCCAGAGCTTATTGAAGCTGCTATGAATCACAGCATTATGGGAAGAGCTCTTAGTAAAGGAATAATAACTCTTGATACCGTTAATTTCAGAGAATTTGCCCAAAATAAAACTAAACATGTAGATGATTATATATATGGTGGTGGTTCAGGTATGCTTATACAGGCTGAACCTGTATGGCTATGTTATAAAGATCTAATAGCTAAGATAGGTCATAAGCCTAGAGTGCTATATATGTCACCAAGAGGAAAAACATTTGATCAAGCTATGGCTAATGAACTAGCTAAAGAAGAAGATATCATTTTCCTTTGTGGACATTATGAAGGAATTGATGAAAGAGCTATAGAACTAATCGAGCCGGAATATGTGTCTATTGGTGATTTTGTTCTAACAGGTGGAGAGCTTCCTTCGGTACTTATAATGGATGCTATAACAAGACAGATAAGTGGAGTACTTGGAAGCGATGATAGCGCCATAGACGAGTCATTTTATAATGGGCTATTAGAATATCCTCAGTATACTAGACCTCCTGTATATGAGGGACTAGAGGTTCCACAGGTACTTATGTCAGGTAATCACAAATTAATAGCTGAGTGGAGAGAGCAAAAAGCCCTTGAAATTACCGAAAAGTATAGGCCGGATCTATACGAAGAATATAAGAATAAATAACTGGCATTTTTGACACCATATTGCTCTTGTGGTAAAATATAGAGCGTTAAAGAACAAATCTTACATAAGAGGAGAACTATTAATTATGAAGAAAAGAATACTTGCATTAGTTCTTGCTACAGCAATGATTTTCAGTGTTGTTGGTTGTGGAAAGAAAAAGGATAAAGATGAAGCTACTGGAGCAAGTGTACAGGAAGAAATCGTTAAACTTGTTAATGAAGACCTTCCAGGTATAGCTGCTGACAGAGATAATGCTGTATCTATATATAATGAATATTTCAAAGACTCATCCAGTCAGGATTCAGAGTCCTGGAAAACAAAGCTTGAAAGTGAAGCATTAACTTCGTATGATACATATCTTGCAAATCTTGATGCACTTAAATACGAGAATGCTGAGGTTCAGAACCTTAAAGATCTATTTGCTAAATCCGCTTCAAGTCAGAGAGACGCTATTCAATGTGTTGTTGATGCAATAAACGGACTCGATAGTGCAAAGCTTGGAGACGCATCACAGTGTATTGATGATTCAGAGACATATCTTAAAATGTATGAAGACGAGCTTAAGCGTCTATGTGAAAATTACAATATAGAGATTATTGGTGAATTCCAGACATCAAAAATGGTTGATGCATCATCTGGAGATGCAACAAGCACTGATCCAGAATAAACTTAAGGACAAGTGGTAGAATGGCCGCTTGTCCTTTTTAGAAATATTGGGGGTATATAAAATGGGCGAAACAAAAATACTTGTAGTTGATGATGAACCTAGACTAAGAAAACTAGTAAAAGACTTCCTAACTAAGAATAATTATTATGTAATGGAAGCTGGAGACGGTGAAGAAGCTTATAATATCTTCGCTAATAATAATGATATATCACTTATCATTATGGATGTTATGATGCCTAAAATGGACGGATATGAGGCTAGTAAAGCTATTAGAGAAATATCTCAGGTTCCAATTATCATGCTTACAGCAAAATCTACTGAAAAGGACGAGTTAAAGGGCTTTGAGATAGGGGTTGATGAGTATATCACAAAACCTTTTAGTCCTCAGATTCTTGTAGCAAGAGTTGAAGCTGTTCTTAGGCGTACAGGCGGAGAAGAGAAGACCGACCTAATAGAGTCAGGTGGAATTGTTATAGATAAGGTTGCTCATAGAGTTACAATAGATGGTTCAGAGATAGAACTATCCTTCAAGGAATTTGAGCTTCTAGAATATTTTATAACTAATGAAGGTAGAGCACTCACAAGAGATAATATACTCAACCGTGTTTGGAACTATGACTATTTTGGTGATGCTCGAACTATTGATACTCATGTTAAGAAGCTTCGTGCAAAGATGGGTATAAAGGGTGCATATATTAAGACAATAAGAGCTGTAGGATATAAATTCGAGGTTAATTAGTGATGAATTCGCGTTTTAGACAATCTATCAGATTTAAGATAGCAATAATGGTTTTTATTGTTACTCTTATTACGATTGTTATTTCATGGACGCTCAGTAATCGTTTTATTGATCAATTCTATATAACACATACCAAGAATATGCTCGTTCAGACTTATAATTCCTGTAACAATTTTATAAATGATGACGAGAGCATTTTACTTATCAAAAATAATGAGATAGAAAGCTTATATGGTTATATAGAAAATCCTTCTGGAGCGTCTGTTTTTATAATTGATCCTAAGGATTTTGATATATTCTCCTCAGTAAAAATGAATGAGAAATCAACTCTGGAATTAAAGAGTTTAATTGATTCTTATGATGTTGATTCTCTTAAATATAAGCCAAAAAGGTATGTCATAGTTCAAAATAAAGTTGAATATGGTTCTGGTAATGAAAAGCAAACTGGAACATATTATGACCTGATTGGTCTGCTGGATAATGACTATGTTGTTGTTCTTAGAACCTCTGTAGATAGCATAACTGAGAGTATCGACTTTGCTTCTAGAATGTTTACCAGCATAGCCTTTGCAATACTTGTTTTTGAGTTATTAGTTGTACTTATTATTTCTAATATATTCTCTAGACCAATAATTGAAATGAACAGAGTTGCCAGAAGAATGGCAAATATGGACTTCAGTGCGAAGGTCGAGATTAAGAGTAGAGATGAGATAGGTGAACTTGGAGAAAGTATGAATAACCTATCTAGTACACTTGAGTTATCTATTAAAGATCTAAAGAATGCAAATATTGAGCTTTCTAATGATATTCGTAAGAAAGAACAAATAGAGGAGATGCGTAGCGATTTCCTATCTCATGTATCTCATGAGCTCAAGACTCCTCTAGCTATTATTCAGGGATATGCCGAGGGACTTAAGAGTGGAGTTGCTACTGAACCCGAGGATATAGCTTATTATTGCGATGTTATATCGGACGAAGCCTCCAAAATGAATGAGCTTGTAATGAAACTGATAGATTTAAATCAGTTAGAAACTGGAGATGACATTTCCATAGAGAGATTCGATATTACAAAGCTTATAAGAGTGATTATTAAGAATTCGTCTGTTCTTGTTCAGGATAGTGTAAATATTATCTTTAATGAGATAAATGAGCATTATGTATGGGCTGACAGTTTTATGATAGAAGAAGTCATTACTAATTATCTGACAAATGCTATTCACTACGTCAAGGATGATGGAGAGATTAAGGTTTGGATAGATGATAAAGGTGATGTACTAAGAGTTAATGTTTATAATGACGGTAATAATATAGCAGACGAAGATCTGGAGAAGCTTTTCATCAAGTTCTATAAAACTGATGCAGCTAGAACCAGAAGCTATGGCGGTTCAGGAATTGGACTATCGATCGTCGCTGCTATTATGAAAGCACATAATAAGGATTATGGAGTTTATAATACTGATGGAGGAGTAGTATTCTATTTCGAACTTGATACAAATAACTCAGTATGATAAACTTAAAAATGTCCAAATAATGAGAAGGAGGGGTGTCTCGTGAAGGAAAATATTTATGTTGAGTTCTATGGTGAACAAGTTTCGCAAAGTGAGTTAATTGCAGAGGCTAAAAAAATCTGGAAAGATCTTGGCAAGAAGGCCTCAGACTTAAAGAAGTTGGAACTTTATATTAAACCAGAGGACGACAGAGTTTATTACGTATTTAATGGGAAAACAGCTGGTTCATTTCCTATTATCAACACACAGAATGATTTTTAAGTAAAGATAAACAGCTTTCGGGGTATTTTCGGAAGCTGTTTATTAATGTAGAGGATAATTATGATATCAATAATTGATTATGATGCTGGTAATATAAAGAGCGTCGAAAAGGCTATAGAATTTCTCGGAGAAGAAGTTGAAATCACAAGCGACAAGGAGAAAATCCTTGCTAGTGATGGTGTTATACTTCCTGGCGTAGGTGCATTTGGCGTCGCTATGGAAAAGCTTCATTCTAGAAACCTTGTTGAAACAATTAAAGAATATGCAAAAACTGGAAAACCATTTCTAGGAATATGTCTTGGTCTTCAGCTACTTTTTGATGAAAGTGATGAAACACCTGGAGTAAAGGGACTAGGATTACTAGAAGGTAAAATTAAAAGAATACCATCTGATTACGAAGACGGAACTACTCTTAAGGTTCCA
>CACYQC010000075.1 GCA_902776395.1 uncultured Lachnospiraceae bacterium
GAATACTTCGAGATGTTCGGAGTAACCTGTGCAGTGTGCGCGTCTTCTGAAGAATGCCTTTCTTTTTTGAAAGATAATACCGCTGATATATTCCTTTTGGACATCAATCTCGGCAACGAGAGCGGCTTTGCGCTCTGCAAACAGTTGCGCGAAAAATATGACACGCCGATCCTCTTTATTTCCGCGCGCCAGAGCGATGACGATGTACTCGTTGCACTTAGCATCGGTGGAGATGACTATATCAAGAAGCCTTATAGTCTGGCGGTTCTACTTGCTAAGGTAAAACTGAATCTGAAGAAGGTTGAGCAGCTAAAGGAGCTCTCTTCAAAGGAAGTGACTACAAGTGGTAAGGACGGCGAGGCTGGTGTAATACAGCTAGATGAGTCGACTCTATCGGTTATATTGAATGGAAAACGTATAGGGCTAAAGGCTAAGGAGTTTGCTCTCCTAAAATGCCTTTATAACCATAAGAATGCAATTGTTACAAAGGACGCGCTATTCGAAGAGGTGTGGGGAGACACCTTTTACTCGGATGGCACCCTGAATGTGCATATCAGAAAGCTTCGTGAGAAGCTCGAAGAGGATCCCAATAATCCTAAGTATATAAAGACTATTTGGGGAACAGGCTATATATTTGAGGAAACTGAAAAATGAACAAATTCAGAAAAGTTATAATTTTATATACAATAGTTATGTTAACCTGTATGATTATAACTGTTATGGTTTACATAAAGTCTAATGTCAGTTTTGATGTTCCTGGAACATATACTGATGAACAGCTGCAATTATATAAGCAGATATGGAATGGCTTAAATGAGAATATGAATGAATTCAAGCAGAAGATGCTTATATATCTGTTAGCCTTTTGGGTATTTATTATGATCCTTGGTTACCTTCTGCTAGCATATTTCTATTTTGCAGAGATTAAGCCTATAACTCAGCTTCAGAACTATGCTACAGAAATAGCAAAGGGTAATCTGGATATCCCTATTCCTGTTAATAAGAACCTAAGATTTATTGATTTTACTGAAAGCTTTGACCTCATGAGAGAAGAACTTAAGAAGTCAAAGCTGAGAGAACTAGAGGCTGAAAACGAGAAGAGGCAAATGGTAGCTGAGCTGAGCCACGACCTTAAGACTCCTATAGCTACTATTCAAGCGACTTGTGAGGTCCTTGAAATGCAGATATCAAAGAAGAAGGAAACCGGTGATGAACTCGGCGAGATATCTGGAATCGAAGAAAAGGTTGGATTTATTTCACAGAAAGCTGAGACAATAAATAAGCTCGTGCAAAATGTCCTACATGCAACTATTGATGACTTGGAAGAGATATCTGTATCCGTTGAGGAGTATGATTCAAAGCTAATAGAGAGTTATTTCACGAGTTTAAAGGACTATGGAAATATAATTCTAGACAATCATATCCATGAATGTCTCGTCTATATGGATAAACTCCGTATGGAACAGGTTGTAGATAATATAGTTGGAAATTCCTATAAATACGCTGGTACAGACATCCATGTAAGCTTTGAAGAAACAGAAGAAATGCCATCTGTAAGTGGTGGCAAGGATAGATTTATCAAGATTACTGTTAGGGACTCTGGACCTGGTGTTCCGAAGGATGAACTCCCGCTCGTTGTAGAAAAGTTCTACCGCGGAAGCGGAACAGAAGAGAAAAACGGTTATGGCCTCGGCCTCTACCTTGTCAAAAACTATGTTGAAAGGCAGGGCGGAGGATTTGAATATTACAATGATAATGGATTTGTAGTTGTTATATACGTAAAGAAAGTCTAAGAACTAGGCTTTCTTTTTTATAGCTTTATAAACTCTGGCTTCATAGCTTTAAAAGTGCTGAAGTATCTAAAACCAATAGCTTGGGCCAGTTCGGCGGCGTCCTCTATCATATAGCCAATATGTTCAGTATCGTGAGCGTCGCTTCCGAAGGTTAGAATTTCTCCGCCCAGTTCTTTATACATTTTAAGTATTTCTACATGTGGATGCATGTAGTCCATGCCTCTATATAGGCTTCCGGTATTTATTTCTATACCTTTACCATTTTCAATGATTACCTTCAGGATTTCGTGGATCAGCTCTTTAAGAGCAGGAAAATGCTTCTTAGAAAAGGACTCGGCAGTAACCTTCTCAGGACCATATCTGAATATATAATCCAAATGACCATATACATTATAATCACTAAAATGCTCTACATTGTAGAGAATATCTTCAAAATAATGTCTGTAGATAACATTTACGTCCTTGTAAGAACCATCTGGATTCTTAAAGGCTTCTGAATAGTAGGGATCAAGACTGTCTACTACATGTGAAGAGCAGATGATGAAATCAATCCCTGGATGTTTAGTACTGTAGCTGTTTAGCTCCTCACAGGTAGAAGGCATAACCCCTTGCTCTACACCTATTCTTAGATCAAAATCTGGCAGAAGTTCCATTGAAAGCTCAGAAAGAGTGGTGATATAGCTATCTATATCAAGGTCAAAGGTTATATTATCTGGTGTCTCAGGGTAGTTTAAATCATTATGATCTGTAAGATATATGCCTCTTAGTTCGTGAGACTTAGCTGAATCTATGATATCTCGAAGCTCAGTTTCACAGTCAGAAGAGAAGAGACTATGTAAATGATAATCATATTTATTGTCTAGTTTACTCATTATATTCTCCAGTTTATATATAAATTCTAGTCGTTTGATGTATTTAAATAACGCTATATATCATAGTAAAAGGCAATGTAATCATAAGTCAAGTGAAAAACGATGAAAAAAATAGCGTAAAATAGAATAAATTTGACAAATAGGTGCTTGAAATTGGCCCGAAAAAAAGTTATCATATTAGGGCAGAATGTTTAGTTGGTCGAGAAATATATTTTTGTATAGGATTCGGCCGACATTCATCAATATAATTTCTTAGGAGGATTTACAAAATGGCAGTAAAAGTAGCGATTAATGGATTTGGACGTATCGGACGTCTTGCATTCAGACAGATGTTTGGTGCTGAGGGATATGAGGTAGTTGCAATCAACGATCTTACAAAGCCTTCAATGCTTGCTCATCTTCTGAAGTATGATACAGCACAGGGTGGATACGCTGGAAAGATCGGCGAGAATCTTCATACAGTTGAGGCTGATGATGATGCTAACACAATTACTGTAGATGGCAAGACACTTCAGATCTATGCTAAGGCAGACGCTAACGAGCTTCCATGGGGAGAGATTGGTGTAGATGTAGTACTTGAGTGTACAGGTTTCTACTGCTCAAAGGATAAGTCAATGGCACACATCAACGCTGGTGCTAAGAAGGTTGTTATTTCAGCTCCTGCTGGAAACGATCTTAAGACTATCGTTTTCTCAGTTAACAATGATACACTTACAGCAGATGATCAGATCATCTCAGCTGCATCATGTACAACAAACTGTCTTGCACCTATGGCTAAGGCACTTAACGATTATGCTCCAATCCAGAGCGGTATCATGAGCACAATTCACGCTTACACAGGTGACCAGATGATCCTTGACGGACCACACAGAAAGGGTGACCTTAGACGTGCTAGAGCTGGTGCTGCTAACATCGTACCTAACTCAACAGGTGCTGCAAAGGCTATCGGACTTGTTATCCCAGAGCTTAACGGAAAGCTTATCGGATCAGCTCAGAGAGTTCCTGTTCCAACAGGTTCTACAACAATCCTTACAGCTGTAGTTAAGGGTGCTGACGTAACAGTTGATGGCATCAATGCTGCAATGAAGGCTGCTGCAAGCGAGAGCTTCGGTTACAACGAGGATCCAATCGTTTCTTCAGACGTTATCGGTATGAAGTTTGGTTCACTCTTCGATGCAACACAGACTATGGTATCTAAGATCGCTGATGACCTCTATGAGGTACAGGTAGTATCATGGTATGACAATGAGAATTCTTATACATCACAGATGGTTAGAACAATCAAGTACTTCGCTGAGCTTGCATAGTCATCGACTTTAAAAAAGACCTAAGAATGGGGTCCGGTCTCTAGGGGCCGGGCCCATTTTTACGAAACAAATATTTACCACAGGTTCTGCCCTTGGTAATAAGATAATAGGAGGTAAGAAAATGTCACTAAATAAGAAATCAGTTGACGATATTAACGTAAAGGGACAGCGCGTGCTTGTAAGATGTGACTTCAACGTTCCACTTAAGGACGGAAAAATCACAGACGAGAACAGACTCGTAGCTGCACTCCCAACTATCAAAAAGCTTATCGCTGATGGTGGTAAGATAATCCTTTGTTCACACCTTGGAAAGGTTAAGACAGAAGAGGATAAGCAGACTAAGACACTTGCTCCAGTTGCAGTTCGTCTTTCAGAGCTTCTTGGACAGGAAGTTAAGTTCGTTCCAAATCCAGAAGTAGTTGGACCAAATGTAGTTGAGGCAGTTAATGCTATGAATGATGGAGAGGTTATCCTTCTTGAGAATACACGTTTCCGTCCAGAAGAGACAAAGAATGGTGAGGCATTTGCTAAGGATCTTGCTTCACTTGCAGATGTATTCGTAAACGATGCATTTGGTACAGCTCACAGAGCTCACTGCTCAAATGTTGGTGTTACACAGTATGTTGATACAGCTGTAGTTGGATATCTTATGCAGAAGGAAATCGATTTCCTTGGAAATGCAGTAGAGAACCCAGTTCGTCCATTCGTAGCTATCCTTGGTGGTGCTAAGGTTGCTGACAAGCTTAATGTTATCTCTAACCTTCTTGAGAAGTGTGATACACTTATCATCGGTGGTGGTATGGCTTACACATTCCTTAAGGCTCAGGGGAAAGAGGTTGGACTTTCACTTGTTGATGACAGCAAGATTGATTATTGTAAGGAAATGCTTGCAAAGGCTGACTCCCTTGGCAAGAAGCTCCTTCTTCCAGTTGATACAGTAGTTGCAGCTGGATTCCCTGATCCAATTGATGGACCTATCGACGTAGAAACAGTTAGTTCAGATAGCATTCCTGCTGATAAAGAAGGTCTTGATATCGGCGAGAAGACAAGAGCTCTCTTCGCTGAAGCAGCTAAGACAGCTAAGACAGTTGTTTGGAACGGACCTATGGGTGTATTCGAGAACCCTACACTTGCAGCTGGTACTATAGCAGTAGCAGAGGCACTTGCTGAGACAGATGCTACAACAATCATCGGTGGTGGTGATTCTGCAGCAGCTTGTAACCAGCTTGGATTTGGCGACAAGATGAGCCACATCTCAACTGGTGGTGGAGCTTCACTTGAGTTCCTTGAAGGTAAGGAGCTTCCTGGTGTAGCAGCAGCAAATGATAAATAATATTAGGAGATAATATAAAAATGGCAAGAAAGAAGATAATCGCAGGAAACTGGAAAATGAACATGACTCCTTCACAGGCTGTAGAACTTGTTGCAGAGCTGAAGGATCTCGTTGTAAATGATGCAGTAGATGTAGTTTACTGTGTACCAGCTATCGACATCGTACCTGTTGTTGAGGCTGTTAAGGGTACTAACGTAGAAGTTGGTGCTGAGAATATGTACTTCGAGGATAAGGGTGCTTACACTGGTGAAATCTCAGCAGAAATGCTTGTAGATGCAGGTGTTAAGTATGTTATCATTGGTCACTCAGAGAGACGTGACTACTTCAAGGAGTGCGACTGCACACTTAACAAGAAGGTTAAGAAGGCTATCGAAGCTGGTCTTACACCTATCCTTTGCTGTGGTGAGAGCCTTGAGCAGAGAGAAATGGGCGTTACAATGGATTGGATCAGACTTCAGATTAAGTCAGATCTTCAGGGCGTTGCAGCTGATGATGTTAAGAATCTTGTTATCGCTTACGAGCCAATCTGGGCTATCGGTACTGGTAAGACTGCTACAACTGAGCAGGCTCAGGAAGTATGTAAGGGTATCAGAGATTGCATCGCTGAGATCTATGATGCAGCAACAGCTGAGGCTGTACGTATTCAGTACGGCGGATCTGTAAATGCTGGAAATGCAGCAGAGCTTTTTGCTCAGCCTGACATTGATGGTGGTCTTGTTGGTGGTGCTTCACTTAAGGCTGATTTCGGTAAGATAGTTAATTATTAATATCTGATCTGAGTATGAGAGGGCATGTCGTTTGTGCGGCATGCCCTTTATTTTTTTAAATTATTACTGAAAAGTGTTGCGCTTATGTTATACTTTGTGTTGTAGAATGATTTTTAAGTTTAAAAATTATTATGGGAGGCTAGGATTATGCCAAAGGATCATAGTTTAACAAAGGCTCAGAAGGAAAAAATATTAAAAACTTTTAATAGTCTGGATAGATTTGAGGATAAGGTTTGGTATTATCTTCATCTTACCTCTAGAAATTTTATTATAGCTACTGATTATTATTCAGTAGATGAGAGGGCTTCTCTCGAGGCTTCAAATAATAGTAAGAACGAAGAAGAGGCAATTAAAGTTCGTGAAGCGCTCGGACTCCCTGGTCAGGTAGGCGTATCTGAGGGAGATGAGAAATTTGTAGAAGAAATAGGCGATATGCTTAGAAAAGAAATCTATGCAGATGGAACGCCTGAAACAAAGAAGGAAGTATATACAAAGCTTGCTGTTGTTGAAATGAAGATATTTATGATGCTTGCTGATGAAGTTGAGGAAATGAAGAAGATTTTTCCTGAGGATGATCCTTATAGAGAATTTAAAGCAACATATATTGTAAATAGAGCGCTTTCGGAAACTGGAATGTTGGATCAGGGTCTTAATGAGTTCTATGTATCTCTTAATATGCCTAATTTAGAGACGGGTAAGCCTCTGATTTTAGAAGAAGAAGAAAGTATAGATTTTAAAAATATAAATAAGGGGCTTGTCGATAGACTATCTCCAGAAGAAAAGGCTAAGTACGAACTAGGAAAGTCAGCTAGAAGTGAAATCAAAATACCAACCGTTAAGGTGCCGGGTCAACCTATTCCTGTTAGAGACCCTGCTGTGCTTAAGTGGCTGGATGAGGCTGGAAATATAATGATCCAGAACCGCGCAAAAGAGGTTCTGGTCGAGGGTTATCAAAAGTTTAGAAAAGAGATTCTAGATTATAAACCTTCACTGTTTAATAATACAAATACTCTTGATTCATTTTATAGTAAAGAAATAAACGACACTAATCTAATGCTTATTCGCGCTGCTAAGAATCAGTTAACGGATACAATTGATAAAAAGAGTGGTAAGAATGCACCTCTATTTGAAAAGATAGTAAAGGATGTGACTAGTCTAGATAGTCTAATATCTGGCGGAGAGTATACGAAGGCTCATCTTCTAAAGGAAGAACTGGGTAAAGAATGCCTTAAGTATATGGTCGGCAAGGAGAAGGTCAGACGTAATGATTTCGGTAGAGATAGAGTAGATGCCATCCTTGCGATTATGGCAGAGGTTCTCCCAGAGTCTCAGTTTAGAAAAGAAATAGCTAGAATCAATAGTATCAGGGGTGTAGACCCTAAACATGAGAACTATATAAATGCTGACGATTATAAGCACCATACTATTACAACCCCTGAGGGAGATTTTAGTACTGGTAAAATATATCAGAAATGGACCGATAAGGGACTGGCTAAAGAAAAAGAGAAGCTGGATGCGACAGAAAATAATAGAATGTTTATTCCTAATAGGTTTAAGGCAAATCTTGCTGCGATAGAAGGACTATATGGAAGAGAGTTTGATAAGTCTAATAAAACGCTTATGGCCGCTTTTGATGGTATAGGAGGTAACTCCAAGCTTAGAACATTTAAGCCAATAAATGAAAGATTTAAGGCTGTTGCAAAGTATGGAGCTGGAGAGAGAACTCTTTCAGAGAAGGACTTTGTAGCGATAGCCTTCGCGGGAGCGCTTACGCCAGAGGCTGCGGCAAAGGATCCTAGATTTGCTAATGCAAAGCCGGAGGATAAGGCATTTTATACAGGTCCTAAATATACAAGCGGAATAGGAGCTATAAATATAGATTCAGATATTAAGAAATATGCTGATATTATTCAGTTTGGTCGTACATCTGCATCTGACGCTCTTAAAGAATATGAGAAGGGCAACAAGGCTCCACTTGCACATATTCTTTCTTCTGGTATTAAGAATTTATGTAACAAGGCTAAGAATTCTGAGG
>CACYQC010000076.1 GCA_902776395.1 uncultured Lachnospiraceae bacterium
ATTGCATAAACAATAAACAAGGACAAGAAAAATGATATTACTCGTGCAGAATGATACTGAATATGAGATAGATCTAAGGGCAATGCTAGGGGCCTTTTTTCTTGCTGAGAAAATTAAGTCTGCAAAGCCTGAAGAGGTCGCTCAGTTTGATAGACAGAGATTCTCTGATTTCACCCTGATGCTTACAGCTATCTACGAGGATAAGAATACGAGTCTTAAACTCGAAGAGGATGGCCATGTTCTTTATTCGGCATACATTTACGGCGATTATAAGAATAGAAAAAGATATCGTAATAAGTTGAAGCTTGCTATATATAGACTTCTATCTGAATATACCAAGCTAGAACTTCCTTGGGGAAGCCTTACGGGAATGAGGCCTACGAAGATAGCTAGTTCGATGCTTTCTAAGGGCAAGAAAAGAGATGAAATCGTAGAGTATTATAATTATACCTATGATGCAAGTAGTGAAAAGGCTGAACTGGCGACGGATGTTGCAATAACTGAGAAGAAGCTGATGGAGAGCGTGGATCCAGTTTCAGATTATTGCCTATATGTGGGTATTCCTTTCTGTCCAACGAGGTGTCTCTATTGTTCCTTTGCGGCATATCCGATAAATGAATATGAGTCAAAGGTAGAGGATTATATAAAGGCACTGAAGCAGGAGCTTCAGTACATCTCATACCTTAATAGATACAGACATTTGATAGCTGTTTATATAGGCGGAGGAACACCAACCTCCCTTTCTGCAAAACAGCTTGCAGATATAATGAATTCTATAAATGAGAACTTCGATACACAGTTCCTAAGGGAATTCACGGTTGAGGCTGGAAGACCGGATAGCATTAAGCCGGACAAACTCGAGGTTATGAAGAGACTTGGTTGTACCAGAATAAGTATCAATCCTCAGACAATGAATGCTAATACTCTCAGGACAATTGGAAGGGCGCATTCGCCGGCGGAAGTCAGATGGACTATGGAAAAGGCGCGCAAGGCGGGCTTCGATAACATAAATATGGATATAATAGCTGGTCTACCCGGAGAAAATGTTGCAGATATGCAGTATACATTGGACGAGATAGAGAAGCTGGCACCGGAATCACTGACGGTGCATTCTCTTGCTATTAAGAGGTCAGCAAATCTGAATGTCAGATATGACGAATTTAGAGATGAGATAAATCATGATACCGAGGAGATGCTTAGTATGGCGGCGAAGAGAGCCTACAAATGGGGACTTCATCCATACTATTTGTATCGCCAGAAGAATATTGCCGGAAATCTTGAAAATGTAGGATATTCTCAGAAAGGACTTGAATGTCTCTACAATGTATTTATAATGGAAGAGCGGCTTGACACATTTGCTGCTGGAGCAGGTGGCATTACCCGACTTCTGAGTGTGGAAAATGGAGTGACCACAAGAGTCGATAGAGTTGAAAATGTGAAGAGCGTTGAAGAGTATATCTCGCGAATAGACGAGATGCTGGAGAGGAAATCTGCCGGCGTAGATTCTAGGTCAATAAAGTAATACTATAATAATACTAAGGAGGTTTTACATGAGTGAAGTAGTTATCTCCATAGAAGGGCTTGAAAAGAGTTATGGACCGAAAAAAATCCTTAAGGGTGTGGATATGCACATCAATAAGGGGGATCTTTACGGAGTAGTTGGAAAGAATGGTGCAGGTAAAACTACGCTGTTCAAAACAATACTTGGATTATCCAAGTATGAGAGTGGTAAGATTTCAATATTAGGCGGAAAGGATGAGAATGAGAACCGTCTAAATCGTAGAAATATTGGTTTCTTTGTTGGTGTTAATTTCTACGATTATTTAAATGGTCGAGAAAACCTGCATTACTTTAGACGTCTCAAGGGAATCGAAGACGAGAAGGAAGTCGATAGGGTTCTGGAGCTTGTAGGTCTTAATAATGATGCAGCTAAGGTGGCGGCCAAGAAGTATTCTCTGGGAATGAAGCAGAGACTTGGTATAGCAAATGCCATGCTGGGTAATCCGGACATCTTGATTTTTGATGAACCGACTAATGGTCTGGATCCTCAGGGTATTCATGATATAAGAACAATGTTTAAGAAGCTGAATGAGGAAGAGGGTAAAACTATTATCGTTTCTTCTCATATCCTAGGCGAGCTTGAACATACTGCTAATCGCTTTGGAATCATTCATGAAGGCGTCGTAATGAAGGAACTGTCTCCAGATGATTTTAGCAAACAGGAGGATACGGTTTCTCTAAGCATCGCTGCATCTAATGTTGATAAAGCAACGAAGCTTCTATCAGATAATGGAATCGATGTACTGTCAACAGACAGAACCAAGGTTTCGTTAGAGGATTATTACTTTGATCTGATAGGAGGTGGCGAAGATGCGTAATTGTATAAAAGCTGATATACTGAGGGTTCAAAGAAAAAAGGGCCTCATAATTATGTCTATAATAATTATGCTGATAATAGCTATAGCCGGAATAGTTGCAAGAACCTCTGGCGATAAGGGGCCTGATAGATTCTTTTTGATACTTAGTGCTACACTTGGATTTAATACTCTTATGTTGGGTATTCCTGTATTCAATGCAGTTTTAGGTGATGATTTCAAGAGTAAATCCATGCAGACTGCTATTGGACATGGTCTATCAAGGGACAAGCTTATCCTTGCTAGATTAATTGAGATAATAGTAATTGTTATTGAAGCTTATATTGTCTTCCTTTTAGGTATACTGATCTTCGGCCTTATAGGTGGAGTTGATATGAAGACAATAGGGGATACCATTCAGACTAATCTGGATGAGATACTTTGTATTATTGGCTTTAGTGCCGTATCGATGATATTTGTCTATGGAACACAGAATGGTGTGCTTGGACTGGTATTCTATATTCTTCTAGGTGCAAGCGTGTTCGATATTATTATATCAGCAATTAGCCTGCTTCCATTTTTGAGAGATACAGATTTTAATCTAGGTGATTATGTTATTTCAGGAATGGCAACAAAGGTTGTGCAGGCATCATCCTTTGGTACTGGTGCACTTTGGTTCTTGGCATTTTTGGTATTCTGGGTAGCGCTCCCTACATTTATAGCTATGCAGATATTTAAGAATAAAGAGTTAGATTTCTAATTAAGATATTTAGGTAGTATGGAGGAAAATTAATTGGCAATGAAGAAGAAACCTGTTACAGGTATGAAGGACATACTCCCAAGGGAGATGGAGATAAGAGATTATGCCATAGGTCTGATCAAGGAAACTTATAAGACCTTTGGCTTTACATCTGTTGAAACTCCTGCGGTAGAGCATATCGAGAACCTGAGCAGTAATCAGGGTGGAGAAAATGAGAAGCTAATCTTCAAAGTACTTAAGAGAGGAGATAAGCTGACATCTTCAGTTCGCAAGATGATAGCAGATTCAGATGATCCAGAGTTTGAAAATGTTCTAATGCCTGATACATCAGGACTTACAGATTCAGGACTTCGTTATGATCTGACCCTTCCACTTTCAAGATATTATTCAAATAATGCGAATGACTTGCCTTCACCATTCAAGGCTCTGCAGATGGGAAATGTATGGCGCGCCGATCGTCCACAGCGTGGAAGATATCGTCAGTTCATGCAGTGCGATATAGATATACTTGGTGAGCCAGGAATCATTGCTGAGATAGAGCTGATCCTTGCGACAACTACTTTACTGGGAAAGCTTGATTTTTCGAACTTTACTATCAGAATAAATGATAGAAGAATACTCAAGGCAATGGCTGCCTACAGCGGTTTTGCTGAAAGAGACTATGATACTGTATTTATTATCCTCGACAAGATGGATAAGATTGGTCTTGATGGAGTTAAGGAAGAACTCCTGAAGGAAGGTTATGCAGAGGAAACTGTTGAGAAGTATCTAGGTCTATATGAGAAGCTAGTAGGAAATGATGCTGAGTCAGAGGCAAAAGTTTCAGCTGATGACAAGGCTAAGATTAGTATAGAAAATATTAAGTCAATTAAGGAAACACTTGGTGACTACCTGGATGCAGAGGTTTCAGAAAACCTATCAACAATCATTACAAGCGTTGAGGGTGCTAAGGCGGCAGACTTCGGAATCAGCTTTGACCCTACACTGGTTCGTGGAATGTCCTACTATACAGGTCCAATCTTCGAGATATCAATGGATGAGTACGGCGGATCCGTCGGTGGCGGTGGACGTTACGATGAAATGATAGGTAAGTTTACTGGCCAGGCTACTCCAGCAGTAGGCTTCTCTATTGGATTTGAGAGAATAGTTATGCTTCTGCTTGAAAATAACTTCCAGGTTCCTGGAACTGGTTCTAGAAAGGCTTATCTCGTAGAGAAGAATATGCCAGCTGAGAAGATGCAGAAGATTATGGCTCTTGCTAAGCAGGAACGTGATGCTGGAACTATAGTAAATGTTTCAATCATGAAGAAGAACAAGAAGTTCCAGAAAGAAAAAATGCAGGAAGAGGGCTATACAGAGTTTGTTGAGTTCTTTTCAGATAGAGAATTTTAACGGAGGAAAAGAAAATGCAATCAAGAACTCATACTTGTGCTGAGTTAAGAAAAGAAAATGTCGGCGAGAAGGTTACTATCGTTGGCTGGATGGAAAATGTTAGAGAGGTCGGCGGAAGCCTTGCCTTCGTTGTAATGCGAGATTTCTATGGAATCACTCAGGTGGTTGTTGAGACAGAAGAGATGATGTCTGTAATCAAGCCTCTTAACAAGGAAACTACTCTCAAGGTTACTGGTACAGTACGTGAGAGAAGTAACATTAATAAGAATATACCTACAGGAGAGATTGAAATCGTTCCTGAGGAGATAGAGGTTCTGGGTAGAAACTACCACGCAGAGCTTCCATTTGAGATAAATCATTCTAGAGAAGCAGATGAGACCTTCCGTCTCAAGTACCGTTATCTGGATCTTCGTAATCCAGAGGTTAAGAATAATATTGTTCTTAGATGTAACGTAGTTGCTGCTCTTAGAAGCGCGATGATAGAGCATGGATTCCTTGAAATCACAACTCCTATCCTTACAGCTTCTTCACCAGAGGGAGCTAGAGATTATCTAGTTCCAGCTAGAAAGCATCCGGGTAAGTTCTATGCACTTCCACAGGCTCCACAGCAGTTCAAGCAGCTGCTTATGACTGCTGGTTTTGATAGATATTTCCAGATTGCTCCTTGTTTCAGAGATGAGGATGCAAGAGGCGACCGTTCACCAGGAGAGTTCTATCAGCTTGATATGGAGATGGCATTTGCCTCTAAGGATGATGTGTTTGAAGTAGTTGAGGATGTTCTACCACCAATCTTTGCAAAGTATGGTAAGTATAATATCGCTTCAGAGGCTCCATTCATGAGAATACCTTACCTTGAGGCGATGGATGAGTTCGGAACAGATAAGCCGGACCTTCGTATAGATCTTAGAGTTAAGGATGTTACAGAAGAGCTTGAGTCTTGTGGCTTTGAACCATTTAGTGGAAATGTTATAAAGGCTGTTCCTGTTTCAAACTGCACACTTACTAGAAAGCAGATAGATGCAATCTGCGCAGATATAGAAGTTCAGGCAGGTGCAAAGGCTTATTGGTTCAAGTGTGATGAAAATGGTGCTATCGCTGGTGGAATAGCTAAGTTTATAAATGCAGATCCAGCCATAGCTGAGGCTATTACTAAGAAGCTTGGTCTTGAACCAAATTCTCTTGTTGTAGTTGGTGCTGGTAAGAAGACACTTGCTCAGAAGATTTCTGGTGTTGCAGTTAAGATGCTGGGCGCTAAGTGCGAAGGCCATATGGATAAAGAAAGATACGAGTTCTGCTGGATAGTAGATTTCCCTATGTATGAGATAGGAGAAGAGTCAGGACTTCTTGAGTTCTGCCACAATCCATTCTCAATGCCTATAGGTGGTAAGGAAATACTTGAGAAGGCAGAGGCTGGAGAGGTTGATCCTCTTAGCATAATGGCAGATCAGTATGACCTTGTATGTAACGGAGTTGAGCTTTCATCAGGTGCTGTTAGAAATCATAATCCTGAGGTTATGGTTAAGGCGTTTGAAATGGTTCGTCTGGGCGAGGAAGAAGTTAAGGCTAAGTTCCCTGCTATGTATAATGCATTTACATATGGAGCACCTCCACATGCTGGAATCGCTCCTGGTGTAGATAGAATGATAATGCTCCTTGCAGGAGAAGAATCAATCCGTGAGATTATTGCCTTCCCAATGAATAAGAATGCGCAGGATATCATGATGGATGCTCCTTCTAAGGTTGAACAGAGTCAGCTCGATGAGCTAAATATCATGATCAAGCCAGTAGAAGAGTAGAGCTCGAAGGCAGTTTAGAGTAAAACTCAAAGTTTAAGGATGTAAAGTATGAATATAGTTATGACGATAGTTCTAGCTGTAGTCGGTGCGGTAGTGTATCTGTTCCTGAATGTAGTTACCCGAAGAATGGTAGCAGGTGTAAGAAGCCGCGAAGACTACGACGAGGATGTCGATGGCAAGATGACTGATGCCGAGAAGAAGGCGGCGGAAGAGGCCAAGGTCATTGAGCAGGAAAAAAAGAAAATAGGATTTAAGGATGTTCAGAAGGAATATGGCGCGCGGTTTTATATAGTTGCAGCGCTGGGAGCTGGTTTAGGTGGTCTCGCAGGTTTCTTCTTCGGACTTTCGGTAGAAGCATTTATCTTCTTTATTCTGTTTGTACAGGGCAGAAAAGCGGAAATCACTCTTTGATCACGTTTCGTAAAGCTCGCGGTTTGTGACAAAGCGTATGTCATTTGCGTGCGATACGGTTTGAAACAGACGCTCTATGTGCTCATAGCAGCCGAGTTTTGTGCCGTAATCCAGCTCGTAGCTGTGACCCCACAGAATGAATACCATGTCGTCCTTGCCCGCGGGCGTATTTATGAATTCGTTGAGCAGCTCGTCAGCGAACGGGTCAGTGTGGCGGCAGGTAGGCATAAGTATCAACTCGTTTCGATTGAAGGAAAAGTCCTTCGGGCGTTCACGCGAAACCCTTCTCGCGTACAGCGCACCGTTTCGTTTCAGCGCGTCAATGACGTTTTCGTTAAAGGTATCCTTCGGGAAGGCGTGCCCGACAACGCGATAGCCGAACAGCTCGGACAATCTCTCGAAATCCCGCGTGATTTCTTCCTCAGCCTGCTCTTTTGTCAGATCCGACTGTACAAGATGATGGGTTCCGTGGCTCGCGACCTCGACGTTTGGGCTTGAGTAGAGCCTGAGCGCGTCCTGTTCAGTGAGAATATAGTGGTTGACGTAGAGCTCAGGGCGAAGCGGATCTTTTTCAGCGGCGCTTTTTCCGCCGTTTCCGACGCGCTTAATATAGCTTTTCCGTCCGAATATTCCGCTGCTTATGTTGAATGTGCCCTTGATACCGTATTTCTCCATCAGCGCGATAAGACGGCTGTCCTGTTCGGTGCCGTCGTCAAATGACAGTGTAAAGAGCTTTTGACCCATAACCGATTCTCCTTATAAAGATGATACGCAAATATTTTAATCTCTATTTCACTATGTGTCAATACTGACCGGGCCGTGAAGGTTCGGTTTTTTGCGGAAAAAAACTCTGCCCTGCGCAAAAGCACAGGACAGAGTTCCAGCGTATAGGAGTCGAAAACGGAGTATTAATCATTTTTATTTTTCAGCTTGGCTCTGCGGCGGTATTCAAGCGGATTCATTCCGTAATACTTCTTGAAGCAGATTCCAAACTTGGTCTGGCTGCGGAAGCCGACCTTAAGTGAGATTTCAAGCACCTTTAATGTGGTATTTTCCAACAGATTAGCGGCTTTTTCCATACGGATATTATTCTGGTACTCGTGGTAGCCTAAGCCGAAGTAGCCTCGGAAATAGCTCTTGAGGCTTGTTTCGCTGATGCCGAAGCGCTGGGCAAGCTCCTTAGCGGAGTATCGTACGCTCAGATCCTCACAGAGAATATCGCGGGTCTGTCTCGCGATTTCCATCTGGGTGTTGGTATAGTATTTGCGCTCAAGACCTACCGTTTCATTATTGTCATTCGCAATCAGAATCATGAGCTCCATTGCCTTGACAGAAATCATATCGAACTTGGACTCAGCCGCGTAGCTCATGATTTCCCTGGCGATTTCCGTCATCTTCTTGTCGGTTTTGATGATTCTGGGCTCGCTTCTGTTAGTAAAAATATTGTAGATTTTTTCGGGAGCTGATTCTGAATCACTGTAATCCTTCATTTTATTCAGCCATTTTGAATTGAGAAATACATAGAACTGAAAGCCTTCAAAATCACCGCCGAAAATACGCATAGCTTTTGTAGGGTGCTCACAGTTGATTGAGATTTCTCCGCCCGAAATATAATACTGGTGGTTATTAGTCAGTGTGGCTTCGCATCTGCCTTTGTTGCAATATGAGATTTTTACGCGTTCGAGAGGTATATGAGAAAAGATTTCTGCATCTGAAGTAATGACAACGTCTTCCTCTGAAGAAAAAGAATACCTGTCGAAAGCCAATCCGGAATCTATAATGTAAAAAATTACCGTTCCGGTAAGATTTCCGTTGTTATTAAGAAACCTAATACTGCCAATATGTTTTTTCTCGTCATATTCGGTTACTGCATTTGGGATACTGTTGCAATACTGCATAACGAAATTTTTCATAAACTACCTCAGGTACTCCTTCTATCTGTCAACCCTCTATTTAAATATTTACACCCTTTGATACTTATTATACATAAAGAGTTGGAATTTGTCGCCTAACAAACGAAAAAATTATCCCTAATAGCAACGAAATAGAAAGAATTGGAAGGAAGAATTCACTAAAAATGTCGCGCCTTATTGTGCAAATATACTATATTTAAATTTTTTAAAAAATCTAATTATTTAGTATTCATTGCTCCGAAAAAAACTTCACGTCAGGAATACCAATAGCGGGGTGGGATAATTGCGAAAAATATACATAAATAGAGAATTTTTCTTGATTTTTAGCGGATAACCGCTTTTTTCAAAATAGCTGTCAAAATGTTATTTTGAGCAGGAAAAATGAATTTTTATTTAAGGTTTTTTTAATATTCAGGAATTAAAATAAAAACAAAATAAAGGAGGTAAGCGTTATGAAAGCCAAAATTAGCAAAACCTATATAATTTTTATATCCCTTTTAACAGCGGTGGCAGCAGCGGTTTCGATCA
>CACYQC010000077.1 GCA_902776395.1 uncultured Lachnospiraceae bacterium
TTATTAAATAAATACAAAGGATTTATATCATGATTTGGAAGAAACTTAGCATTGAAACAAGTACAGAGGTTGTGGATATATTATCAGAATTTCTCAGTGAAATGGGAATCGAAGGTATCCAGATAGAGGATAATGTTCCTCTTACTGAAGATGAGATAAAACAAATGTTTGTCGATATCCCCTTACAAATGAATTCAGAGGATGATCTTGCCAAGGTTTCCTGTTATCTTGATGATTCATATGATGATAAGAAAATAGCTGATTTAAAGAAGAATATTCATGATGAATTAACTAGACTTTCCGAGTTCCTGCCCATTGGTACAGGTAATATATCAATTGAAGATACAACTGATGATTCAACTTGGAATGACAAGTTTAAAGAAAATTTTAAGCCAACCAGACTTTATGACAATATAGTTATAATGCCCGTCATTGATGAAGAATCTGATGTATACGATACTCTTAAAGCCTACAAGAATCTTGAGGGATTTGAACTAAAGGAAGATGACAAGGTGATAAGAATAGAAACTGTCACAGCCTTTGGTACAGGTACTCACGAGACTACAAGACTTTGTTTAGGACAGGTGCAAAAATATATAAACTCCGAGAACTCAGTATTTGACGTAGGCTGTGGAAGTGGTATACTATCAATTGCTGCCTGTCTACTCGGAGCTGGATATGTACATGGACTTGATATAGATCCTCAGGCAGTTAGGGCAAGTAAAATAAATGCTCTAGCAAGCGGACTTTCAGAAGATAGAATAGAATTCTCCTGCGGTAATCTACTTGCAGATAATAGAATAGCCGAGAACTATCTATCTCAGGATAATAATCGTGAGAAAATGGAGAAGGCTAGTATAGGATCAGGAATTGCTTCAGCTGTTAATCCAAGTAATGCCGCTCAAATGGTTGATATAGAACTTGGCGACAGTGATCCAATTCCAGCTAGAAAGTATGATATAGTCGTTGCTAATATTCTGGCAGACGTTATTATTCCGCTTTCTACTATGATTCGAGAATATATGAAGGATAATGGAATATTTATCGCTTCAGGAATAAGTGATTCCAGAGAAGAAGATGTTAAAAAAGCTCTTATTCAAAATGGATTTGAAATAATCGATATAACTCGTGAAAATGAATGGGTTTGTATCGTTTCTAAATAGGTGTGATATATGCATAGATTTTATGTAGATGGTTGTTCAGAGGCGGATAAGTCGATAAGAATTACCGGAGAAGATGTAAATCATATATTAAATGTACTTAGGCTTTCAATCGGTGATGAGATTACTATTAGCGACGGAAGTTCAAGAGATTATCTGTGTCAGATATCTGACTACTCAAGTGATAATTCCAAGTTTGGAGAGCCGGCCGTAATTGCTGATATTATCGATATATCGGACAGTAATGCAGAGCTCCCTGCGGAAATATATCTATTTCAAGGTGTTCCTAAAGGGGATAAGCTTGAAACAATCATTCAAAAATGCGTTGAGCTTGGTGTATATTCTATAATTCCAGTAATGATGGAACGTACAATAGTTAAGCTTGATGATAAGAAAAAAGAAAAGAAGATAAATAGATATAATGCTATAGCAGAGTCCGCTGCTAAGCAGTCTAGAAGAGGTATAATACCAAAGATTCTTGATTATATGACAATGAACGAAGCTATTAGCTTTGCTGAAAGTCAGATGGATACAGTTCTTTTTCCTTATGAACTAGCGGAAGGAATGGACTTAAGTCGTGATATCATAAATAGTCTTGTTAAAGAAGCAGTTGATAAGAATTCTAAAAAAGAGAAGATGTCTATTGGTATATTTATAGGTCCTGAAGGTGGTTTCTCAGAGAACGAAGCCAAGGAACTAGAGGGGATCGATGCCAAGATTGTATCTCTAGGACATAGAATATTGAGAACGGAGACTGCTGGAATGACCGTGATGTCTATTCTTAGCTTTCTTATGGATAAATAGTTTTTACAAAAGAGTAATAAATAATATAAAGTAAAAAATATTAAATTAATATAAGATATAAGGTTTTAAAGTTATGGAAGTATATTTTGATAACAGTGCAACTACAAAAGTTTATGATGAAGTTATTGATGTAGTAGTTAAAACAATGAGAGAAGACTACGGGAATCCTTCATCTATGCATTTAAAAGGACTTGATGCAGAGCATTTAGTTTCTAAAAGTGCAGAAACAATTAGCAAAGTACTTAAATGTTTACCGGAAGAAATCATTTTCACATCTGGCGGTACAGAATCTAACAATATGGCAATTATAGGTACAGCACTGGCAAAAAAGAGAACAGGAAAGCATATAGTGGTTTCATCCGTTGAACACGCTTCCGTATCCTCAGTTATGCAATTTCTTATAAGAGAAGGCTATGAAGTCACTTATATTCCAAGTGATGAGCATGGAATAGTCTCACCTGAAGCTTTTGCAAATGCTGTAAGAGAAGATACTATACTTGTATCTTGTATGCATATAAATAATGAAATAGGCTCAATTATGCCAATAAGAGAGATTGGCAGAGCTGTTAAAGCTAAGAATCCTAATCTATTTTTTCATGTTGATGCTATTCAGTCCTTTGGTAAGATTGAGGCTATTCCTAAGAACCTCGGGGCTGATTTAATGTCTGTATCTGGACATAAGATTCATGGACCTAAGGGCTCTGGTTTCCTATATATCAAGAAAGGTACTCTGATAAGACCAATCATCTACGGTGGTGGACAACAGAAAAATATGCGTTCAGGAACTGAAAATGTACCAGCAATAGCAGGTCTAGGAGTTGCAGTCGAGAAAACATTTAATAATTTCGAAGAAAAGATAAATCATATAAAGGCTGTTAGAGATAGATTAGTAAACGGTCTTACAGCTATAGATGAGGTCTATACTAATTCAGATATAGTAAATGGAGCACCTCATATAGCTAGTATAAGCTTTGTTGGAGTTAGAGCTGAAGTTATGCTTCATACTTTGGAGGATAAAGGAATATATGTTTCTTCCGGTTCTGCATGTTCCTCAAATAAAAGTAAAGAGTCAGCCGTATTATCTGCTATAGGACTCGATAAGAAAAGACTTGAATCTACTCTACGATTCAGTTTTGGCGAAGATAATACTGAGGAAGAGGTTGATTATGCTATAAAAACCATTAATGAACTACTTCCTATGTTAAGACATTATGTCAGATAATATTTTAGAATGATATAAACCAATTGTTGAGAGGAAATAGATTATGAATAACATCAAAATGTTTCTTGTAAGATATGCAGAAATCGGTACAAAAGGCAAGAATAGATATGTATTTGAAGATGTTCTCTGCAAGAGAATACGTAATAGACTTAAACCACTTGGCGAGTTTGATGTAAGAAGAGACTTTGGCCGTATATATATTGAGGCTTTATCTGATTATGATTATGACGAGGCTGTCGAGAAACTTACTAAGATATTTGGTATAGTAGGTCTATGTCCTGTTACAGTAGCTGAGGAATTTACTTATGAATCTATAAGCAAGGCTGCAATTGAACATTTTGAAGAAACCTTTGGAGATAGTGCTGATAATCCATATGATAGTTATAATTTCTCTTTTAAGGTTCATACTAGAAGAGTAAATAAGAATTTCCCTATGAATTCTATGGAAGTTGATATGGAAATAGGCCATGATCTACTTGAGAAGTTTGAAAACGAAGGCTTACATGTAGATGTTCATAAGCCTGATATTATGGTAGAAGTAGAGCTTCGTGGTGAACAGGGATATGTATATTCTAAGATTATACCTGGACCAGGTGGACTTCCTGTTGGAACAAATGGTAAAGCTATGTCACTATTATCTGGTGGTATAGATAGTCCTGTTGCAACATATATGGTAGCTAAACGTGGAGTAGAGATGGAAGCGGTATATTTTAATTCTCCTCCATATACTTCACAAAGAGCATTAGAAAAGGTTGAGAAGCTGGGAACTATAGTTGCACAGTATTCAGGACCTATTAAGCTTCATATAGTTAATTTCACAGATATTCAGCTGGCTATATATGATAACTGTCCACATGATCAGCTTACAATCATTATGAAGAGATACTTCTTTAGAGTTGCTGAAGAGCTTGCCAAGAGAAATGATTGCCAGGCAGTTATTACCGGAGAATCTATTGGACAGGTATCCTCACAGACTATGCAGTCTCTAGCGGTTATAGATAATGCTGTAGATATTCCTGTATTTAGACCGGTAATTGGTATGGATAAGCAGGAGATAGTTGAGTATTCACAGGAAATAGGAACCTTTGAAACTTCAATTGAGCCATATGAGGATTGCTGTACCATATTTGTAGATAAGCATCCAGTAACTAAACCTAAGCTATTTTCTATTGAAAAATCTGAACATAGACTTGAAGGAATTATAGAGCCTCTAGTAGAAAAAGCAATCGAAACAGCGGAAGTAGTTATTCTTAAATAATTAGGTTTAAAAAGTTTTAAAAAGTGCTTGCATTTTATATTTAAGTCTGTTATACTCACATTCGTTGTGAAGATGGTCCGTTGGTCAAGCGGCTAAGACGCCGCCCTCTCACGGCGGAAACAGGGGTTCGATTCCCCTACGGACTACAAAAAATAAGTTTGCATGCGTAGCGTGTGAACTTATTTTTTTATGGAGTGTGAGTATATAGGGACGGTTCTGTTTTACTCATTGCAATTAAGCAATGAGTAAAACAGAACCGTCCCTATATACTCACTATAATCTTTATGCAGAGAATCGAACAGCGAGAGCATTTTTGTTAAGTTAATGTATAACTAATGAGTTCATTTATATACTTATTCTCATCCTCCCCCTCAGCAAGTACAGAAGAGAGTGGAATATCTATCAGCACATATCTTGTCGTATGTCCTCTATAATATTTCTTACCATCTATTTCAATAATTTCCTCAACTAGAACATCCTGACTTTTATTTATGAACTTATCTTCAAAGTTTTTCTTTTGGTTTGCTGTTAGTTCTAAAATAATATCACTTCGCTGATTTTTGATTCTTTCATCAACTTGATCTGGCATTTTATCAGCAACAGTTCCCTTACGTCTAGAGTATTTAAATACATGTATTTCATAGAGCTCAAGATTTGTAAGGTTCATAACTGTATCATTAAAGTCTTCTTCAGTTTCTCCTGGGAAGCCAACTATAATATCAGTAGTAATAGCTGGCGCATCAAAGGTTTCTCTAAGTCGCTTACAAGTTTCAGTATATTCTTCAATTGTATATTTTCTGTTCATTGCTTTAAGAGTCTTATTACAAGCGCTCTGAAGGGATAAATGGAAGTGTGGGCAGAATTTATCTGCATTCTTAACCGCTTCTAGGAATTTATCAGTAATAACTCTTGGTTCTACAGAACTCATTCTAATTCTGCATATTCCTTTAATTGAATTAATTCCAGTAATTATATCCTCAAGTCTCATTTCCCCATCGCTGTAGCTGGAGACATTGATACCTGTAAGGATTATTTCCTTTACACCATTACTAGCAAGAGTAGTAGCTTCATTTATTATATCCTCATATTTTTTACTTCTGATACGTCCTCTGACATAAGGAATAATACAGTAAGAGCAGAAGTTATTACATCCATCTTGAATCTTAATATATGCTCTTGTGTGATTCTCAGGCATAACGATACTTAGGCTTTCAAAATCAGGATCATGATTAATATCTATGAAATTATCTACTACAACATTACTACTTATATATTCATCAAGGATTCTGGCAACATCTTTCTTGCGATTATTACCGATTATTAGATCTACGGTACCTTTTTGAACTAGCTCATCACCAGTAGCTTGAATATAACAACCAGTTGCTACAATAATAGCATTTGGATTTAGTCGTCTCATACGGCTTATCATCTGTCGCGATTTTTTATCTGCCATATTAGTAACAGAACAGGTATTAATTATATAGATATCAGCATATTCGCCATTACCAACCGGTGTAACACCTTCGTCCTTTAAAAGCTCGAGCATAGCATCGGATTCATATTGATTTACTTTGCATCCCAAAGTGCAAATATATACTGTTTTATTCTTAAGATTTGAATACATAAATTACTCCAAATTAGCATTTTATTTCAAAGAATTATCAAGGCTTTTTAAGTTGACTTTTCTTTACATAACTTTTATTATTATAGCATAGTAAAAAATTCTGTAAACAATGGAGGATGTAGGTATGACTGAAGTTAAAGTATCACTTAATTCTATGGAGAAGGTTAAATCATTTGTTAATGATATAACAGGATTTAAGGCTGATTTTGATCTGGTTTCCGGTAGATATGTAATTGATGCTAAGTCTATTATGGGAATTTTCAGTTTGGATTTATCTAATCCAATCCAGCTTAATATATATGCTGATCAGGATGAAGATAAAATAATGGAAGCTATTAAGCCATATATTGTAGACTAAGATGATATGTGAATATATCATCCCATCGTTTTGAATGATTCAGGGAGCAAAGATTTGCTCCCTGTCCTTATGTAAAAGGTGTATAAATGCTTGATAAGGATATTCGTGAACCGTTATTTGATTATCTCGATGAGAGATACGGCAAAGTAAGGACAATAGAAGAGAAGATAATTGGTAAATCCCGTGCAGATATTCTTGCTATTGTAGAAGGTGAAATAATCGGGTTTGAGATAAAGTCAGACAGTGACACCTACGCAAGACTTAAAAGACAAATAAAAGACTATGAGCACTTCTGCAATAGGTGTTATGTTGTAGTAGGGGAGTCTCATATTCATGTAAGCGAGCATATTCCTGATTATTGGGGTATAATCGTTGTAAATAATGAAAATGTTATCGTAGATAGGGATGCAGCTCAATGTCCTAAAGTTAAGATATTTGACCAGCTTGATCTTTTATGGAGAAATGAGTTATCTAATATTCAGGAAAAAGAAGGACTTCCCAAGCTTGCTAATAAAAGACGAAGAGAGATATATCAGAGACTTATAGACAAGGTTGGCGAAGAACAAACTAGATTAGATATAACGAGTCAACTTTTCGAAAGAGATTATACTATCTGGGATAAGAAACTAGTAAAGAAAAAGAAGAAGAGAAAAAGCTCACGCAGTAAGAAGGCTGCAAAGAAGAGAGCACATGTTACACATTATATAGGTTGATCTAAGTTTTAACCCTATTATTAGTCGAGGTATTATATGAATCAGGGAAATGTACAAATAATCAAAGAAAATATAGAGAAAAAGTTTGTAGGTAAATCGAGCGTTGTAAATAATCTGCTTACAGCACTTCTCGCGGGTGGACATGTTCTGATAGAAGACGTCCCAGGAGTTGGTAAAACAAAACTGGCTAAGTCCTTGGCGCAGTCTATCGACGCTGTATTTGCTCGTATTCAGTTTACTCCAGATACACTTCCTACCGATATTACTGGTACCTCTATTTATGATGCTGAGAAGAAAGAATTTAGAGTAGTAAAAGGACCTATTCATAGTGAAATTGTTCTCGCTGATGAAATAAATCGTACATCTCCTAAAACTCAGTCATCTTTACTTGAGGCTATGGAAGAGCACCAGGTTACTATTGATGGTGAGACCTTTAAGCTCCCAGAACTTTTTATGGTTATAGCTACTCAAAATCCTTCAAAACAGCTTGGAACCTATATGCTTCCAGAGGCTGAGCTTGATAGATTCCTTATGAAAATATCTATTGGTTATCCAAATAAGGATATGCAAATGAGTCTTGCTAAGAGATTCCTTGAAGGCAGTCTTGAAGATAATCTAACTCCAGTCTTAAAAGCTTCAGATATAATTGAAATGAAAAATGATGTGAAGCAGGTTACGATGACAGACGAACTGATTGACTATGCCTTACAGATAATTGAAGCATCTCGTTCAAATGATAATCTTGAATATGGACTAAGTCCT
>CACYQC010000078.1 GCA_902776395.1 uncultured Lachnospiraceae bacterium
CTCCGCTCCCTGGCCCATAGCCTGTTCGAGCATCTTGTCTCCGAATTCATCTCCACTGATAGAGTCAAATCCAGGTATATTCTCAACCTTTGGAGAATTGACTATCTGTCCTCCAAATACTGACTTCTCTATAACGAAAACTGTTTTTCCATTTCTCAGTCCATATATTGCAGCGGTAAGTCCTGCAGGTCCGCCACCAACTACTATTATATCGTACATCCCACTTATTCTCCTATTGTAATTAAGATATCCCCTTGCAAATCTATTCATACCTCACAAATTGATATCTGTTATAACAACATAAGCATCTTCCTGTGACTGCAAGCAGTCCCAGTAGATGCTTATATTTTAATCATTTCAATCTAGCAGTTACTGTTAAGCGTTATGAGCCTTAAGCCACTCAGCTGCTGCATTATCTCCTACATATCTAGTTCCATCTGGATCAATGATTGTAGGTGTCTGCTGGATATTAAGCTCTCTAGCTATATCCATATTTTCTGAGCAGTTAACTTCGCTATACTCAACCTTAGCAAGCTTAAATCTCTGCTCTGCGCCCTTGCACTTAGGACAATGATCCTTTACATACATTACAGGCATATCTGCTGCAGATACTTCTTCTTTGATTTCAGCCTCTTTAACGGACTCTGTCTGTGTAGCATTTGCGCCTTCACGAGAATGCTCTGAGTAATCATACTTGATTACCTGAGGGCCATCATGTGTAAGCTTACTAACCATGATGTCATACTCACGACGATCCATGTACTCCTGAGTCTTTCCATCATTCCAGTTCTGGATAGGACGATAATATCCTGTGATACGGCTGTAAACCTCTGTCTTCTCTCCACAATCTGGGCATACATAAACTTCTCCAGTTATATAGCCATGGTTCTTACATACTGAATATGTAGGAGACATTGTGTAGTAAGGCAGTCTATAGTTCTCTGCAATCTTACGAACAAGATTAGCAGCGGACTTCCAATCAGGAAGCTTCTCGCCAAGGAAGGCATGGAATACTGTACCTGATGTATAAAGTGTCTGCAGATTATCCTGAACATCAAGAGCTGAGAAGATATCCTCTGTATAACCAACTGGAAGATGTGAGGAGTTAGTATAATATGGAGTTCCATTCTCATTAGCTGTGATGATATCAGGGAACTGCTCCTTGTCATGCTTAGCAAAACGATATGTTGTAGACTCAGCTGGGGTAGCCTCAAGATTGTACAGATCACCGTACTGCTCCTGATAATCGCTGAGCTTTTCTCTCATATGGTTAAGCACATCTGCTGCGAACTTCTGTGTCTCAACATGTGTAAGATCCTTGTGAAGCCACTTAGCATTAAGACCAACCTCGTTCATACCTATAAGACCGATAGTTGAGAAATGGTTATCAAAGGTTCCAAGGTATCTCTTTGTATATGGATAGAGACCTGAATCAAGAAGCTTTGTAATAACCTGTCTCTTTGTCTTAAGAGATCTAGCTGCGATATCCATCAGACGATCAAGTCTTGCATAGAAATCAGCCTCATCGCTTGCAAGATATGCAATACGTGGAAGGTTAATAGTTACAACACCAACTGATCCTGTTGACTCTCCACTACCGAAGAATCCACCTGACTTCTTACGAAGCTCACGGAGATCAAGTCTCAGTCTACAGCACATAGAACGAACATCACTTGGTTCCATATCTGAATTGATGTAGTTTGAGAAGTATGGAGTACCATACTTAGCTGTCATCTCGAACAGAAGCTTGTTGTTCTCTGTCTCGTCCCAGTTGAAGTCTCTTGTGATTGAATATGTTGGAATAGGATACTGGAATCCACGGCCATTTGCATCACCTTCGATCATGATCTCGATGAAGGCCTTATTAACCATGTCCATTTCCTTCTGGCAGTCGCCGTAAGTGAAGTCAACCTGCTCTCCACCTACCCAGCAATTCTCCTCAACCATATCTCTTGGAACTGTCCAGTCAAGAGTGATATTTGTAAATGGTGACTGAGTACCCCATCTAGATGGTGTATTAACACCGAAGATGAAGGACTGGATGCACTGCTTTACTTCCTTCTGAGTAAGGTTATCTACTTTAACGAAAGGTGCCAAATATGTATCGAAAGATGAAAATGCCTGAGCTCCTGCCCACTCATTCTGCATGATGCCTAGGAAGTTAACCATCTGATTGCAAAGTGTTGAAAGGTGACCTGCTGGTGCAGATGTAATCTTTCCTGTAACCCCACCAAGACCTTCCTGAATAAGCTGCTTCAGTGACCAACCTGCACAGTATCCTGTAAGCATGCTAAGGTCATGAATGTGGATAGCTGCACTTCTGTGTGCATCAGCTATATCCTGATCATATATCTCACTCAGCCAGTAGTTAGCTGTAATAGCACCTGAGTTAGAAAGGATCAGACCACCAACGCTGTAAGTTACTGTTGAGTTCTCTTTAACTCTCCAGTCATTTATCTGCAGATAGTTATCTACGATATCCTTGTAGTTAAGCATAGCGTTCTTAACGTTACGAACCTTCTCACGCTGCTTACGATACAGGATGTATGCCTTAGCAACATCTGTATAACCAGCCTCTGAAAGAATCTTCTCAACGCTATCCTGGATATCCTCTACAGAGATAACATCATTCTTTATCTTATCTTCAAAATCACTTGTAACTCGAAGAGCAAGCATATCAACTACAGTTGGATGATACTTCTTCTCACATGCGATAAATGCCTTCTCTATCGCTGCGCTGATCTTCGATACGTCAAAATCTACTTCTACTCCATCTCTTTTTAAAACCCGATACATTATTGGAAACCTCCCCTTTTTTATCTATTTGTTATGTGGTAGGTATCATAATAACACAAAATAAAAAAAAGTCAATATCTTGTGGCGATTTTTTTTATCAACACAAGATATTGTATCTTTTTCTATAATTACAAAATATTCGATTTTGCCTAAAAACCCCTTAATTCTATTGACTTTACGTGTGGTTTTACTATTTCCATAAAGCCCTTCATTTCTTCTTCGGAGTAACCTTCAAGACCAGAATATGGTACCGTCTCCCTATCAACGAAACCCTGGAGGAAATACCTCGAGGCACCCTCAATCCACTCTGCTATCTTCTCAAAGGACTCTGCATTATGGAACTGCTTAACGACTGTTGTACGGAATTCGTATTCCACATTTCCTTCAAGTAAGAACTTAATACTTTCATCAACCTTCGATATATCGAAGCCTGGAACACCTATCGTTTCTGCATATCTTTCAGGAGAATTCTTAACGTCTATAGCAACATAGTCTATTAGTCCATCTGCCACAAGACTTTTCAGAAGATCAGGATGATTGCCATTTGTATCTAGCTTTATCTTAAATCCCATTTCCCTAATAGCCTTTATAAACTCTGGCATTCCCTGCCGAATAAGAGGTTCTCCACCCGTGATGGCAACTCCATCCAGCAGTCCTTTTCTAGTATTTAAGAATCGGAAGAATTCTTCCTCCTCCATAATGACTGGAGTTGACGGATCCAGTATATCCCAGTTATGACAATATGGACACCTGAAGTCGCAGCCACCCAGGAATACGGTGCAAGCGACCTGTCCAGGAAAATCCAGTAATGTCATTTTTTGTAATCCATGTATTTTCAATTTTATCCTCCCGGGAGCTATTTCATACCTGGTGCTTTAACTGTCTTCTTAGCTACAGCATCATCCATTATCTTCTGGATATTCTTAGGCATAGCTTTATTCTTCAGTTCTTGGTATACGCCCAGACGTGTAGCTTCCTTAGCGAAGTTTTCCTTAATGTTATGTATAGTAGACTTCTTGTAGATATTCAACATAGCTGGTGATTTCATGAATTCATCTCTTACTTCTCTGAAGCCCTTAATAACCTGCTCTGCTTTATATTTTGTTGCACACTTACTCCAACCATCTGTTCTATCCAATTCATCAATGAAAAATTGATATGCAACCACGGTTGACATAACTCTAAGTCTTTCATCCAGCTCCCTCTTACTTGCTTTCTTCGTAGCAGGAACAAGATTAGAGCGACTCTGAAAGCCTAGATTTGCATTTGTAAGAACTCCCTCTTTAAGCTTAAGCCCATTATAATATTTATTCTGAATCAGATTCTTCTCTTTTTTAATAGCATTCGTTACTTCTTCTAGCGTTTTACTGACCTTTACAAATTCCTCTTCAGGCATATCTTTGCTCAGCTGTTTTAAACCAACTACTTTATTATATGGGGCACCCAAAGAATTTGCAATATCCGTCATCTTCTTAGCGCCTATACGTCCTTCTGGCGTTTCAATATCCATATAAGGTTTGATAAATTCGATATTATCCTTCACAATCTCCATATTGTTTAGTATATCTACTACACTATCATGCTCATCGCCAGATTTATGAGTTTTAATAAACTCTTTCATCTTGTTATAAGTATTAGTAAAGGACGATTTTATATCATCAAAGGAAGATTCCAAACTATTAATCACGTTATGCCATTCCTTGACGTCTTTCTTCAGGTCTTCATATTCATTTGAAACGCGCAGATTTTCCTCAACATCAAATACGTCTTCATTATAGAATGCAGCCTGTCCATAAGCCATTTCAGCAAGATCAAAGGTGAAGGCAAGAGCATTCTTTTTAATCTCCTCAACTGGAATCTTATTATACTTATCGAATTTAAGTATCATCATCTTCATCTTTTCTTCATTTTTAGCAAGGGCAGCTACTTTTCTTGGAGACCTAAGTTTTAGTGGATCATGAGATCTTTCAAGTGCTCTTTGCAGTTCGCCCGATTGAAGCTTATTCTGCAGATGCTGCCAGAGACTTATCTCCTCGCCCGTATTAGCATCATGAGGAGGTTTGCTGTCATTTACTCTATACATCTGACCGAAGAGAGCATAACCTGCGTCCTGTAAATACTGTTTCCTAGAGGTATATTTACCATTTTCAAGTCTAGCAATTGCCTCGTCAGTTTTCTTAAGAAACTCTTCGTTTGTTAATTCTACATCAATAGATATATCTTCTATATTGTTATCATTTAATATATTTTCTTTATTTGATTTCTTTGCAGGTGCTTCCTTTACAAAGTATCTTATTCTTGTTTTAACTTTTCTTACGAGATCAAGTTTTGCCTTATCATCACTATTAACCAGCTTCTTATCAGGCTCTAGTCTCTTATTCTCTGTACGTTCACTAAGCTTATAATCTTCGTAATCCTGTGCACATTCCTTAAGATATTCTACGGCCTTCCAATAGTTTTCGTAAGGCTCATTTTCATTAAGGATTATATTTCCATCATTCCTTTTGATTTCTCTAACAGCACCCATTACAACGTCTATAGCTTCGTAGAATCTCATATATTCTGGCGAATCATAGAAGAGTCCTCTAATTTGATTAGCTTCGTATTTGAGGACATTTAGATACTTTTCTATTTCGTTTACATCTATATCTTCTCCTAGTCCATTCTTAATAGTAATAGGCTTCTTTTTAGCTTTAGGTTCAATTATCTTTTCAGTTTTTTTAGTTTCTTTTGCAGTTTCCTTTTTAGTAGCTTTTTTATGCTTAGCTTTTGGGATTATAAATTTAAGTTTTTCAGTATCTGCCTTTGGGATATTAGTTATAATTGTTGGGTCCGTTCTTTTCTCTCCTGGCCTAATTTCTGTATTTTCAAATAGAGTACCCTCAATCAGCATTTTATCGAACAAAGGATAAATTTTCGGTGTATACATCACGTTATCCATAAATTCCATAAGGGCATCTTCAACATCACCATTAGCTTTCTGAATCTTAAATGAAACGTCCTTTTCAACTAGATAATCTGTAATCCCCTTACCATTTCCATTCTGTTTCCAATCAAGCATTGCTTCCTTTATATATTTATTTACTAAGGTGTCAACCGTATACATACCTATTCTGCCGTCAAAGTCGCCAGTAGTTTTGTATGTATTATGAATGCTTGAAATATTAAAAATATTATCTCGAATAGGAGTGAATGGTCCATAAAGCTCAGCAAGATAGTTATAACACTCATCATATGTTTTGAGTTCAGGGTGCATTTTCCTAACATAATCATTCTTCAAATTTTTAAATCGACATAGTTCCTGCCACACATCATGCATATAGTGTGCAATAGCACATATTTTAAAAACTGTATCAGAAAACAGAAATTGATCATCTGTGAAATCAATTTCATTAGCAAGTTCATCTATCATTTGCTTACCCGTATGGAGGGCCTTAAAAAGATTTTCCGCAAACCATTTTGAATCTTCATTATTGGGATCATCCAATTCATGACCATTTAATTTCTCTGCACGAGTAACAATTTCCCTAAATTTTGTCTGCTTTTCCTCAACCATCTTTTCAGGGTTAAATAGATCCTCTAGTGTTGCTCTCTTATTCTTTGACTCTCCTAGGAGCATGAAAAACGAAAGAGTCATTCCGGCAGTTCTATGCACAGTAATCTGGGAAGATTTTGCGGTCAAGTTTTCTATAGTATACTGAACTCCATTCTCATCTTTACCCATATAAGAATTTTTATTATTTTTATTTTCAAAGGAATATCGATAATGATATTCTAAACCCCTCTCAATTTTCTCAACAGGTGTAAGTACTTCCTCTTCAACTTCTTTCATATCTAAACCTCCAATTTTTTACATAGGTATACTTTCTCATTGAACATCTAGAATCATTATATAATACAATTAGCAACAAATGAGCAACATAATAAAATAATTAGAGAAAACATTTTAAAAACACAAAAAAGGCTACGGAACCACTGTTCCATAGCCTTTATTATCATTTAAGTCTTGTACTAATTTAGATTACTTAACCTCAAGAGTCATGTTATCGAGTACATTTGCTCCGTCTGTTCCATCAGCGATATCTACATCACTTATCTGGATTCTAACATACTCATCACCGGATATCTTACCATAGTACTCTGTCCACTCCATACCAACATATGAATATGTCTTACCCTGGAGATCAAGACCACCAATAGTCTTGTTGTCGATATCAACTACATTTTCCTGCTTCTCTGCATAGTAATCATAGCTATCCTGATCTGCAAGAGAAACCTGAATACGTGGTGAATTAGAATATGCATCATCCTTTGAAGCTACATTATAGAAATATACTGTAAATGAAGTTGGGTCAACGTACCATGTACCCTTTGAAGTATCTGAGCTAACAACTACTGTTACATCATTATCTGAAAGCTCGCCACCATTTGCAGGTGCTGTTGCCTCTTCTGGAGCTTCCTCAGCATCCTCTTCACTAGCTGCCGCTGTTTCCTCACCACTACTTGGTGCAAATGTAAGTGAATCTATAACAGCCTTAACTTCCTCATCTGCAAATACAGACTCTGTGCTAGCTGAATTACCATCAGCTGTAGCAATAACCATATCGAGCATGCATCCATCGTAAAGCTCTGGGAAATCTATATAATACCAGTAACCATATAGATCACCACTTCCATCACCATATCTGTACTCATACTTGATAGCATCTCTATCACCAAACTTAATCTGCTCAAAGTTTTCGATAGTACCAGTATAGTCATCAGCGGATATAAACTTGATCATACCATCAAATGTTTTCTCATCACTGAAAACTGTATTTGTAGAAATCTTTGCAACGATCTTTGAAGACTTAAGATATATAGAACCTGTCATCTTCATGTTATCTGGCTGAGTATCAGTAAACTGATAATCAGATCCTGCTGGAATCTGTGCTGTCACCTTGATAGCACCATCATCGTAGGATATCTCCTCCGTTGTTGGTTCTGCCTCTGTAGTTACTTCCTCTGTAGCCTCTGTTGTAGCATCAGCCTTGTCATCAGTCTTGTCACCAC
>CACYQC010000079.1:0-4722 GCA_902776395.1 uncultured Lachnospiraceae bacterium
GATACTCATGGCAGAGGATGTAGATCAGAATGCTGAAATCCTTGCTGATATTCTTGAACTAGAAGATATCCTTTCAGACCGTGCCTCAAACGGAGAGGAAGCAGTGCAAATGTTTTCAAAGAGTGAAGAGGGTTATTATTCTGCAATACTTATGGATGTTAGGATGCCAGTAATGGATGGACTGGATGCAACCAGGGAAATCCGAAAGTCCGATCATCCAGAGGCTGCAACAATTCCGATAATAGCAATGACTGCAAATGTGTTTGATGAAGATGTTGAACGGTCGATAGAAGCAGGAATGAATGCGCATTTATCCAAACCTGTTGAACCGGATGAATTATATGAAACTATGGCTCGACTGATAATAGATAGAGATTCCAAGGAGGTGGAATAGAATGAAAAAACGTATGATTATAAAACGGATGATATTATTCTTCCTACTCTTTGGTATGCTCATTGGTTTTGCTGAGCCTCTTTCTGTACATGCAGAAGATAAGGAAGATGAGAAGGTGGTTCGAGTTGGATGGTTTGATTCCTCCTTCTGTTACTACGATAATTTTGGAAGACGTTGCGGAATAGCTTATGAATATGATCAAAAGATTTCTGCATATACAGGCTGGACTTATGAATATGTAGAAGATAGCTGGCCAAATCTCCTTAAAATGTTGGAAAGAGGCGAGATAGATCTTCTAAGTGATGTTTCCTATAAACCAGAACGTGAAGATTATATTCTATACCCTGACCTACCTATGGGTACAGAATCATATTATATCTACATAAGCGCTGATAATAGAGAGATAGAGGCGGATAATCCGGATTCCTTTAATGGAAAAAAAATAGGCGTAAATAGCGACAGCATGCAGGAGACGTTCTTAAGAGAGTGGATAGAAAAGAATAATCTGAAGCTAGAAGTGGTTGAAGTAAATCTAGATGAAGATACAAGTATGGAAATGGTTGAAAATGGGGAACTAGATGGATACGCAACCATATTAACTTATGATTCAGGCTATAATGTAGTTACAGCGGCGAGAATAGGTGGTTCAGATTATTATTACGTTGTTAATAAGAAACGCCCGGATCTATTAGATGAATTAAATGCTGCACTTGCAGAAATACAGGATGAGGATCCTTATTTTAATCAGAAAATATCAGAGAAACGTCTATATAGTGATAAAACAACTGCGGTACTTAATCCTATTCAAGAAGATTGGATAAAGGAACATGGTACTATCCGTATAGGATACCGTGATAATTATTTACCTTTCTGTGCGCAGGATGAAAAAACAGGTGAAGTTACAGGAGCACTGAAGGATCTGTTAGCACATGCAGAGAATAACCTGGATAATGAAAATATTAAGTTTGAAACAGTTCCATATAATTCGACACAGGAAGGAATAGAAGCTCTTAAGGCGGGAGAGGTTGATTGTATATTCCCTGTTTATCTAAGTACATATGATGCAGATCAAATGGATCTTAGACTTACCAATCCGGCGATGACTACGGAAATGTATTCTGTACTTAGGAAATCAGAAAAAAGAGTGCTATCTAATGATGCTGATATTACTTTTGCAACCACACAAGGTATGATGAATATTGAATCCTTCATCATGGAAAACTACCCTATGTCTGAAAGAGATAGCTATAAGAATCTAGATGAATGTTATAAAGCTGTTTCGGATGAAAAAGCAGATAGTGTGCTTATTAGTAATTATAGAGTTCCTTCTTCAGAAGAAAAACTCAAGAAATTAAAGCTTATTTCCGTTCCTACTGGTGAAACACTTCAGTTTTCCTTTGCGGTTAATAAATCGGATACAGAGCTTTATTTTATACTTAATAAGGCTGTACTTATGACTCGTAATGAAGATGTGGATACGGCACTGGCCTCCTATATGATGACAGGACAGAAGGTATCCTTTATGCAGTTCTTAAGGGATAATTTAATAGCGGTAATAGCCATTTTACTTGTGATTTTCTCTGTTATTATCTTCCTTCTAGTTCAAAAGATGAGAGCAGACCGGCTTGCAAATAAACAAAGGGGACTTCTGGAGAAAGCCGAAGAGGTAGCGAAGCTTAAACAGACTATTACTTCACTTATCGACAATATGCCAGGTATGAATTATACCAAGGATGCGGAAACAGGAGAGTATCTGGCTTGTAATCAGGCTTTTGCAGATTATGCAAAGAAGAAAAATCCTGAGGAAGTAATTGGACATACGGCTTATGATCTTTTTGATGAAGACAGAGCAAAACACTTTGTTGAAGATGATAATGTGGCTTTATCTATGGATGAACCATATATCTTCTATGAGACAATGGTGGATGGAGATGGTGCTCAGAAACAGATAAGGTCAACTAAACTAAAATACATTGATTCAAATGGACGAAAATGTGTCCTGGGAGTATCAGTGGATGTTACTGATACTGTGCGAATAAATAGAGGAAATGTTAATGATAAAGAGTCCTATGAAAAAGCTAGAAATACAGGTATAGTCTTTATACATATCGCTCGTACATTGGCTCAGGGCTATAAGAACCTCTATTATATAGATTTGAATTCAGAAGAATTTATAGAATATCAAATAGATGAACAGGGTTATCTGGTTGAGGCAAGGCGTGGATGGCATTTCTTTGAAACGTGTCAGGAAAACATTGAAAATATGATTTATTATGAAGACCGAGAGCTCCTTAGTAAGACATTAGAGAGACATGCCTTAGAGGAGGCACTTAATCAGAATAATAATATAATGCTTACCTACCGAGAATTAATAGATGGAGAACCAACATATATGAGTATGAAGGTTTCTCGTATGCAGGATGATAATAGATACATGATCATGGGTGTAACAGATGTTGATAATCAGATGAAAGAGCATAATGCTGCTGCTCAGATGAAGGAGGAACAGATAGCCTATGATAGAATCAGTGCACTGGCGGGTGATTTCTTCTGTATCTATATTGTTGTACCTGAAACTGGTCAGTATAGAGAGTTTAATGCATCGGGTGATTTTGATCTGTTCGAACATCATGGACAGGGACAGGACTTCTTTGCTGACTCCAATGAATGGGCTGTACTAAGAATATATCAAGAGGATCAGAACAGATTCCTTTCGGCGCTTACTAGAGAAAATGTGCTTGCAGAGGTTGAGCAGAACGGTATCTTCACTCTTAGCTGCCGAATGATGATTGACGGTGAACCAAGGTATGTTCAGTTCAAAGCTACACAATTAGAAGAGGATGAAGGACCACGACTGATAATAGGTGTAAATGATATAGATGTTCAGGTTCGCCAAGAAGAAGAATATGGTAAGAGACTGGCACAGGCCAGAATTGAAGCTAATATTGATGCCCTTACAGGCGTAAAGAATAGAAATGCATATCGTGTATATGAGGAGAGACTTAATGCACAGATTGAAATGAATCGTGCCCCTGATTTTGCTATTACTATTCTAGATTTAAATGATCTGAAAAAGGTAAATGATACAAAGGGACATAAGGCAGGAGATCAATATCTTCGTGATGCCTGCAAGATTATATGTACAACCTTTAAGAGAAGCCCAGTATTCCGTGTGGGTGGAGATGAATTTGCAGTGCTTTCACAGGGAGATGATTACGATAGAATCGATGAGCTTATAGCACAGATGAATGCGCATAATGATGAAGCAGTTGAAAATGGTGGAATTGTTATAGCACAAGGTATGTCTAGATATAATCAGGATTCTAAGGTTTCTCTTGTATATGAACGTGCAGATCATATCATGTATGATAATAAGAGTGAACTAAAGTCGAGAAAAAAATAAGAGGATAAGTGAGTATGTACTATTCTGCGATTGGCCTGATAGCAGTATTTGTATTATTAATTGTTAATCAGGATATTCTATTAAATCCAAAAGAAGTATATGAAAAGCCTGTATGGAAGGTATACAGGAGGTTTTTGATTGCGGTTTTAGTATATTATTTAACGGATATCTTGTGGGGAATCCTTGAGAGCAAGAAGTTAGATAAACTACTTTTTGCAGATACAACTATATATTTTGTGGCAATGTCAGTAGGTATATTTTTATGGGCTCAGTTTACTATTGCATACCTTCATGAAGAAACTTCTTTTGGACACTTTATCGTGTTTACGGGCCGATTAATAGCAGGTTCTATAACTATTCTTGTTATAGCTAACATTTTTTATCCGATACTTTTCATTGTAGATGAGAATTGTGTATATGAGGCGCTTCCTGTCAGATATGGGGTGCTTTCTTCTCAGATACTTATGTTTATTCTTATATCACTTTATGCTTTTACCTCAATGTTCCGTATGAAAAAGGAAGAGGCAAGGGCGAGAAGATATCAAATACTTGCTTCGTTTGGTGTGATAATGGCGGTGTTACTGTTCATACAGCTGCTGTTCCCACTCCTTCCGGTTTATGCTATAGGCTATATGTTAGGAACTTGTATGCTTCATACATTTGTGGCTGCAGATGAGAAGGAAGAGTATAAGCGAGGTCTCGAAGAAACAGAGAAAATAACAGCACTAAAGGATACGATTGTTTCACTGCTAAATAATATGCCGGGAATGGCATTTACTAAAGATGCTAAAACAGGAGAGTATCTAGCATGTAATAATCAGTTTTTGGCATATGCAAATAAAATGAACTCGGACTCGATAGTCGGACTTACAGATTCAGAAATCTTTGATGAAGAAACGGCGAATCATTTTAAAGAAACCGATAA
>CACYQC010000079.1:4739-12511 GCA_902776395.1 uncultured Lachnospiraceae bacterium
GTGGCACTTAAACTTTCAAAACCATATGTATATTTTGAAGATGTTTTAGATGCCTCAGGCAATCAGAGGCAGTTGCAGACTACTAAGCTTAAGTATAAGGATACTTCTGGAAGGCTGTGCGTTTTAGGTATGTGTCAGGATGTTACAGACATGGTTAGTATTCAGCATGAGCATGCTATGACCAAAGAAGCTTACGAGCAGGCTGTTAGCTCGGGCCTAATGTATTCTAATATAGCTCAGACACTGGCTAGAGACTATATAGATATGTATTACATAAATAAGGATACTGAGGAATATATTGAGTATCAAAATGGCGAAGGGGATATGCCGCTTGCAGAGATTAGACGTGGATGGCATTTCTTTAGTGATTGTAAGAAAGAGCTAGCGGAGAAGGTTTATCCTGATGATAGAGAAGCTTTCCTCCAGGCGATGAACCGAAAGACTCTGATGAAAGCACTGGATAGGAAAAATACTTTTGTTATGACCTATCGTCAGAATTCAGAAAATGGTCCCGTCTATGTAAATATGAAAATATCAACCATGGATGATAAAAGCTACATCATCATGGGTATCACTGATGTCGATGCAGAAATGAAAGAGACAATGGCAAAGAATGAAGCACTTTCTGAGGCACTTCAGTATGCGGAACGCGCAAATCAAGCTAAGACTACATTTATCTCAGGCATGAGTCATGAGATTAGAACTCCGCTGAATTCAATTATTGGTCTGGAAACTCTTGCTCTGAAGGATAATGATTTGAATTCTGAGACTCGTGGATATCTAGAGAAAATTGGCGATAGTGCAAATCATTTACTTTCCGTTGTAAATGATATCCTTGATATGAGTCGTATAGAGGCAGGAAAGGTTGTGCTTCACAAGACGGAATTTTCGTTCGGCTCTATGTTGGAACAGTTGAGCAACATGGTTATGGGACAATGTAGAAATAAAGGTCTTAAATATGAATGTGAGGTTATAAATAAGGTCGAAGGCTTATATATCGGTGACGATATGAAGCTTAAGGAGGTTCTTCTTAATATTCTGTCGAATGCTATTAAGTATACTGAAGCTCCGGGCGATATTAAGCTGTCGGTCGAAAAGGTGGCAGAATTTGAAAACTATTCTACTATTCGTTTCTGTATAAAGGATACTGGCATAGGAATGGATAAGGATTATCTGCCTAAGATTTTCGATGATTATTCCCAAGAAAAAGGTACTAAAAAAACAAAGTATGGAAGTACTGGACTGGGCATGGCTATAACAAAGAGGATTGTCGAAATGATGGGCGGTTCTATAAGTGTTAAGTCTGAAAAGGAAGTTGGCTCAGAATTCGTAGTTACAATAGTTCTGCAAAATGCAGAAGATCAAAATGATAGTCTCGGAAGAAAGATTGATCCGAAGAATCTTCACATTCTTGTTGTCGACGATGATCCTATAGAAGCTGAGCATGCACGAGTTGTCCTGGAAGAGGTAGGAATCAAGGCGGAGACCTGTACAAGCGGTCAGGAAGCACTTCGTAAGATGGAAGTGGGACATGCTAAGCATAAACCATTTAACCTTGTTCTTATGGATTGGAATATGCCTGGAATGAGTGGCCTTGAAACCTCGGCAGAAGTAAATAAGCTATATAGAAATGAGAGTACGATTGTTGCTCTTACGGCCTATAATTGGGACGATATCAAGGAAGAAGCAGAAAGTGTTGGTGTAGAAAATCACCTGACAAAACCACTGTTTGCTGCTAGTATTATAGAGAATTTTGAAAGAATAGCGCGTAGAAGCAAGATGCCTATTTTTAAAGAGAAGAAAAAGGCAAAGCTCGCTGGTCGAAGAATACTCTTGGCGGAGGATGTAGATATCAATGCTGAGATTCTAGTGGATTCTCTCGAGATTGAGGATATTAAGGTTGATCACGCGGAGAATGGAAAAATGGCGCTAGAGATGTTTGAGAAGAGCACAGCTGGAATATATGCAGCAATCCTTATGGATGTCCGCATGCCAGTTATGGATGGACTAGAAGCAACAGCTGCAATTCGTGCACTAGATAGAGAAGATGCAAAGAAGATTCCGATAATAGCGCTTACTGCAAATGCCTTCGATGAAGATGTTCAGCGTTCACTTCAGGCGGGTATGAATTCGCATCTTAGTAAGCCAATAGAGGCCGAGACCTTGATTAAGGTGCTAGGAGAACTGATCTATGAGGCAGAGCAGTAAAGAAATGAAGAAGGATTATGTGATTAATGAATAGTGTGACTCCGATAAAATATGATAAGAAAACTAAAAAACGCTGGGGAATATGTCTGATAGTATCAGGTGTGATTATATTTATATATATTCTCCTTTTACTAGTTGATGCATATTTATTTGCATCTAAGGGAAAAAATCCGTTTCCAGATAATCCTCTATTGATGATTTTTATCTCATTATTTTTTTCTGTTTCTAATTTGACCTTTCCGATTTTTGTTATAAGTTTACTACTATCTATAGATTCTAGCGTTTATCTTAGGCGACTGGGAAAGAATCATTTTGAAGTGCCTGAAGATAAGAGAGTATATAACAAAGACTTGGCGCAAGTTCCTAGAACTGAGAAGGTTGAAAATGTATATTCACGCGATAGTCTAATAGCGGGTCTTCTCTTCCTTGTCGGGTATGTAGCCTTTGTGGCAATAGATATATATTATGTGGTTAAATGGACTAGACTTGGAGAGAGCGATTCAATAGCGCTATTTATATTTATGATGCTGGCTCATCTCTTTTTTATTATCTTTGCGGTGATTAGTTATAGACAAAAGGATAATGAGAAATATATCGATGAGACGGATGTCAGGGAATACGGCGATTTTAGAAAAAAGAGATTCTCGTTAATGAGTGCTATAGTAGTTCTTGTTATCACTTCTGCCATTTCTACATTTGGTGTAAGCATGGCTTTCACGATGACAAAATATATATATAAATCAAGAAATGGTCATTATGATAAAACCGTCGATGATTTTAAAGCGGGAGCTACAATGACAGTTGCTTCTAACGACCTTGTAGGGGAAAGATGGAGTGATAGAATAACGAACACTGATAAGGGTGAAAATCTCTCGCCGGAGCTCAGCTTTGATAAGGTTGAGGGTGCGGATTATTACTACGTATACATGGTTGATGAAACAGCAAATAATTGGGTGCATTGGGTGGCAACGGACGTGAAAGTAGAAGAGCTAAGTACAGGAGCTAATAAAAAGGAATATAGGGATAGTCCTGAGTTTAAATATATAGGTCCATATCCACCAGAGGGCGACGGCGATCATGTATATACTATTTATGTATATGCTATGAAAGCAAACCCGGGTCGTGATAGAGAAATGGAATTCGATGAACCGTCACTATCAGGGGACTATATGTATTACGATTATCTGTCTATATCTAAGGTGGGGGATCCTAATGAATATGGAAATGTAATAGCCTATGGATATATTTCTGGAACCTACAGTAGATAAAAAATGTGCCACGGAGCTTAGGTTCCGTGGCACTTTCTTATTTGGTTAGTTCCCAGAATACAATGGAACTGGCAGCTGCGACGTTAAGAGAGTCGACGTTATGCTGCATTGGTATCTTAACGGTGTAGTCTGTTTCTTCTAGAACTTTATCTGATAGACCGAAGCCTTCGTTACCTAGGATTATGGCAAGTTTTTCTTCGGATTTGAGTCGAGGGTCATCTATACTTATTGAATTATCTGTAAGTGCCATTGCGGCAGTTTTGAAGGAAAGCTTATGCAGTTCCTTGATGTAGTCGGAGTTACTAATTTCCTTTTTATCTAGCTTTGTCCATGGAATCTGAAATACGGTTCCAACGCTAACTCGCGAAGCGCGTCTGTAGAGTGGGTCGGCAGAAGAAGCGGTAAGGATAACAGCTTCGATTCCAAGAGCGGCAGCAGATCTAAACATTGCTCCTACATTTGTTGGATTTTCTACATCATCAAATACAGCGATTCTTTTATAATTCTTCGAGATTACTTCTATGGATTCGAGAGGTTTTCTCTTCATCAGAGCAAGAACTCCACGGGTGATATTAACTCCCGTGAGGCCCGCGATGGTCTCATAGTCTCCGACGAATACAGGAATTGGTTTATCTATTAAGCTGAACTGTTCACAGTATTTATCTGCTACAGTATCTAACATTACAAAAGAAACCGGTTCGTATCCGGCGGCAAGAGCTCTTTCTATAACCATTGGACTTTCAACTACAAAAAGTCCCAGCTCTGGTTCATAATAATGTAGGAGCTGAGCTTCATTTGTGTTAAAATAAGTACTGAGTTCTGAGGGGATGTTCCCCTTGGTTATATATTCATAATTCATAGCATTTAGAAATATAGCATAGAATAAAAGGAGGTTCAATATGCCATTTATTGATTCAAAAATTACTGTAAAGGTTAGTGACGAGACAAAGGAAGTTCTTAAGGCTAAGATCGGAAAGGCAGTATCTATCATCGGAAAGCCAGAGAGCTTTTTGATGGTTGGTTTTGAGGATGAATACACTCTGTACTTTGCTGGTAATAAGCTGGAGAAGGGTGTATATGTATCTGTGGATGTCTTTGGTTCTGTTAATGGTTCTCAGGCAGACCAGATGACTGCAGAAATCTGCAAGATTTATGAAGAGGAGCTTGGTATACCTGGTAACAATATCTATGTAGAATACCGTGGTACTTCTGACTGGGGCTGGAACGGCAGGAATTTCTAGTTATAAAATGAAACAAAGAACGGTTAATCAATATTTAAAAGAAAAATATGGTCGGAAGATATATAAGATATCTATTGATGGCGGTTTTACCTGTCCTAATAGAGACGGGCGGTTAGATACCAGAGGTTGTATATTTTGTTCGGCAGGAGGCTCGGGGGATTTTGCTGAGGATAGAAGCCTATCTATTATGGAACAGATAGAGCGTGGCAAACGAAGAGTAGAGTCTAAAATGCCTTCTGACCAAACAGGTGGCAATAAATATATAGCTTATTTCCAGGCTTTTACGAATACATATGCTCCTGTAGAGCATTTAAAATCTTTATATATGGAGGCGGTCAGGCATCCGGATATTGTAGCAATATCTATTGGGACCAGGCCGGACTGTCTTCCGGAAGATGTACTTAATTTACTGGGAGAGATAAACAGCATAAAACCTGTTTGGGTCGAGCTTGGTCTTCAGACTATTCATGAGAAGACAGCGGACTATATAAGACGGGGGTATCCTCTGCCGGTATATGATAAGGCTGTAGAGGAATTAAAGAGAAGAGATATAGAGATAATAACTCATGTGATCCTGGGGCTGCCCGGGGAATCAAGAGAGGATATGTTGGAATCTGTAAAATACGTAGGAGATAGCGGAGTGCAGGGAATCAAGCTTCAGCTGCTTCATGTACTAAAAGGGACGGATCTGGAAAAAGACTACAAAGCTGGACTGTTTAAATGTATGACAATGGAGGAATATATCAATCTAATTGAAGATGCTCTTGATATACTTCCAGAGGATATTATAATTCACCGAATGACAGGAGATGGTCCGAAGAGAATACTGGTTGCTCCGGAGTGGAGTGCAGACAAAAAAAGAGTTCTTAATGAATTAAATAAATTGACAAGAAATTAGAACTGTAGTATTTTTGTATTACATTAAATAATACAAAGGTGCTGCAGTTTTTTAGAGTAAGCTGCAATTCAACAGTTAAGAGGAAGCATAAATGATAATTAAGATAGATGAATATTCAGATGTGCCTATCTATATGCAGATACGAAATCAGATAGTAATTGGTATCTCAAATGGCGAACTTGCGCCTGGCGAGCAACTGCCTACAGTACGTGCTCTTGCACTGGAAATGGGTATCAATACTATGACAGTCAGTAAGGTGTATCAGCTGCTTAAGTCAGAAGGATATATACTAACTGACAGAAAAAATGGCGCTCGAGTTAGAGAGAGTATAAGTAAGTCTGGCGTACTAAGTGACGAGAATAAAACTGAACTTAAGCGTATAGTATCCGAGGCGAGACTTTCAGGGGTTCCAAAGAAGGATATCCTAAAGTTGATTGAGGAATATTATTAAAACTTCTAATACTATTCTGTTTATATTTGAAAGGCGTAAATATGAATATTATATTTAATATTATAATGCTGGTGATCCTGGTTCCGACCGTTTTATTCCTTTTTCTTTATGAATATCCAGCAAAATGGAGAGATAAGAAATATATATATGGAGTACTTAACCGCACTGAGTTTAAGGAAGAGAAGACAGCAGAAAGAGTAGATGAGATAGTATCAACCTGCAGAAAAAATGCGAAATGGCTGCTCTTCATTTCTCTTATTCTTATGGTGCTTTTTTGTTTTATTCCAGACTTTACAATCAGGATTATTGTATGGACTACTTTTGTTTTTCTTGATCTAGTGCTGATGTTTGTTCCTTTTTCGAAGGGCAATAGTGAGCTGAAGAGTCTTAAGCGTGAACTGGGAATTGCTTCAAAAAAAGGTGTAGTATATACGGATTTGAAAGGAGCGGGATCCATTCATGCACTTAAAAAAACAAGCATATTAGTTCCGAATATTATAGCTACAGTATTCTTTCTAGTGGCTCTTCTTAATGATATAGGAGTAGTTAAGCTCGTTGGATTACTTCCCGGACAGTTTCCATACCAAGCTCGAATAATGACTGGTATGACAGGGGCGCTTCTCTTTATCGGTTTTATGCTCATACCAATAGCATTAATGATGGATGGAATCAGAAATGAAGTTATCTCTGAAGATAGTGACGTCAATGCTAATTACAATAGAGCCAAAAAGAAAAATATGGCGAACTTCATGGTATTGTTCGCCTGGATTAATACAATAGTTATAATTATCATGATGATAATGATGTGTATATGGGATAATCAGTTGATTTATCTAGCTTTATATGCAGTATATATGTTTGCAATTATGATAGGTGTGTTCTTCTACGGTAAGAGACAGAAAGAGATAGAGAAGAGATACAAGAAGGAAACCTCTGTTGAGATAGATGATGATGATAACTGGATACTTGGACAGATATACTATAATCCCGATGATAAGAGACTGAATATTACTAAAAGGGTAGGTGTCGGATCTACAGTAAATATGGCACATCCTGTTGGTAAGGCTATATACATAGCTTCAGCGCTTCTCGTGATCTTCACATTTATTATGTTGATATATGTTGGTGTGCTTAGTAAGACGCCGATGGAAGTAAGGCTCTCTGATGGAAACCTTGTATGTCATCAGATGAAGGATGATTACGTTATCCCTATAAGTAGTATAGATGAAATTAGTATCGAATCAGACTCTGGCAAGCTTAAGCTTCGTAAAGAGGCTGGATATGACATGCCTCCGATGAATAAAGGAAAGTTCAATATAAATGATGAGGGGGGCTGTATAACATTTCTTGATTTAGATACAAAAAACTATATTATTATCAGTGCTGAAGGAAAGAAATACTATATAAATGCACCGAGTGACGAGGAAACTGAGAAAATCTATAATGAGGTAGTAAATCAAATATCTGATTAGTGCCTTAAAGGCTGTGTACTAAGTATGCGGCCTATTTTTATTTAAATATACGTTGTTTCCGATTTTTCTTGACAATGCGAAAAATAAGGTGTATTGTCTGTATTACAAAAGATAATACAAACAATACAAACAATATAAATGATCTGTACTATCGAGGAGAAAGCTATGTTAGAAATAAAGAACTTAGACAAAATATATAAAGGAACAGATAAAGGTATAAGGGATATATCCCTC
>CACYQC010000080.1 GCA_902776395.1 uncultured Lachnospiraceae bacterium
GACTACGAGGTTGATAGGCACTGGGTGTAAGTATGGTAACATACTCAGCTGAGGTGTACTAATAGGTCGTGAGCTTTTCCTAAGATTAGGTAAGATACATTGTCTTGTTCTGTATGAAGTTATATTCCTCGATAGCTCAATGGTAGAGCATTCGGCTGTTAACCGAAGGGTTGTTGGTTCGAGCCCAACTCGGGGAGCTACACCAAGGAAAACTATGGCCCGGTGGTCAAGAGGTTAAGACATCGCCCTTTCACGGCGGTAACACGGGTTCAATTCCCGTCCGGGTCACTTATATGGACGCTTAGCTCAGTTGGTTAGAGCAATCGGCTCATAACCGATCGGTCCTGGGTTCGAGTCCCCGAGCGTCCACTACCCTCGAAATTATTCGAGGGTTTTTTTATTTCTAGAGTGAGTAAAAGAGAACCGTCCCTATATACTCATGAGTAAATAAGAACCGTCCCTATATACTCACTTTATATTCTTTTATATTTCGGTTATAATGTGTTAGGTGGTAAGTCTTATATGAGCGCAGGGGAAAGGCGATGTTCATTAGTGATTTGATTAATCGAGATATCAAGTATGAGAATGAGAGTAAACGTGTAATAGTTACTCTCAGAATTCTTTATATTATTATCTTTTGCGCCTTTTTGCTCGATACACTCTATGTTGGAATAGATATAATGACGGTTTATCCATTTAGAATCTCACTTCTATTTGGAGCTCTCATTATTCTACTTATCTATACTTATTTTTCTAGAACAACCCCGTCACTCTTATTATTTATGATATTTACATTTGTATGGACTCTTTCTATGATTCCATGCTTTGGATGGAGCGCTGGAATGCAGAATTACTTCATCCTTATTCTTATGCTGTGCTTTTTTGCTCTGCATCTTAGGACATCGATTAAGTTTCTATGTGCGGGTTTTGTCCTCATTTTTAGAATAATTACGATAGGAATCTTTGGTGGTATTAAACCAGCTCTTGAGATAAGCAGAACATGTGATAAATTACTTCAGATAACAAATATCACTGCGGTATTTCTTTCGATAATCATTATTTCATACATTTTCAGTAAGACGGAAAATGAAGCAGAATCTAAGCTTATGAAGTATAATGATAGACTCCTTAAGGCAGCTAACACAGATCAGCTGACAGGTCTTCCTAACAGAAGAGGCGTTATGCAGTATCTGAGTGATTTGAAGGATTTCTCTGAGTATCACTGTGTAAGTGTCGCTATGGCAGATATTGACTTCTTCAAGAAGGTAAATGATACTTATGGCCATGATGCTGGTGATGAGGTACTGAAATCCATAGCGGGGATACTAAAATCGAAATGTGTAAATGGCTCGATTGCGTCCAGATGGGGAGGTGAGGAATTCCTTCTAGTATTTCCAAATGTTAATGGGGATGATGCTTACATGCTTCTTGAACAGATAAGTATGGCCATCCAGAAGAGTGTGATAAAGGTGGGAGAGAATGAGATAAAAACCACTATGACCTTTGGCCTAACAGAATGGGGCTTCAAATCAGAACTGGATGACGTTATAAAGGAAGCTGATGATAAGCTCTATCAAGGGAAGGAAAATGGTAGAAATCAGGTGGTATACTAGGCTTTAGGTATGCTCTCCTTACTTGCTTGATTTTGCAAAAAAAGAGTTGCAGATTCTGGGTAAATTTTATATAATAGACAAGCTAGTGTTGAAAAGCACGGCCCAGTGGCTCAGTTGGTTAGAGCGCCGCCCTGTCACGGCGGAGGTCACGAGTTCGAGTCTCGTCTGGGTCGATTTTGGCCAAGGGATTGCCCGAACGAAGTGAGGGAGGGCCCCGTGGTCACGAGCGAAGCGAGTGATGTGCGACTGCGAAGCAGCGCAAGGCCTTGTGAAGCAAGGCCTTATATTATGCGCAGCATAATATAACACCATAAAAAACTAAAAAAGCATCGTTTTCTTCGAAATCAATACCTATGCCGGCGTGGCGGAATTGGCAGACGCCCGGGACTTAAAATCCCGTGGGTAGTAATACCCGTACCGGTTCGACCCCGGTCGCCGGCACTATAAAAGGAAAGTCTATTACGAGTGTTTTACTCAAATAGACTTTCCTTTTTTTATATCCTAATCGAGTGCCGATATTTACAGCTTGTGCTTATGACGAATTATAATTGTCGAAATAGCACCAGCTAGTGATATAACAAATGCTATTATAACTATAGCAAGTGGACTTCTGTCACCAGTATCTATGCCGCTTCCCTTAGCAGTGCTACTATCTGTATTATTAGTATTTGCAGGATTATCAGAACTGGAGCCGCCAGGATTACCTGAGTCACTGCCAGGTATTTTCCATATAGCTTCAAAAGTGTGATCCTCAACTATTTCGTACTCATCGCCAGCCTTATATGCTGAACCTTTCCAGTAATCAAATTCATATCCTTCTCTAGTAGGAAGTGGCATCTTGATAATTGTACCCTTCTCATACTTAATAACTAGCGCTTTTGTCTCGCCATCTAGAGTTCCACCATTAAGGTTAAAGGTTATAAAGTATTCCATTTCCTTGCCGTCAAAGGAGTATTCTCTGGTTTCTCCAGTGTAATTTCCCTTTCCAGTAATCCTAAACTTGCCATCAACATTAGAAGTCTTCTCTGTGTAGGTTATCTCATAATCGTCCGCGGTCAGCTCGACTCCGTTAAGAGTAACCTTAACCTTTAGGTCAGTGTAGCCGTCCTTAGTAGGAGTAGGAGCGGAAATGACCTCGACTACAGCTTCCTCTATAGACATAGGCTTAATTGTAAAGCTTACTTCTTGATCTTCTGTGGATGTGCCAGTTCCCAGATCCCACTGATAACCAGACTTCAGCTTTAGCTTAACCTTGTAGGTACCCGCATCCGTCGCTACAGCATCTCCGTCAGCATTAATCTTTCCGCCGTCTGATACGCTTTCTATAGTATAGAACTTAGTGTCTTTAACGGCTGTCTGCTCCTTACCAGTAAATGTAAGCTCGTCAGGCTTTGGAACAGGAATATCATTTGTAAATACATAAACATATGTTGAGGTCATGCTATTCCACAGACCATCTTTTTCTGTTACGGCATTTAACTCTATCATCTTTCTGCCAGTAGGAATAAGCTGTCCGCTGTCATCCATAATCATTTCATCCTGAGTAGCATCCTCACGACTGATCATTATAACGTCGCCAGTATACTGGATTCGTGTGCTGCTCGTGACAGGATCTGTTCCATCCAGAGTATAATAAGTCGTTCCGCCAGCCTCATTTGTTATAAGGCTGGTCTGCTGGTTATCCACAAAGGTTCCTGAATCCAGGGATGCTGTTGGACTCATAGCTATATCAGCCTCATTTACGGTTACTGTCATTTCGAGCTGATCTAGCGGAATATTGTTAGGGTTACTTACAACCTCTGGAAGAGTTGCAGTTCCCTTGGCAGTCCATACAGCTGCTTCTCTTGGGTCGGCCTGAGGAGCCTTTGTTAGGGTCCAGGTTACAGCGGCGTCTAATTCAGCTCCACTGTTAGTCAGAATCTTTGTTGTTTTTGGAAGGAGAGCTCTGATGCCCTCTTCCTCTGTTCCATGCTTCACGCCGCTGATATTAGATGGATTATCAATATGAACAAGCGTGTATTTGGTGATTGGAAATGTATAACTCACCTCATCATTATTTTTGTTACAAACTGCCTTTTCTCCGTTAACCGTTGTTTTTAGATTAGTAGAATAAAGGAAGGTTGCGGAGATTCTCTTGTAATTGGTATCGTTAGGTCCTTTGACCATGAGATATTCACCGCTCGCATCTGTATTAGTAACGATACCTACTGTTGCAGTATAAGCAGTCAGATAATCAGCTGTATTTTCGCCGGCTCTGACAAGAGGCTCAGGAGACCAGGTGATACTTACATTGTCAGGATGAACTATGTATTCATTACTGATAGTAACCTTGAGAGTGGACTCATCGGCTACTGTCTGCATCTTCTTGCCGCCTTCAGGAGCTTCCAGTGTTACATCTATTTTTCTGACAACAGGTGTGTATTTAGCGTCGATTTCTAACTCATTTGTACTGAGACTATCTGGAATCTGAATCTTAATAGTTTTACTTGTTGCGAGTTCACCCTCAACTAGTGTGATTCCAGAATTCTTTAGATCCCATTCTGTGAATCTCTCTGCTGAAATATTAGGTGCTGTAATAGTGATAATATCGCCGGGATGCATATGATATATTTTATCTTCGTCAGCTATATATGTTTGTAGATTTAGTTCATAAGCTTTAACAGTAAGTTTAATATCTGCATTAGGTGGTTTCTCTCCACCATCCCCAGTTGAATCAAAGGTATAAACAATAGTAACGCTTCCGTCCGTATCGTTTCTTGTGAGTGAAGTCAAAGTTCCATCTGAACTATCACTATCGCAGCTTAGACTTTCAGTAGGAGCAAATATTATTCCAGTAGCTTCTTCTTGTGGAACTGTAATAGTTGCTGTATATACAGTTTTATTATATGCCGGACGGTTACTAGAAGCAGGGACAACTATTGTTTCCCCTGATGTGGAGTCTGTGTAACTATATGTCCAGCTGACTGGATAGGAGATGGCAGCTCCGCTTGAAGTTGTTGGAGTCCATGTGTTATTACCTGCCGTAAATGTTAGAACAGCTTCTGGTGAAAGTAGCTCTCCTGCAACAGGCGCCAATAATTTCTTATCTGTATCATTATTTATTTTGATAGTGGTGATTCTATCGCCATACTCAGCATTAAACTCGAGAGAGTAACCCAGTGGATATTCATTTGTACCGTCGTATTTGTCCCCTGGTACGGGCATAGTAAACTTAGCAGTTTCAGCATTATCAGCAAGAAGACTATCAGATATATCGGCGGCTACTTCGTCACCATTTTTGTCTAGTAAACGAACGCTCCACTTCTCGAAATAATAATTCTCAGAATGTCCATGCTGTGCAGTTACAGTGACAGAATCCTTTTCCTTATATAGAAGTTCATTTGTGTCATTTAGATCGTTTATAACGACTTTGTGCTTATCATTTATCTGTTCTATAGTGTAGTCGACATTGTTGCTTTTCACGCCGTAAGACATAGAATATGTGCTGATGGTATAGCTTTTCTCAGTGCCATTTCCTAGAGATAGATCTATGCCGCCCTTATAAACTGCGTTCTTAGCAAGGACTTCACCCGTCTTATTATCAATGAGATCGTAGTATACAGCCTCGCCCACGATATCCTCTGTATCGAGTATTATCTTTTGCTCGCCAATGAGCTGAGTTACACCACCTTTTGTAAGTGCTTTAGCCTGCTCTGTTTCACCAGTGGCGGTAGATACTATTTCTGTACCATAAGCAGCAGGGGCCTCTACGGAGTATCCTGAATTATCAACCGTGTACTCTATGGTTTCATTGTTGTAATAGCTATCATAAGCTCTTGCCCATGCAAGGTTAAGCTCAGGGTAATGATTCTGAAGTATATATGTAGCATAGGTAGCAAATGTGATTATGTACATCATTTTATCATCTGCACCTGCTGCCCAGCCCTGACCGACTGTAGAGTCGTCTATGTCAATCTCAGTATTGTAATCTGCATCCACCAGTCTTAGCACAGTGTCTAGTAGAGTTGGCCAATTGCTTTCAAACTTGGTTCTGTCTTCTTTGCTCAGATTTTCTAGAGCGCCTGTACCTTCAAGTACATTCCATAGTTTGGTAGTATAATCCTTTTTGCTGGATTCTGATTGGGTATGCCAATCACCGATAAGCTCGTCCCAGATTTCTCTTTGACTGATTTTGCCTCCCATACTAGGAATAGTATCCATCATTCTAGATGCTCTTCCCATGAAGACTTCGCTATCCTCAGCACTCATGGTCATTATAAGAGCAAGAGTGTCTCTCAGAACGGGCTGTATATCTTTAGCATATGCATTTCTAGAAGGGGCTGCCTGTGACCAGTGACCGACTTTAGTTGGTTCAGTACCTTCCTGTAATATTCGTATGAAGTCCGTTACAAAATCTTCAATGTCATTTCCGTCGTAATCTCCTTCCTCATATATTTTCATAGGGTAGAAGAATTGTATGGCCATAGGATGGAAATAGTCATCTACTATAAGTCCTGAATCTACAGCTCTTAGCTGGTTGTTCATTGCGACTTTTTTAACAGCAGGAATAGAACTGCCCTTAACATATTGGATATTATTATCTATGTAGTTTGTCACATTTACGTTGGAACCATTAGCTGCTCTAATGGTAGTAACAGAATAAGGGACAACTGAAGAGGCGTCTGTTCCTGGTATATAATGATCCACGCCATATCTCTTGAAGCCCATTTGATATGGGGCTACACGAGGAACCAAATCAACTGCATTTATTAGATTGTGAATGCAATAATATTTACTCTTATCAGTTAGTTTCTCGGCTGCGTCTGTTCCGCCCTTTGGTGCCTCGCAAGTATAAGAGAAAACTTTGTTGGTTCCATTTTCTCCGCTGCCAGATGCGTACTTCTCTATAAGTCTTTTAGAGGTGATATTCGCAGTAGCTCCAGCACGGGAATAACCTGTAACCCAGAAGACAATCTTTCCCTGACTTAGTTCTTCTTCTAGGGAGTACTTCTTTATATATTTATCTATTTCTCCAGTAACAATAGTTGCTGCATCTGAGAATCCCTGGGCCTCCCCATTATCGGTTTCATCAGCGTAGCCTAGAGTTGCGTTGCTGGCCCACTCCATCTCATAACCACCACCACGTATAGTGACAGGAATAAGAATCTTACCTGTCTTAGTGCCGTCAGCTTTTTCTAGCTCTTTGCTTCCGATAGTTACACCAATAGAATCTGATTCAGGCTTTTTACTATTGCTGTCATTAATGTATATAGTTTGATCTGGACATCCGATATCTGCGAGGAACTGTCTTCCTGCAGCATGCTTGTTGTAATAAGTGTTTCCGTCAATTTCTTCTTCGAAGCCTCTTAGATACATTCCTGCATAAGCCATATTAAGAGAAGCAGTAGCGAGGTGACTGTTATAGCTTGCAGGATCCTGTGAATCATCAAAGAATGCATCTGAATAGTAAAATAATGTAAAGGCTTCGTCTGTATCGCCATCAGTTTCCTGATGTAATGTGAAGCCACGGATTAGATTATAGTCGCTACCACTTTCGCCACCAGGTCCCACTGTTCCTATGATTCCAGCCTTTGTGCTAGTATAGGTCTGGCCTGGATTATTAATTGCATTTGCCGCAGAGATTGCAGTTGGCTCTACAGGAGTTGGATCTGGTAGGCCATAGCTACTAATGTCATCCTTTCCATTTTTAACGTAGAATATTTTTCTATAATTAGCCCTTGGATTAAAGGTAAAATGATATCCTGAATTATCAGGCTTTAGATATCTGATACAGTTAGGGCTCTTAATGGTGTCACCTTCTTCACCAGGTGTAACCATTATTGCATTTAAATCTTCGGTATCATAATAGTAGACGTGTACATCAGAGCCTTTTGTAAGGCTGAAAAGTACACGCGTGTCGTCAGGGTCACTATCACTTATATAGAAGTTATGACCTGTGTTGTCGCGAACTATACATTTTCCGGTTACCTTAAAGTCGTCATCAATATTTTTATATACATATATTCCGCCACCACTTGAACCACAGGAG
>CACYQC010000081.1 GCA_902776395.1 uncultured Lachnospiraceae bacterium
CGCTATACCTTAATAATGATAGTGTAATTTTAAATAAAGTTAATTAAAGCGTGCCCCTCGGAACGAGCCCGAAAGAGGCACGCATTAATTTTAAATTAGGTCCTTTATGACCTTATTAAGCAATAGCTTAGATGGATGATTACTGAGCAAGCTCAGGATACTTCTCACCAATAGCGGTATAGAATGCGTCAAGTGCTTCTTCATATGTAGCGTAATTGCCATCAAAGTAATCCTTCATAGCACTCTGGAATTCTTCACAACAACCCTGATCATATGCAGAAATATTTGAAAGATCAATCTTTTCAGCTCCTGCACAGAACTTGTCAAGTGGATTCTGTCCACCAAGTACTGCGAATGCATAAGAATCATCTGTTGCAGCTGCTTCCATAGCTGGCTTATTGTTAACGAAATCATTATCAGCCTTAACAATCTCTGTCATAACATCTTCATCAGTTGTAAGTGTTCTCATGATATCAGCAACAAGGTCAGCGTTATCTGTTCCGTTTGCTGCGCAGATCCATGTACCACCCCAGTAGAATCCCTGAGGACCTTCTGTAGCTCCCCAGCCACCGTTTGCTGCAATAGATGCTGAATCATCAGCCTTCATTGAGAAGTTGATCAGCCATGCAGGTCCAAAGTAGCAGAATACCTTTCCATCTGGGTAGAATCCCTGATTCCAAGCATCTGACCAAAGCTCTTCAGTTGTTGTATATCCGTTATCAACTTGCTCTTTTGACATATCAACCCACTTCTTGATGTTATCATCAATATTGATCTGATCATCAACTACCCATGGTGTTGAAACGTTGTTTGAGAATACACGGAATGTATCATTAGCTGTTGCTGTCATCTTGTATCCAGCGTCTTTCATCTTTGCAGCTGTTTCATTATATGTATCCCAATCAGCTACAGCCTTCTGTACATCTGCAGGATCATCTGATCCAAGAACTTCCTTAGCTGCGTCTCTGTTGTAGATAAGTACACCAGGACATCCCTGCCATGAAACACCCTTAAGGTTTCCATTTGAATCTGTTACAATATCCTTTGTGTACTGATACTGATTTGAAAGCTCGCTTTCATCAATACCAAGTGCTGAAACAGGTACAGTGTAATCTGTATCTACATACTTAAGAGCATAGTCAGCTTCTACAAGGAAAAGGTCAATCTTATCATCAGCTGCTGCATCAACATTACCTGGAAGCTTTGAATCCAGGTTATCCTGATATGCATTATCCTTATTTGGAGTAGACTTGAACTTGATTGTTATATCACCAATCTTACCAATTTCGCCATCAACTGTTACATTGTTGTCTGCATCTGTTCCTTCTTCGATCATCTTGTCATAATCATCAGCTGTCACGAAGTCAGGATAATGATCCTTGAGTCTTGTAACGAACTCTGTGTTCCAACCCTGGATGTAGAGCACCTTACCATCATTAGATGTTGTGTACCCTGAATCATCGTTTGATGCTGTATCAGCGTCATCTGCTGAAGCATCATCTGTTGCGTCGTCTACAGCTGCCTCTGTTGTAGCCTCTGTAGTTGCCTCTGTTGTTTACACATTCATTGCAAAAAAAATCATCCATAGCATAAAACTATGGATGAACAATTTATAATAGTATAGATTTTATTCTCTAGGTTTTTCTATTTTGTCGTAGAATCTTATTAGTAGCATTGAACTTACGTATGTAAAGAAGGCTGTTAAGAATATTGCCCACAAGAACCATGTATATACTAGAATTCTTGGATTCAGGAAGTATAGCATACTTGGAAATGTCCAAATAAAGAATATCTTGACCCAGGTTCCTAGGTTAGCGAGAGAGAAGACTAGTGCATTTCTCATAAGGTTAAAGGTTGTATTCTCGTATCTAGCTACCATTGGGAATTGAAGAGGTATTGCAAATGCTGCAAGTATGAATTCAAAACCAAGTAGTACATAAATGATACGAGCTGTTTCACTATCATTTGATATGACATATGAATATTGTACATACATCAGAAACAGATATATCAGATCAACTATCCAAATGATGGTTCCCTGTTTTAGATTCTCTTTAAAGGCTTTGAAATATGCTTCCTTTACAGGACTTTCATCATCCTTAACCATTTTATTAGTAACGGTGTATAGGGCAGTGAATGCAGCTCCGATCGTTACTATTGGTATACATGTAATAAAGAAGTATATATTCAGGAAGAAGAGGTCCCCAAACTTATCTATTACATTGAAGAATCGCTGTGCCTTTGTTGGCTTAACACGGGCTTCTTCGCTTTCTTGTTTCTTTTCCCCACTTTGTGTTGTGTCAGATTTTTTTTCTGAAACTAGTTCTTTATCGAGTTTTTTATTTTCTGTTTTGTTAGATTTTTGTTCAGTACTATTTCTGTTATATGATTTATTGTTTATATCAGAATTCTTTTTTGAGTTGGAATTCTTTCCAGAATTGCTCTTAGACATATTATGTCAACCTTTCTATCAAGGGAGTAAATGCCCCTCAAATCAGCTATTTTTCTCGTATTTTCATATATTATCATTATAGTTATTCGTTGTCAAAAAAACTATTACAATAAATATAAAAAAATAAAAGGATTCTTCTTTTTTATGTTTAATAATAAGATGGGTCCTCTTTTTTAGGGGGACTATGTCACATATGGTTTTCCTGAAAAGGCTTTTATGTTGAGGAGTGTAAAAATGACTATTAGAGAGCGTTACGAACAGGAAGAACATCAAAAATTAAGTAAGTATGCGTCCTTCAGTGATGAGTCTAGAGGTAGAGACGTACCTGAAGAGGAAAGTGATATACGTACTGTATATCAAAGAGACAGAGACCGCATTATTCATAGTAAGTCCTTCAGAAGACTTAAGCATAAGACTCAGGTTTTTCTAACTCCTGATGGGGATCATTACAGGACAAGACTTACGCATACTCTGGAGGTTTCTCAGATAGCTAGAACTATAGCGAAGGCTATAAGAGCAAATGAGGATCTGACAGAAGCTATAGCTCTTGGACATGATATAGGTCATACACCTTTTGGTCATGTAGGAGAGAGAGCGCTTAGCAAGGCACTGGGTAAACCTTTTGGACATAATGTTAATGGTGTTAGAGTGGTTGAAAAGGTTGAGAAAAATGGACAGGGGCTCAATCTTACATGGGAAGTAAGAGATGGTATCCTGAATCACAAGACTAGCCTTACACCTGCTACGCTTGAGGGAGATATAGTTAGAATCTCAGATAAGATAGCGTATATTAGCCACGATATAGATGATGGAATAATGGCTGGTGTACTTTTCGAAGATGAGCTTCCGGCGGAATGTACTAATATTCTGGGCCACTCAACAAGCGACCGAATAGATAGAATGATTCATAATGTAGTAGAGAATTCTCAGGATAGCCCTAGGGTCAAGATGACGGACGAATTCTGGCAAGCCTTTATGGATCTTAGAAAATACATGTTCGAAAACCTTTATACGAATCCAGTAGTTAAAAAGGAAGAGGAAAAGGCTTTTGAAGTTATAGAAATGCTCTATGAGTATTATTTTAATAATCCGGATAAGTTATCTGGAGAATATGCTGATGCTATAGCGAGTGGCGCGGATGTATCAGATATAGTTTGTGATTATATATCTGGAATGACGGATAACTATGCTGTCGAGATATTCCAGCAATTATTTATTCCTGATGGATGGAATAAGTTTTAGTTTACATAAAGTATTATGGCGATATATAAAGTATAAGAGGAACAAAATGTATTATTCAGATGAAATAGTTGAAGAAGTACGTTCGCAAAATGATATAGTCGATGTTATCTCTGAATACACTGGTCTGAAAAGAGCCGGTAGCACTTATAAATGCTGCTGTCCTTTCCATAATGAGAAGACCCCGTCCTTTACGGTGAGTCGAGAAAAGCAGATGTACTATTGCTTTGGTTGCCATGTTGGAGGAAATGTTTATACATTTCTAATGAAGCACGAGAATATGACATTTCCAGAGGCTATAGAGTATCTAGCGAAGAGAGCAGGTATCGAACTTCCAGAGAAGGAACTGTCTGATGAAGATAAGAAGAAGCAGTCATGGCGGGCGAAGCTTTACGAAGTTAATATGGATGCAGCGGGATATTTCCATTATTTGCTAACGAAGACAGATCGTGGAAAGCTGGGTTATGAGTATTACAAGAACCGTGGCTTTACGGATGAGACAATAAATAACTTTGGACTCGGATATTCGGATATATATAGAGATGATCTGTATAAATATCTCAAATCTAAGGGACATTCGGACGAACTAATGAAGGCGGCAGGTCTCGTGAGATTTGACGAAAGAGATGGACCTGGGGATCAGTTCTGGAACAGAGTTATAGTTCCAATAACTGATATAAGCGGTAAGGTAATAGGATTTGGTGGAAGAGTGCTAGGGGATGCTAAGCCTAAGTATCTTAATACCAGAGAAACCGAAATCTTCAATAAAGGTCGAAACCTATTTGCTATGAATATAGCAAGGCACAGTAAGAAGAAGGGCGTTATCCTTTGTGAGGGCTATATGGACGTTATAGCCATGCATCAGGCAGGATATACGAATGCCGCAGCATCTCTTGGAACGGCGCTTACTGAGGCTCAGGCGGGGCTCATAAAGAGGTATACGAGTGATGTATACCTAGCTTATGACAGCGATGGTGCTGGAGTAAATGCTACTATGAGAGCGATAGGAATCCTTCGAAAGCTGGATCTGTCACAAAAGGTTATAGACCTTAGACCATATAAGGATCCTGATGAATTCATTAAAAATGAAGGAATAGATAGTTTCGACGAAAGAGTCCGAAATGCTCTGAATGGTCGACTCTTCGAGATAGATCATATAGTTGCAAAGTATGACCTTAACGATCCTGAAGAGAAAACTAAGTTTATGAAGGACGCCGGAAGACTTCTCGCAGGTATCACAGATGTAACTGAGAGGCATAACTACATAGATACAGTATCAAGCAAATATTTCCTAGACAAGGAGGAGCTTGGTAGGATAGTTACTCAGGTCGGACTTGCAGGACTGGCTGAAACAAGTCTAGATGCAGCGATAGAAAATGACGTGGTAGACAATACTGATAAGCGAGAATTAAGAGAGCGGCAGAAGAAAAAATCGACTCCGGCAGAGGATAATGAGAAATATCTTCTAACTATGATGGTAAATGAGCAGCGGCTCTTTGATAAACTATCGGGAGTTATATCGGAGAAAGACTTTACTGAGGAAATCATTTCAGATGTAGCTAAGAAGATATTTGAACAGTACCGGTCACAAGGTAAGGTTGTACCGGCAAATATCCTGAATAGCTTCGAGGATGCTGAATCCCAGGAAAAGGTTAGTGAAATCTTTACGAAGGAATTTGAATTTGATACGACACCATCAATCATGGAAAAGGTTCTGACGGATGTGATTATCAAAATCAAAACCAATAATATAGATAAGGCACTAAGAGAGAATTCCAATGTTAGCTATATACAATTAGCTAGACAGAAGGAAGAAGTCAAAAAAATAAGAATTAAATTATAGTGAGGTATAGAGATGGCTACAAGAAAGAAAGCAAAAAAAGAAGAAGAAGTAATCGAGGAAGTAGTAGTTGAGGAAACAGAGGAAACTTCTGAGCAGGAGGCTACTGAAGAAGTAGAAGAAGAGTCAGTTGAAGAAGAACTAGACGAAAGTGACAGAATGACTGATGAAGAGAAGGATGCTCTTTTTCAGAAGAAGATGAACGAGCTTCTTAAGGTTGCTAAGAAGAACAAAAATATCTTAAGTGATGAGGCTATTATTGATGCACTTAAGGATTCACATGCTCTTCTGACGGCAGATTATTTTGCTAAGGCATTAGGCTTCTTTGAAGGTAAGAAAGTAGAGGTTATCTCTATTACTGAAGATGACGAGCTTGATGATGAGGATATGGAGTTTGACATATCTGAGGAAGAGGAAATCGATCTCGAGAAGATAGAGCTTTCAGTACCTGAAGGTGTCAGCCTTGAGGATCCTGTAAGAATGTATCTGAAGGAGATAGGTAAAGTACAGCTTCTTACAGCTGAGGAAGAGATTGAGCTTGCTCAGAGAATGGAGGAAGGTGATGAGGTTGCTAAGCAGAAGCTTGCTGAGGCAAACCTTCGTCTGGTAGTAAGTATTGCTAAGAGATATGTAGGCCGTGGTATGCTTTTCCTTGATCTGATCCAGGAAGGTAATATGGGTCTTATTAAGGCTGTTGAGAAGTTTGACTACCGTAAAGGATATAAGTTCTCTACATATGCAACATGGTGGATCAGACAGGCTATTACAAGAGCTATAGCAGATCAGGCAAGAACTATAAGAATTCCAGTACATATGGTTGAGACTATAAATAAGCTAACTAGAGTATCTAGACAGCTTCTTCAGGAACTGGGACGTGAGCCAAGTCCAGAAGAAATAGCTGAGGAAATGGAAATACCAGTTGATAGAGTAAGAGAGATACAGAAGATATCACAGGAGCCAGTATCCCTGGAGACTCCTATCGGTGAAGAGGAAGATAGCCACTTAGGAGACTTCCTTCCTGATGAAGATATTCCTGCACCTCAGGATGCAGCAGCATCAACTATCCTTAAGGAGCAGCTGGTTGAGGTACTTGGAACACTTACAGAAAGAGAGCAGAAGGTTCTGAGACTTAGATTCGGTCTTGATGATGGTAGAGCTAGAACTCTTGAAGAAGTAGGAAGAGAGTTCAATGTAACTCGTGAGCGTATCAGACAGATAGAGGCAAAGGCACTTAGAAAGCTTAGACATCCAAGCCGTTCACGTAAGCTTAAGGAATTCCTTGAGTAAGAATAGAAGCGGGAGGCTCAAATAAATGATGCCAAAGCTGTCAAATAGAATGAAATATATAGCTGATATGGTTACCCCTGGAAAGGTGGTAGCTGATATCGGCTGTGATCATGCGTTTATATCGATATACCTAGTTAAGGAAGGTATATCAAAAGGTGGGCTGGCCATGGATATAGCCGCAGGTCCACTTGAAAATGCAAAAAAGAATATCGAGATGTATGGTGTTGCTGATAAGGTCAAGACAAGGATTTCTAATGGAATGGATGCCTTGGAAAAGGATGAAAGCGATGCCGCTATTATTTCTGGAATGGGAGGTCCACTAATAATAGATATACTTAGTAGAGGCATTTCGAAGCTTTCAGAGGGGTATGAACTTATTTTGTCACCTCAGTCAGAGATAGAGGACGTCAGACATTTCCTGAGGGAATCTAATTTCCGAGTTGTTGATGAGGAAATGATGATAGAGGATGGTAAATATTATAATATTATCAAAGCTATTTACTTGGGAAATGCAACAGATGATGAGGAAGCAGACACTAATATATTATATGACCGTTATGGAAAGCTTCTAATTCAGAAAAAATCTCCTGTTCTTTTAAGATATACAGAAGAAAGAATAGAGAAGCTGGAAGGTATATACTGCAAGCTATCCAAAGAGACTGGAGATTCCATCATAGATAGGATGGCTGAAATAAACAGTGAAGTTGATGAACTAGCTAAGGTTATTGAACTTATTAAGAATTAGATGGTATTTAATTGGTTAGTATAGGGG
>CACYQC010000082.1 GCA_902776395.1 uncultured Lachnospiraceae bacterium
ACGGTTCATAGATTCCTGTCGCGTAAGACCTGGATATCAACATCACTTACTAAGGGCAGCCTCGCAAAGAACAGTTCGAGGCCAGTCATCACCCCTGCTATAGCGGATTGCAGGTACAGGGCACCGCTAACTCCCCGGCTGCACGGAAATTTTATAACTCTTAGAGTATACATAATACAAAAAAATTCGTCAAGTACTCCGAAGTTCGCGGAAAAATCTCTTCAGAAGCTCCGAGCATTCCTTCTCCATCACTCCCTTAACCACCTTTACTCTATGGTTAAAGCCTGCCATATCTAGCAGATTTATGACTGAACCAGCACATCCCGCTTTTGGATTCATACATCCAATTACGACCTCAGGAATTCTTGCCTGAACTATAGCACCCGCACACATTTGACAGGGTTCGAGTGTGACATACATAGTGCAGTCCTCAAGTCTCCAGTCTCCTACTACCTTTGAAGCCTTCTTGATTGCCATAATTTCTGCATGAGCTAGAACCTGCTTATCCTTATTACGTCGATTATACCCCTTGGCTATCACCTTTCCGTTACGCACTATAACGCAGCCAATTGGAACATCGCCCTTTGAAGCAGCCTTTTTAGCCAGTTCATAGGCCTGGCTCATATATTTCAGTTGTTCCTCAAGGATTGCATCCGTTTCCATTACATTATCTATATCCTTTTGCATAACCCCTATCCTTAATTCCAAGCTATCTCTGAATATATTTAATTCTAGCGTCCTGTCTCCCAGTCCTAGAAAAAACTACAGATTATCACTCAGTCTTGCAAACTCTTCTAGACTCAGCGCCTCACCTCTAACTCTTACATCAAGTCCAATTGAAGTAAGCGCAGCCTCAACTTCTTCTCTACTAAACGACAAGCCTTCAAAATTCTTTATTGCATTTGCCAGTGTCTTACGTCTCTGATTAAATGCCGCTCTGATCAGCTTAAACATCTTCTGTTCATCCTTTACTTCTACCGAAGGTGTTTCAAGTCTTTTCAGTCTTATAACCGCAGAGCCTACATTCGGACGAGGCATAAAGCAGTTTGGTGGTACATTTGCAGCAAGATATGGATCAGCATAGTACTGAACCGCAAGTGACAGAGCACCATAATCCTTGCTGCCAGGTGCAGCCTTCATCCTATCCGCCACTTCCTTCTGAATCATAACCGTAATTGACTCTGCCGGCACGCGAGATTCAAGGAGCCCCATTATTATAGGTGTCGTAATGTAATAAGGAAGGTTTGCAACAATTTTAAATGGCCTCCCCCCGAACATCGCACCTATATCCTGCTTCAGAATATCGCCGTGAATAACCTCAACGTTGTCGTAATCAGCGAGCGTTTTCTCAAGTATTGGAATCAGCTTATCATCTATCTCAACCGCCTTGACCGCTCCAGCATTTTCCGCCAAATACTGCGTCAAGGTTCCGATTCCCGGACCTATCTCCAAAACCTCAGAAGATTTGTCTATCTCTGCCGCATCTATTATCTTCTCAATCACGTGCGAATCGATGAGAAAGTTCTGTCCATAATTCTTACGAAATGTGAAATTATTTTCCTTTATAACCCTTATCGTTTCCTGTGGGTTACTGAGCATTTTTTCTTTATCCATCTTATATTATTATCCCTTAAGTCCATATAACGTCAGTGCATTTTCGTACGTTATTTCTTCTACCATTTCCGGAGTCATCTCTTTAATACGTGCAATCTCTTCAATAACCAGGTTCAGATATCCAGAGTCATTTCGTTTACCTCTATTAGGCGAAGGGGCAAGGTATGGACTATCTGTTTCTAGCACAATAGACTGAATAGGAATAGAAGCCACTGCCCTCTTTAGCTTCTTAGAATTTTTAAAGGTCACTACGCCACCTATACCAAAGAAGAATCCCATTTTAATAAATTCTCTTGAAAGCTCTTCTGAATACGAATAGCAATGAATAACTCCGCCTATCTCCTCCGCGTGAGCTTCCTTCATCAAATTAACTGTGTCCTGAGCTGCATCTCGACTGTGAATAACTATAGGTAGCCCTAGCTCGCGAGCCAGATTCATTTGCGCCTTAAACCATTTATGCTGAAGTTCGCGAGATGGTTCATCATAGTGATAATCCAGCCCTATCTCTCCGATTGCAACTATCTTGTCGTTAGTAGTCGCTATACGTCTGAGTTCCTCTAGATCCGAATACGTCATATTTTCCACATGGTGAGGTATAACGCCAACCGCTCCATATATGTAGTCATATTTCTTTGTTAGTTCATCTGTCATACGGGAAGTCGGAATATCGCAACCAATGTTTGTTACCTTGGCTACCCCCTTCTCCTTTAGCCCTTTATCCAGAAGATAATCTCTATCTGCATCGAACTGATCATCATCATAATGTGCATGCGTGTCAAATATCATAATTTACACCGTTTTCTATCCTATCTTTACCTTGTATTATCAAGCCAAATCAGCTATAATACTACTTTGTGTACTCGGCTGAAAATAATGCCCCATCAGGAACAAATACACTGATGTACTATACCATATTTTCTGCCACATATAAAGTATTCACTTAAGAAGGAAATGGAGGCTTTTTATGATATCAGAATTCTACAAGGAAATGACCGGAAAAGAATCCGTAATACGTCAGTTTTTCGACTTTGCAAGAGCTCGCGCTGCTGAAATGGGACCAGAAAGTGTATTCAACTTTTCTATTGGAAACCCTTCTGTTCCAACAACTCAGAGTTTCACAGATGCGATTATAGATATTACAGAAAAGGGTGATCCTGTAAAGATTCATGGATACAGTCCAACACTTGGACAGGATTCAACTAAGAAGGCTATCGCCGATTCTCTTAACAGAAGATTCGGTATGAACTACACTGCGGGACACATCTTCCCTACATCAGGTGCTGCAGGAGCACTTGCCCATGCAATCAGATGTGTAGCTGGCGAGGGCGATACTATCCTTACATTTGCACCTTACTTTCCAGAGTACATACCTTATGTTACTGGTTCAGGTGCTGAGCTTAAGGTTGTACCTGCTGATTATGACACCTTCCAGATTAACTTCGAGAAGTTCGAAGAAATGTTGGATGAAAATGTAGCCGCAGTTCTTATCAATTCACCAAACAATCCATCAGGAATCGTATATACAACTGCAACAATCGAGAAGCTTGCAGATATACTTAATTCTAAGCAAAATGAATATGGTCACGAAATCTTCCTCATCACAGATGAGCCTTATAGAGAGATAGTATTTGAAGGCGTTGATTCACCTTTCCCTTCAAAGTTCTATGATAACTCTATCTGCTGCTACTCCTTCAGTAAGTCTTTATCACTTCCTGGAGAGCGTATTGGTTACATGGCTGTTAATCCTGCAGCAAAGGATGCAGACTACATAGTTCCTATGGCAGGTCAGATATCAAGATTCACAGGTCACAACTGTCCTACTGCTCTTATGCAGCTTGCAATCGAGAGAGTAATCGACGAAACAAGTGATCTAAGTATATATGAAAAGAATGCAAACCTTCTATATAATGCACTTACAGAGATTGGTTACAAGGTAGTTAAGCCAATGGGTACATTCTATATGATGCCAAGAGTACCTTCTGCAAATGGTGATGCAAACGAATGGTGCTGGAAGGCTGCTAGAGAGCTCGGACTTATAACAGTACCTGGAGACAGCTTCCAGTGTCCGGGACATTTCCGTATCTCCTACTGCGTACCTACTGAAATGATTGAGAAGGCTATCCCACTATTTGAGAAAGCATATAATTTCTAAAGCTTAACGGGTTAGAGTTTTATTGGGGGATAAAACTTATTACTGGAGGATTTTTGCTTTATGGATAACACAAGCATGACTATTGATATCACCGCTGGGGTGGATATGGGACCGGAGAGACTTGCCGGAATACTCCTTCATCCAACTTCATTTCCTGGACCATACGGAATCGGAGATCTCGGAAAAGAGGCATATCAATTTATAGACTTTATGGCACAGTCAGGAATGAAGCTATGGCAGGTGCTTCCACTGGGACACACAGGTTTCGGGGATTCACCTTATCAGCCTTTCTCTTCCTTCGCAGGCCAGCCACTCATCATAAGCATTGATCACCTAAGAGAACTAAACCTTCTCTATGATGATGACTTTACAGAAATGCCACAGTGGAATCCAGAGGACATTTGCTATGGTGATGTAATTGAATTCAAGACAGGACTTTTCAAGAAAGCTTACGAGAGATTTCTTGATGAAAATATCCATGATGGACTCTCTACAAACAACGAGCTCATGGAGCAATATAATACCTTCAAGGAAAATAGCACCTGGCTAAGAGACTACGCTCTCTTCATGGCAGGAAAGGATTATCACAAGGGCGCTCCATGGTACATGTGGGAAGACGATTTAAAGAATCCTACCGCCGCTCAGAGAGCTAAATGGGAAAAGAAGCTTGAGATTGAAATTGGATACTATGAATTCCTTCAGTTCCTCTTCGATTACGAATGGATGAAGCTGAAGAAATATGCAAATGAAAAAGGTATCAAAATAGTTGGTGATATTCCAATCTTCGTTGCCTGGGACAGCGTAGATGTCTGGGTTAACAAAAAACTCTTTAATCTCGATACAAAGGGATATCCAACCGTTGTAGCCGGAGTTCCACCTGATTATTTCTCAGCTACTGGACAGTTATGGGGCAACCCACTTTATAAGTGGCCAGAGCACAAGAAGACTGGATATGAATGGTGGTTCGCTCGTATCAAACATCAGCTTCAGCTGACAGACTATCTCAGAATAGACCACTTCAGAGGTTTTGATAAATATTGGGCTGTTCCTTATGGAGAGCCTACAGCAGTAAATGGTAAATGGATGAAGGCACCTGGAGAAAACTTCTTCACCATGCTCGAATCTACACTCGGTTACCATATGCCTATCATTGCAGAAGACCTCGGAGAGATTGACCACTCAGTAGTTGCCCTAAGAGACAAATTTGGTTTCCCTGGAATGAAGATACTTCAGTTCGCATTTGAAAATCCAAATGAGAATAACTTCCTTCCACATAACCATGTAAGAAACTGTGTATGCTACACAGGTACACATGATAACGATACTACTCTCGGCTGGTACAAGAACTGTTTCGAACAATCAAGAGATAAGCTGAGAAGATACTTCAGTACAGATGCCAGCGATATTTGCTGGGTAATGATAAGAGCTTGCTTCGGTTCTGTTGCTACTATGGCAATCGTACCTATGCAGGATATACTAGAACTTGATTCATGGGCTAGATTTAACACTCCTGGTGTAGGAGAAGGAAACTGGTCCTGGAGATATAAGCAGGAAGCACTTTCCGAACACCTCTCAAGTAGACTGTACGAAACCGCAAAGATGTTCGGTCGCTAAAAGCAATCGGCACTCCTGTTCAAGTAAAATGTAGGAGAATATAATATGATCAAATTAGTAATTGCGGGCATTTACGCCGTTTTAGCCGTTATTTTATGTCTGCCAGCTCATTTAGTATTATGGCTCAGCATCAAGAAAAACCCATATAAGGGTTGGACCAAGAGTTGGAAATTCATTCGTGGGTTCTTCAACGGACTGATTAAGATATCTGGTTCAGACATAGAGCTACGTGGAATCGAAAATCTAAGCGAGGTTCCTGCGGATCAGGGAATCCTATTCGTTGGAAATCATACAAGTTTCTTCGATGTCATTATTCTTCAGACTATCGTTGATAGACCTGTCGGCTTTATAGCCAAGAAGGAATTTAAGCGTGTTCCACTCTTCAACTGGTGGGTTGCAGATCTCGGAAGCCTTTTCCTGGATAGAAAAAATGTCAGAGCCGGCCTTGAAACTATCAAGCAGGGCACTGAATATATGAAGAAGGGTCTATCCCTTGGACTTTTCCCAGAAGGAACAAGAAGTCACGACGGAAAACTACAGCCTTTCAAAAAGGGTGGCTACAGAATGGCTGAAGAATCAGAGAGTGCTATGGTTCTAGTAGCATTTACAGGATGCGACGATATATTAGAGAACAACAAACCTCTCGCACTTAGAAAAAGACATGTAATCGTCGAGTTCAGCAAACCTTTCTATCCTCACGAATTGGATAAGAAGGCTAGGCGCGACGCATATGACGAAATCCCTACTCGTATTCAGGCAATGCTGGATACACACAAATAGATAAACCAAGGAGGAAATTATGATACTATTAGGTAAGGCCATAATAATAAGTATAATAGTACTTGTGGTAATGATTGCCATACTAATTGCTTTATACTTTTTCGGAAATAAGCTTCAGGAAAAGCAAATGGCTCAGAGAGAACAGATTGATGCAGCCTCTCAGCCAGCAACTCTCTTCATTATTGATAAGAAGATAATGCCTATGAAGGATGCCAAGCTTCCTAAGATGGTAATGGACCAGGCTCCAAAGCGTTATCAGAGAGCTAAGATTCCTGTAGTTAAGGCCAAGGTTGGTCCACAGATCATGACACTCATCTGTGATGAAGGAATCTATGATGACGTTCCACAGCACGGTGAAGTAAAGGTTATGCTCAGCGGCATCTACATCACTAGCGTTAAGACACTTCATAAAAAGACTAAGAAGATGCAGGAAGCTGAAGCAGCAAGCGGTAAGAAGCGTAAGAAGTCTCTACGTGAAAGACTCATGAGCAAGCAGGCAAGCTATCAGAAACAGCTTGATTATGAAATAGCTACCAAGAAGTCTAAGGAAGAGGCTAAGAAGCAGAAAGCCGCTGAAAAGAAAAAGAGAGAACGTGAGAAGAAGATCACTGTATAAATTATGAAACTAAAATATATTATATTTGCATTTGCATCAGTTCTGATTGCAACTATTTTAAATGTAATATCGTATTTCGCCGCCTTTGCCATAACTGTTATGACAGGCGGCGTTAATGTTCTGGAAACAGAAAGTGCTCTGGTTAATCAGGGTATTTTTAACGTTGTCCGTTACCTCTTCATAATAGTTATCTTCGGATGCATCTTCTATAGAATCATTTACTATGCAGACGGAGCATCTGACAGAAAAGAAAGTGTTAAGGACTCAATCAAGTTCGTTATTAAACCACTTAATCTCATCCTGTTCCTACTAGCGGGTCTAGCAATACAGCTAGGAACAGACGCAGTTCTATACATACTTGGAACAGCCTTCCCTACCACCTTTGCTTCCTACAAGCATATGATGGAAACCTTTTCGGGAAGCCACTCTCCACTCTTTATTATCACAACCTTCACTCTGGGACCTATCGCCGAAGAACTGATTTTCAGAGGTGTCACACTAGAGTTTCTACTCAAAGGATTAGAGAATAGAAAAAGAGCCGCCCTTCTATCAGTTTTGATTCAGGCAGCTCTGTTTGGTCTATATCACGGAAATATAGTTCAAGCAGTCTATGCATTTATATTTGGTATCCTACTAGGAATTCTAGCAGTAAAAACAAAATCCCTAGTACCTTCTATACTACTTCACGCTGCTATCAACGGAAGCCTCTATCTGATTCCTGAAAATGTATTCTTCAACATTCAAAATCCGACATTTTTCTTAGTTAAGGATAGTAGCGAGTTTTCTTCGTCTTACTATTGTCATCT
>CACYQC010000083.1 GCA_902776395.1 uncultured Lachnospiraceae bacterium
GGAATGACTAAATGTCCTAAATGTGGTGAAATGATTAAACCACATAGAGTATGTCCTAAATGTGGAAGTTATAAGGGAAAAGTTGAAATCGTAAAAGAAGCAGAATAGTCTGCTTTTTTTGTTGTTGAAAAAAAGTGCTTTTTTTGATAAAATTTTTGTAGGATAGGTGATATCGTGAGAGTTAATTATAAAAAGAGAAGAAAAAAGATATATGCATTAATTTTATTATTAACAATATCTATAGGATATGCACTTTTAAGTACGACATTAAATATTAATGGTATTGCGGGTATTAATAAAAATGCATTTGATATACACTGGGATAGAAATAGTGTAGAAGTAACAGATGGGAGTGTAGAGGGAGATATACCTACTGTTACTGGTGATAATGATAGTATAGTGGAGTTTACTACTGAATTAGAATTACCAGGTGATTTCTATGAATTTGAAATAGATGCGATAAATGAAGGTAGTGTAGATGGAGCATTACAATTAAGTAATAACTGGATAACATATAAATCTAATAATGTAGCTACAACATTACCTAGTTATATGGATTTTAAAGTAACATATGATAGCAAAGAACATGATTCATGGGTAACGCTTCTTAATTTTTCTCCTAAGAATCAGAATCATATTAATTTGACTGAAATTGATAACAATTGGTTCTTGAATTGTGTTGAAAAACCAACAAAACTTCTGATTGCGATGTATTATAATCAGATTGCAAAGTTTATCAATAAATCTTGCAAAGAACTTCAGAACGCACAGCAATTCGTTTCTGATGTGATAAAGAATTTAGAAGAACAGAATAAACAGGATGATATAAATGAGAATCTTATCATAAAAGATAAGGATGAATAAGAGGTTAGTTGAATGACATTTCACAAGGGGAAAATCAGAAGCTATCTGGCGGCTATATTAATGGCTGCGCTAGTTCTTGTTACCGTTGGTTGCGGAGAGGCAGAGATAGCAGAGGAAAATGCAGACGCAGTATTTAGATACGCGGGTAAGGATGTATCTCTTGGTGAGGTGTATCTATATGCAAACACTGTTATAGAGGATTATGAATCAATATATGGAAATGAAATCTGGGGAACCAGCATTTCCGTTAGCAAGGATGATACCGCTAACATGGAGGATGTGACCAGAAGAGATATTATAGAAAATATCGTACATGTTAAGATGCTGAATGCAAAGGCTTCTGACTATAAGGTTGCTCTGACAGAGGATGATGAGAAGACGGTTGCCAGTGAAACGGATGCCTTCTATGCTAAGCTGACAGATGATCAGATTCATGATATGCAGCTGTCCTATGATCTAGTTAAGTCCGTTATGCAGGAGAATATGGTAGCTCGAAAGGTTTATGACAAGATTATAGGTGAGGCTGGAATAGAGGTTTCTGATGAAGAAGCACGCGAGACAACATTTTATGACCTTTATTTTGAGTGCTATGCGGTTGCATCTAGTGGAGACGTAACAGGCTTCTCCGAGGATGAGAAGGCAGCTCAGTATGATAGAGCGGTTCAGGCGTATAATACTCTGATCAATCCGATAGAGAGTGGAATCAATGATGGAACTTCCTCATCAAATTCTAACAGTACAAATATTGAGGGACTGGCGGAATACTATGGGTTGCAGAATTCATCGTATTATACTATGACTCCTTCAGAGATAAAGGGTATCTATGGCGAAGAAATATGTGACAGCCTGTATAGCTTGGAGGATGGTTCTTATAGCTTGGTTACTGAATCCGAGTACGGATATCATATCTTCTATATGAAGGCGCTGACAGATAGAAATGCGACAGACCTGCATAAGGAAGATATAATAAAAACTAAGAAGAATGCATATATGGAAGAACTGTATGGAGAGTGGAAGAATGATATAGATTCTAGCTTCTCCTACGAAAAATCCGTAGACTTCGATGTATATAAAAGAATAGAATTTTAGAATTTATTCACTACTATTTTGTTCCGGTGGAACCAAATCCACCTTCACCGCGAACGGTGTCAGATAGCTCATCTACTTCATTAAACGCAGCTTGTATATAAGGTGTTATTACAAGCTGTGCGATTCTTTCGTTTGGTTCGATTGTCTGTGGCTCTGTTGAATGATTGTGAAGTGCAACCATTATTTCGCCACGATAATCACTGTCTATAACTCCGACCTTATTCGCAGGAGCTAGGCCTCTTTTGGAGGCAAGACCGCTTCTTGCATATATAAGACCAGCATAGCCAACAGGAATTTCCATTGATAAACCAGTTTTTATTAAATAAGTTTCACCAGGCTCAAAAGTAATTGGACTATCTATACAAGCGTACAGATCAGCGCCAGCTGCATAGTCCGAACCATAGGTTGGGATAGTCGCATTTGGACTAAGTTTCTTTATATTTACATTTGTTATCTGGACCATTTTAGAGCCCTCCTTAATTACAGAAAAAAATTATAGCATCTGCAATTCTTTTTGTAAATATTGTGAAAAAAGAAGGGAAATAATAAAATATACTTTATTTTTAAAGGTTTGTATGTTATTATCATACGGTTGAATGAAAACGGAAATTTTATTGAAAAGACTATTCATTAGTAAAAGTGAAAGGATGCTTATTATGAAGTTCAGAAAGATTAGTGCCCTTCTTGTAGTAGTAATGATGATATCATTATTCTCAGGATGTGGAAACAAATCAAAAGGTGTTATCGAGGATATGGCAAAGGAGTATAGCAAGTATGTAACACTTGGCGAGTACAAGGGTGTATCATATGTACCTACACAAACTCCAGTCACAGAGGATAGCATTCAGTATGATATTCAGAATCTTATCTCTCAGAATACTAAGGAGAATAAGGTGATGACAGGAATCGCTACAGAGGGCGATACAGTTAACATTGATTATGTAGGTTCTATAGACGGTGAGGAATTCGATGGTGGAAGCACACAGGGTGCAGGAACTGATCTCGAGCTTGGATCTGGAACATATATAGAAGGATTCGAGGAGCAGATAATGGGACACAGCCCTGGAGATGCATTTGACGTTGAGGTTACATTCCCAGATGATTACGGCAGCGCTGACCTTGCTGGTAAGGATGCTGTATTCAAGACAGTTCTTAATTATATAGTAGAAAAAGAAGAGCCAAAGTATGATGATGCACTTGTAGCTAGTGCTACAGATTATACAACAGTTGAGGAGTATGAGAAGTCACTCCTTGATGAGTATAAGAAAAATGCAGAAGAGTCAGACCTTGCTTCAGATAAGAATTCATTATTCCAGCAGGTTATTGATAACAGTACTGTAAGCGAATATCCTCAGGAAGAAGTTGAGGAAAGAATCAAGATGGTAATGGATAATGTTGAGCAGGAAGCTGAGGCGAATGGTGTAGACGTTAATACATACCTAAGCAACTATGGATATACACTTGAAGATTTCAAGTCAAATATCAAGGACTCAGTACAGACATACATCAAAGAGAAGATGGTTGTTGTAACTATCGCTGAGAAAGAAAAGATTACTGTAACTGACGAAGAAGCTGATGCAAAGGTTCAGGAGCTTCTGGAGATGTCAGGACTGACTGACAAGGAAACACTTAATCAGCAGTATGGTTTCACAGATGAAGATTACTATTATGAAGTACTCTATTCAAAGATAATGGACTTCATTTATGATAATGCAGTAAAGGCTTCAGCAACAGATGCTAGTATGGATGATGCTACTACTGAAGAATAATATTTAGGTTAAGATAATACTGCCAAAGCCATTGTTGACACATACAAAACGCTGTGTTAAACTTGGCTTTGGCGTTTTAAGCAGATGTGGCGGAATTGGTATACGCGCATGATTCAGGTTCATGTCCACATTACGTGGGTTCGGGTTCGAGTCCCGTCATCTGCAAAATTAAAAATTATTACAAATAATGTCGACGATATATTAATAGTATATTTCAAAGGAGAGATCCCATGTCAGAAGAAAAAAAGCACATAGTCACATACGAAGAGCTTAAAAACTTAGAGGATGAGTTATCTGATCTTAAAGTTAACCGTCGTAAAGAAATAGCTCAGAAAATTAAAGAAGCTCGTGAACAGGGAGACTTATCAGAGAACGCCGAGTATGATGCTGCTAAAGATGAGCAGAGAGATATAGAGACACGTATTGCAGAGCTTGAGAAAATCCTCAAGAATGTTGAAGTTATCGATGAAGATAGCTTAGATACAGAGTCTGTATATATTGGATGCAAGGTGCACTTTGTTGATATGGAGTCTAAAGAAGAGTTCACATACAAAATATCCAGTTCAACTGGTGCTAACATCCTTAAAGGAAAGATTTCTAACGAATCTCCACTTGGATCTAAGCTGATTGGTTCTAAGGTAGGACAGGTAGTAACAGTTGATGCTCCAAACGGAAGACATAGTTATAAGATACTTGACTTTAAGAGAGAGAAATAATTTAGTCTCTTTGTGTAGAACATTAACCGCTGGAGTATTATTCCAGCGGTTTTTATACATTATTGGATACTCATATTTAGAGAGGAAAAAGATATGTCAGAACAGAACAATCAGAACAAGAATAACGGAAAGGGTCAGCAGACTCAGGATTTGAACCAGCTACTCAAGGTTCGCCGTGAGAAGTTTGCTAATCTCCAGGAAGCAGGAAAGGATCCTTTTGTTATAACAAAGTACGATCAGAGTTACCATGCTGCTGAGGCGAAGGCCGAGTACGAGACGCTTGAAGCTAAGCTTCTTGTTGGCAAGGATATGCCAGACACAGAAGGAATGGAGCCAGAAGAGGCGAAAGCTGTTAAAACTGAAGCTTACAATGAAAGACGTGCAATAATGGATGCAAACCCAATAAAGGTTAGCATTGCAGGACGTATGATGTCTAAGCGTGTTATGGGTAAGGCTTCCTTCTGTAACGTTCAGGATAAGAGTGGAAATATTCAGGTGTTCGTTTCTAGAGATGAGCTTGGAACAGATGAGTATGCTGATTTCAAGAAGCTTGATGTTGGAGATATCATTGGTGTTACTGGATACGTATTCCGTACAATGATGGGAGAGATTTCAGTTCATGCTGATACAGTTACTCTTCTTACAAAGTCCCTTCAGATTCTTCCTGAGAAGTTCCACGGACTTACAAATACAGATATCAGATATCGTCAGAGATATGTAGATCTTATAATGAACCCAGACGTTAAGGATACATTTATCAAGAGATCACAGATTATTTCATGCATTCGTAGATTCCTTGATGAGCAGGGCTTCATGGAAGTTGAAACTCCAATGCTCGTTGCTAATCCAGGTGGGGCTGCAGCACGTCCATTCGAGACACATTTCAATGCACTTGATGAGGATCTTAAGCTTCGTATATCACTGGAGCTGTATTTAAAGAGACTTATCGTTGGTGGTCTTGAAAGAGTTTATGAAATAGGCCGAGTTTTCCGTAACGAGGGTGTTGATACACGTCACAATCCTGAGTTCACACTTATGGAGCTTTATCAGGCATATACAGACTATCATGGAATGATGGATCTGACTGAGAATATGTATCGTCATATTGCTGAGGAGGTTCTTGGAACAACAACTATTACCTATAATGGTGTAGAGATGGATCTTGGTAAGCCATTTGAGAGAATTACAATGGTTGACGCTGTTAAGAAGTATGCAAATGTAGATTGGAATGAAGTTGCAGATACAGAGGCTGCTAAGGCGCTTGCTAAGGAACATCATATAGAATTTGAAGATTTCCATAAGAAGGGTGATATCCTGAATCTATTCTTTGAAACATATGTAGAAGAGCATCTGATTCAGCCAACATTTGTTATGGATCATCCAATTGAGATATCTCCACTTACAAAGAAGAAACCAGAGAATCCAGAATATGTTGAAAGATTCGAGTTCTTCATGAATGGATGGGAGATGGCAAATGCTTATTCAGAGCTTAATGATCCTATCGATCAGCGTGAGAGATTTGCTGCACAGGATGCACTTGCAGAAGCAGGTGATGACGAGGCAGAGCATACAGATGAAGACTTCCTCAACGCTCTTGAGGTTGGTATGCCACCAACAGGTGGTATCGGATATGGTATCGACCGTCTTGTAATGATTATGACTGATTCACCAGCCATTAGAGATGTTTTACTCTTCCCGACACTTAAGTCAGAGAAGAAATAAATATCAATATAATGTATTAATTCATAAAAATGCTTTCCGAAAAGATAAACCTTTGGGAAAGCATTTTTAATTTAGTCAAAAATTATATCAATTTGGTCATCTGGCTAAAGAAAGACTAAATTAAAACGCTTGACGATAAAATTAAAGTTTTGTATAATGTAAGAAAAGTAATTTGGTCAATAACAGAAAAAATGACTAAATTAAATTAAGTGGTGAGGTTGTTAAATGAGAGATTATAATTATATAGAGAAATGGGAAAAACTATTAACTCCAGAAATTGTAAAAAAACTCGTAAGCATAAATCAGTTTAAAGGTGAACAAAGACTATTTGTTGAGGCTCATAAAGATGAATTGAAAGAGTTGGTTGAGATAGCAAAGATTCAAAGTACAGAAGCTTCAAATAAGATAGAGGGAATATATACATCCGGTGATAGACTGAAGAATTTAATTCAAGCTAAGACAACGCCTAAAAATAGAGATGAATCTGAAATTGCAGGATATAGAGATGTTCTTAATACCATTCATGAGAGCTATGATTATATCCCGATTAATACTAATTACATTCTGCAATTACATAGAGATTTATATAAATATATAGGAAATATTAATGGCGGAATATTTAAAAATGCAGACAATATTATTCGGGAAAAAGATGAGGAAGGAAACGAATTTGTTCGATTTCGTCCTGTACCTGCATGGGAAACTCCTGAAGCAATTGACAAATTATGTAATTCGTATAAAGAGTCGATAAATGAAGTGGACCCTTTAATTCTAAATTTTATGTTTATTCTTGATTTTTTGTGTATTCATCCATTCAATGATGGAAATGGTAGGATGAGTCGTCTGCTTACCTTGTTGCTTTTATATAAATCCGGCTTTATTGTAGGTAAATATATAAGTATTGAGAATATAATAGAAAAATCTAAAGAGACATATTATGAGGTCCTTTTGGACAGCTCTATCAATTGGCATGAAAATGAGAATGACTATAAGCCATTTGTAAATTATATGTTAGGAGTAATTATTAATGCGTATAAAGAGTTTGAATCAAGGGTAAGACTTTTGACTGACCCTAAAATATCAAAAGCAGATCGAATAAGAGAAATAATAAAAGAACATATTGGTACAATTACAAAGGCTGAACTATTAGATATGAATCCGGATATTAGTGATACTACAGTTCAAAGAGCATTAGCTGAATTACTTAAGAGTGGAGATATAGTGAAAATTAGTGGTGGAAGATACACACAATACACATGGAATGGAGAAGACTGATGATAACAGGTGAATTAAAAAATAAAATAGATGGTTTATGGGATGTATTTGCGGCAGGTGGCCTTGTAAACCCACTGGAAGTTATAGAGCAGATAACATATTTGATGTTTATACATGATCTTGATGATTCGGACAATAAGAGA
>CACYQC010000084.1 GCA_902776395.1 uncultured Lachnospiraceae bacterium
GCAACTATTCCATTTAGCACGTCACCTGCTATATTTAGTCCCGGTATCGCTTTAATAGCATTTAGCGCTGTCTTAGCTATGATTCCGGCAGTTCCAGCATTGATAATAGTTTGAATAAGCTCTGTATTCTTATCAAACTCAACTCCATATATCTTTGAAAGACTCTTTATTTCTCCCACCTCAAGCGGAGTTAGAATTGTTCCATCTGGAAATGGTATAGGCACGAGTCCCACTGTCAGTCCTGCAAGAGCCGATGCACCAACTACTGAATGTGCCATAGCTCTCTTCTGGTTCAGATAGAAATAGTTCTTATCAACTATTGAAGCATTTACTCCTTCCGGAAGGAACTTAACTGTCTCAGTAAGTAGCTCACCCAGACCATCCGGAGTTACATTTATATTGAGATCTGTATCTATCTTGTAGGTTGTCGCAACAACAGGCACTATTGCCTTCAGATTCTCGCTAAGCTTCTTGTGATTCTTGAAGGCGTTATATACCATCCTTACATTCTCTGCCCTCTCAGGCTTTGAATAAGACTTCGTGATAACAACGATTATCGGAACGCTCTTCCACACAGAAGTTGCATGCGCCAGCATATCTATATTTTTCTTAAACATCTTTCGTGATGTACCATCTATACAGTACCAGATCATGTTAATCTGATGAGTCGCATCATCATTTTTGATACTATCACGGGACCATTTTCTTATAGCAGATATGGCCTTACTCTGATTGAGAAGTCCCGGTTCAAAGCCAATAGTATCTATGATTCTAAATCCAAGTCCTTCACTCTCATATACTCGAAGCTGCTTAGTTGTCGCCTCTCCTATGCTCGTCTCAGCCACGTAGGACTGAAACAGTGAATTGATCAGAGTAGACTTACCAACTCCCGAATTACCAATAACCACTACATTCGGTTTCTCCACAACGCCAGTATAGACTTGTCCGTTAGGAGACTGCTGAACAGGCTGATTACTAGGCACCGGCTGATTAACTAATTGGTTATTATTCTGATTATTGTCCATATATAACCCCCATAATCACTATCTTGATTATACGCTTCTATCCCTCATATACAACCTTACCATTGCAAATGGTATAGTGTACCTTGCCTGGAAGGGTCCATCCCTTAAATGGACTATTCTCCGCTTTGGAGGCAAAGCTTTCCACCTTCCACTCTTCATTTTCTCCGAATATAACTATGTCTGCAGGAGCGCCCACCTTCATACTTCCAGGTATGAGTCTGTAAAGTTCTGCAGGATTCTTGCTCATCAGTTCCATCAGCTTAAGAAGCGAAATATGTCCTGGCTGAACAAGAGATTTGATTCCAAGTCCAAGAGAGGTCTCGAGCCCTGTGATTCCACTAGGTGCCGCGGCCATATCTCTATCCTTTTCTTCTTTTGAATGAGGTGCATGATCAGTAACAATCATGTCGATAGTTCCATCTTTTATTCCTTCAATGATTGCCTGTCTATCTGATTCTTCTCTTAGTGGCGGATTCATACGAGCATATGTGCCATATTCCAGAACTGCCTCCTCTGTCAGAGTAAAATGATGAGGTGTCGCCTCAGCATGAATATCTCCACCTAATTTCTTTGCGGCTCTAACAAACTCCACGCTGTTCTTTGAACTTATATGCTGTATGCAAAGAGTCGCTCCAGTTCCAAGCGCCAGCGCCACATCTCTTGCAACCATTACATCCTCTGCTGTACGGGAAGCTCCTCCGTATCCAAGTTTCTCTGATACAGCTCCCATATTTACACCTGGCTGTTTCACAAAAAGTGGATCTTCTTCATGCAGGCTGACAGGAAGGTCCAGTTCACTAGCTTTATTAAGTGCCTCAACAAGTACAGCTTCATCCATTATAGGAAGTCCATCATCTGTAAAGCCTGCCGCTCCAGCTTCCTCCATTGCTTCCATATCCACAAGTTCTTTTCCCGCCATTCCCTTTGTCACAGTAGCTGTCTGAAGAACATGAATAGGTGTCTTCTCCCCCTTCTCTTGGATATATTTAAGGGTTTCCACGTTATCTACTACAGGCTTTGTATTTGCCATACATACAACAGTTGTGAATCCTCCTCTTGCTGCAGCCGCAGCTCCAGTATCTATATCCTCCTTATAGGTAAAGCCTGGATCCCTGAAATGAACATGTGTATCCACAAGACCTGGAGCAACTACGAGTCCTGTTGCATCTATGGTCTGTATATCATTTCCATCAACATCGTATCTTGCCTTGATATCCTCTATATCTAAGTTCTTCCCTGCACCAGCGACAAAATTATCAACCAGAGCAACATCCCCGATTTCATCCATGCCTGTGACAGGGTCTACGATACGTGCATTTTTTATATAAATCATAAGATTCTCCTAAGTTATATATTAAATAGTTGTTAGATTAAAGTACTCTAACCAACAGATATATAATAACACAAATCATCTAAAAACTGTATATATACTTTATCTCTTCACACATAAAAACCCTCCCTATCAGATTGAACCGACCCCCAAAAGTTAGACCTAAACATCTAACTTTTGGAGGTCGTTTTTTTATGGGAAGACAAAAATATAGTTTTGAATTCAAAAAACAAGTTGTTAGTGATTATCTTAACGGCGAAGGAGGATATAGATATCTTGAAAGCAAATACAATGTATCTGATAAAAAATTAATTCGTCAGTGGGTTTCAAATTATAAAGCTTTTGGAGATAGTGGTCTATTACGTTCAAGGAAAAAAGAAGTGTATTCTTTTAAAAAGAAATTAAATGTTGTAGAGTTGTATTTATCAAGTGAGCTCTCGTATCAGGAATTGGCAATTCAAGAAGGAATAAATAATCCTTCCGTTATTGCTGCATGGGTCAATCGATTCCGAATTGCTGGGCCTGATGCATTGAGACCACATAAGAAAGGTCACAAAAAATCATTGGATAAAATAACAAAAAAATCTAATTCAGATGAGTATGAAAATCACAGTATTGATACTAGTGCTGAACATGTAAAAGAACTTGAGGATGAACTCCTTAAGTTAAGGATAGAGAATGCCTTTTTAAAAGAACTGAGGAGGCTGCGTTTAGAGGACGAAGCAAAAATGAGAGAACGGCGCGAATCATCAACAGTCTCCGAAGACAGTTCAAACTAAAAGACCTTCTCTCATATACGGGTATGCCTAAAGCAACTTTTATGTACTGGCAAAAAAGATTAAATCGAGAAAACCCGGATAAAGTACTAGAAGAAACGATTCTTGCTATACGTGAGAACAACAAGGACTATGGCTATCGTAGAGTGGTAGGTGAATTACGTAACCAAGGATATATAGTCAACAAGAAAAAAGTTCAGCGAATTATGCAGAAGCTAGGACTCCAGGTGACATCCTTTACTCGTAAGAGCAGAAAATATAGTTCTTATAAAGGGAAAGTCGGAACTATTGCTCCTAACAGGATTAAGAGAAGGTTTAATACACATATACCACACCAGAAGATAACAACTGACACAACGGAGCTAAAGTACTACGAAGTAGATGCAAAAGGACACATGACCATGCACAAACTTTATTTGGATCCTTTTATGGATATGTGCAATGGAGAAATATTAAGCTTTGGAATAGATAAGCATCCATCCGCGAAGAATGTAATGGATGCACTTGAACAAGCAATAGAAATTACATCAGACTGTCCTTATCGTAGAACCTTCCATTCAGATCAGGGATGGGCTTATCAGATGAAGGCATATTCACATAGGTTGAAACAAGAACGCATCTTTCAAAGCATGTCTAGAAAAGGTAACTGCCTCGACAATTCAGTAATGGAAAACTTCTTTGGTCTGCTTAAACAAGAAATCTATTACGGTGTAGTTTATTATAGTTACGAAGAATTGAAATCCGAAATAGAACGATATATAAAGTATTACAACGAGCAAAGAATTAAAGAGAAACTAGGATGGATGAGTCCTGTTCAGTATAGACTCAACCTCTTGGCTGCATAAAAACAGCGTAGCAGCCAAAACACTGCTACGCTTAAAAAGTCTAACTTTTTGGGGTCACCTCAGTTTGTCCAGTAAAGAGGGTACATATCAATAGGGACGGTTCTTATTTACTCACTCGCTGAGTGAGTAAATAAGAACCGTCCCTATATACTCATTATGATACAACTCTGCCATATACGCGGAAGTCGTTAGCTTCGCTAATTGGAATCGGATTATACTTCGGATTAAGTGATATTAGTTCGATATAATCCGTTTCTTTATGTAGGCGCTTGCAGTAAGCATTTCCATCGAGATAGAAAATGCCGATGTCTCCGTCGAGAAGTTCGGTGGTGCGCTCGACCCAAACAATCTGACCGTCCAGATAACGTGGCTCCATGGAGTCACCGTTAAGTCTGATTCCAAAATGCGCCTTTGCCGGAACTTCGCTTCCGACTTCTTCTAGCTCATATTCATCACCATCCAGGAACTCACCGGAACCGGCGGATGCTGGGAGGAGATAGAGTGGAAGCTTTCTTCTGACTGGATAGTCCACAATAATCTCACTAGAGACATTCGATAATCTGAATTCCTCAGATAATCCCAGAAGCTTTATATACTCGAGGGCTTTTTCCTTTCCTGCATCATTTAAGCGAGAAAGAGGATTATCGGGATTTGGCTCGATAAATGTAGAGTAAATGTCTGTTATTCCGTATATCTTGCATAGCAGAAGAAACTGCTTTGGATTCGGAGACGACACACTCTTTTCCCAAGCGGATATGCTGGTGTTCTTTATCTTGCTTCCTAGCTTGGTCATTTTCTTAGCTGCTTCGACCTGAGACAGGCCGGCGGCTTTTCTATATTGGGCAAGGGTTTTTCCTATGTTTTTCATTTCTATTTTCCTATTCTTTTTTTGACGTTCTGGGACTTTTGTCCGAAGAATCTTAATTAGCTACCAAATATAGTTATAATATACACCACTCTGTTCGATAATTCAATAAAAAATCATAAGAAAATGGAATATTTATATAAAATTATACTTGAAATCCATAAAACATAGAATTATAATGGTTCCACAATGAATGGAAAGGGGTTGATACTGATGTTCGAAGAGAGTCCTTATAAGATCTACGTAGAAGTGAATGTTGATGTGACGAAGGACGGCGAAATAATACCGAGGGCGATTCACTGGGATGATGGCAGAGTGTATGAGATAGATAAAATAACTGAGGTGAGGAGGGCGGCAAGTCTCATAGCCGGTGCGATGGGGATTCGTTATACCATTTACATAGAAGGCTATAGGAGCCACCTCTTCTACGGCGACAATCATAGGTGGTTTGTTGAGGCGAAGGTTGAGAAGACGGCGTAGAGGGTGTTAAAGATTCCAGAGATGAGGGTACATTTGTTATAATAAAATGAGAGGATAGGTGATGTATTGGGAAAAATTGATGCTAGAACTCATGTATATTTGAGTGATAATAAAAGATTTGCTGATATAGTTAATTACTATATATATGATGGGGAGCAAATCATTGAACCAAATCAGTTACATGAAATGGATGCTACGGAAATCGCATTTCCATTTGGTGATGGAGAAAAAAATTCTTCAGAGATTATTCAAAAATATAGAGATTTATTGAAAAGTGCATGTGCAATGTCGGATGATAAAGCTGCATACCTAATAATTGGTATGGAAAATCAGGCTGAAGTTCAGTATGCAATGCCAGTTAAGGATATGCTATATGATGCTGAGCAATATGCTAAGCAGGTAACCGCAACAGCGAAGAGGCATAGAGAAATAAATGTCCCGGGGAAGAAAGTGAATAGTGGGGAGTTTCTCAGTGGATTTTATAAAGAGGATAAGTTGTTACCGGTAATTACAATAGTTGTTTTTTGGTCAGCGGATCAGTGGGATGGTCCGAAGAGTCTTCATGAAATGATGGCAACTCCGGATAGGAATATTCTCAGATATGTTCCAGATTATAAAATCAATCTGGTATCGCCATATGATATTGCTGAGGATGATTTTATTAAATTTCATACTTCTATTGCTGAGGCATTTAAGTATATCAAATATTCCAGAGATGAGGATGCGTTGCAAAATGCACTGGAAAGTGATAATGTTTATAAACAACTAGATAGAGAAACCGCAGAACTTATAAATGATGTTACAGGTTCTGGGTTGGAGTTTGAAGAGGGAAAGGAGCTGATAAACGTGTGCGTAGCAACAGAAAACATGAAAAAGAAAGCAGTTAGGGAAAGTGCTATTGAAACTGCAAAGATTTTGCTTTCTGCGGGTGAAAATACAATAGAAACAATAGCTATGGCTACGAAACTTCCTATAGAAGAAATTAAGAAGCTCGCAGAACCTAAGATACAGTAAAAAAATGAATGAATTGATAAATAAAATGTCAACCTACAGATGATAGTAGGTTGACATTTTATTTTGCCTCTGCTATAACCAACTATGGTTTATGAAAAATCTTCGACATTACTTATATGAGAAATGATATAGCGAGGGAAAAATGAATATACAGAATCTAACTAACGAAATAATAGACGGAAGAAGACTTGGAAGAGAGGATGACCTAAGCTTCCTAAAGGAGTGTCCACTGGATGAACTAACAGAAGGTGCGGACAAAATACGCAAGGAACTGGTAGGCGATAGAGTTGATCTATGTACTATAATTGCTGGAAAGAGTGGCAATTGTGGTGAGAACTGCAAGTTCTGCGCACAGTCAGCTCACAACCACACAGAGTGCGAAGTATATGGTCTTATGGATTACGACAGGATATATGCGGAAGCTAAATCTAATGAAGAAGAGGGCGTGGATAGATTTGCCATAGTTATATCAGGACACAGTCCGTCTAAGGAAGATTTTGAAAAATTGATTGAAATATATAAAAGGCTTCGAAATGATCTCAAGATATCACTTTGCGCCTCGCTTGGATTTCTGACAAAGGAGCAATTCGACAGGCTCTATGAGGCGGGAGTCAGAAGTTATCACAATAACATCGAAACATCGCGGAGATTTTTCAAACATATATGCACTACTCACACATTTGAGGATAAGATTGCAAATATAAAGAGGGCGCAGGCTGCAGGGCTTAGCGTTTGCTCAGGTGGTATCATCGGGATGGGCGAAACTATGGACGACCGAATCGATATGGCGCTCGAACTTTCGGAACTGGGCATCGGGTCAATTCCAATCAACTCGCTTATCCCTATCCCTCACACACCGCTGGAAAACCTTCCAACCCTAACGGAAGATGAAATTCTCAGGACAGTTGCTATCTTCCGATACATCAATCCGAAGAGCAACATACGACTAGGAGCAGGAAGGAAATTGATAGCAGAAAATGGCATCGCTGCATTTACGGGTGGCGCCAGCGCGACAATAACCGGAAATATGCTGACGACCTCTGGTTCAACAATTAAGAGCGATCGCGAAATCCTCACCTCACTGGGACGAAAGGTGATAGCACGCTGATTACATTTCCGAATTTGAATTAATTATAGCTTCAAAATATTCTAGTAGTAGTTGTCTCCTGCGTGATAAGGAGTTTGTGATGGTGTATTTCTCACCCTCAATGAACC
>CACYQC010000085.1 GCA_902776395.1 uncultured Lachnospiraceae bacterium
GGCAGAAGGGTCGCATAGCAAGTTGAGAGGATTCCTCTATTCATAGGTACCAGGTGTGGTGTGAAGTTGATTGTGATTGGATCACCACCCGGATTATTATTCTCTGCAAACTCATCTGAAACAGCTGAATTAGTTCTGTCATTTCCATTTACAAGAGCAAATCTTGCATAGCCCAGCTGTTCCTCGATCTCAGGAGTATGTCTGTGAGTTGCAACTGCGTAAGGCTTGATGCTCTCATTTACTTCGCAATAAAGGTTAGGAACCTTAGCTCCTCTACCCGCTCCCGATGTACCTGACTTCGCATCCACAATAATAGTAGCTGGATCAATCATTCCCTGCTTAACTAGTGGATATAGAGAAAGGATAGAGGTAGTTGTGTAGCAACCTGGATTTGCGATAAGACGAACATCTGAAACTTCGCCATTTCCAACTGGCTTACCGCCACGGATAGCCTCTCTATTAATCTCACAGAGACCATATATAGCCTCATCTATAAGCTGAGGAGCCTTATGCTCTATCTTGTACCACTCCTCGTAAACATTTACGTCCTTTAGTCTAAAATCGGCGGAAATGTCAATTACCTTAGTCTTGCTGAGGATTTCTTCTGAAATTACTCCTGCAAGGTAGCCCTGTGGGGTAGCTGTAAAGATAACATCAACCTGTCCTGCCAGCTCATCCAGATTGTCATCCAGGCAATCTGCCTCAACCAGCTTGAACATATTTCCATATATATCGCTATACTTCTGACCTACATAGCTGTGGGAACCGAACCATACGATTTCAACATCCTTTCTAGGCTGGAGGAGTCTGACTAGCTCCTGTCCTGCATATCCTGTAGATCCGATGATACCTACTTTTATCATTTTATTTCTCCTCTTGTTAAAAGATTCTTTATCAGTCTTGAACTTATATTGTAGCACTTATGTTTCTATTGTGCCATTTATATTTTAAAGAAAATCCACATATTTATCAAAAATAAAGGATGGCAACGAGTGAACCCCGATTGCCATCCGTATAATAGGTTTCTTTGTGAAATAAGTTTACTTATTCATCCGCTATCCTAGTAGAAAATGTGATTTCCTATCTGAGTATAGCTTCCAAGTGTTGATGTATCTATATTCCATGTAGGTCTGAAGTACATGCAACCACCGATATTGTTTGCACCGTTAAGAGCATCCTGCGCAGCCTGAAGTGATGTTGATGAACCACCTGTTGAAAGGGCATTCTGGAATGCGCTTGTGTAAGCTCCTGAGAACTGGCTAGGTGCATATATAACGCTTGATATTGAGCTTCCCCAATAACCATTACGTACTCTGTTCATTACTACGCTTGCAACTGCGAGCTGACCTTCGTAGCTCTCTCCACCTGACTCAGCATATACGATAGCAGCGAGAAGATACAGATCTGAAGAATCTGCAGCAACTGGTGCCTCTGTAGCAGCCTGTGTTGTTGCTTCTGTAGTAGCCTGAGTAGTAGCCTGTGTTGTTGCCTGAGTAGTTGCCTCTGTTGTAGCCTGTGTTGTTGTCTGTGTTGTAGCCTGTGCAACTGTCTCTGTAGTAGCCTGTGTTGTAGCTTCTGTTGTTGCCTCAGCAACCTGAACCTCTTCAACACCGATTACATCTCTAAATGTTGAACCATCCTTCTTAGCCTGCTCAGCTACCTTAGTAGCCTCGTCATCTGTAAGGATGAACTCTGTCTTAACATATCCTTCTTCATTATCAACTGATACCATTGTCCAGTCACCGTCATCTCCGATAACTGTACCCTCATCACCAGTGTTAAGCATTGTGATGATGTTACCATCTGTTGAAGCCTCAGCTCTTAAGTACAGACCCTCTGTAGCAACGATGAACTTGCCTGTCATATCTGTCTCAGACTTTGTAAGCTTCTGTGTATCATTTGATGCTGTAAGTACATCTTCGTCATCTAAGTAGCTATATAATGTATCAACTGAATCATCCTCAAGGAGAGATGCTTCATTAAGTGTAATGCTATATGTATCAGGCGCCTCAACCTCTGCCTCAACTTCCTCAGAAACAAGTGCAGATACTGTTGATGATGCTACCTTATCTCTCTCGATGACATTTGCTGTGAAGATTCCGCTTCCTACAAGTGTAGCAGCTCCCATTACTATAAGAGTATTTCTTACTACAAATCTACCTGAGAATATGTACTTCTTTGCAAATATTTTTGCTTCTTCAAGTTTTAACTGTGTTCTACGATTCATGATTTTTCCTCTATTTGTAACAATTCTCTGTTGTTTATGACAATTCTTTGACAATTTGTTAGTATTATGTAAACAAATGTTACATTTTTGTTCGAATTGTTACGGTTTTGTTACAAATGTATACTACCACTATGTAACATATATGTCAAGAAAAATAAAATGTTTCGAATATCCCCATAAAAAAACGGCGATCAATTCTGACCGCCGAATTCTAGTTCATGATTTTGACATTTTTATTCTTGTGAATCTACCTTCTCGAAATATTCATCGATTCCTTTTGCTATTCCGAGGGCCATTTTCTTCTTATAATCCTCTGTCGAGAGCGCCAGATCATCATTATCATTTGACATGAATCCTACACTTATTACTGTAGCAGGCATATTGCAATAGTTTAGAGATGTAAGTCCATCTGTTTCGTATATACCCATACGCTTTGCCCCCGAATCCTCGCAGGCACGTCCGATAATGTCATAACACAGTTCGTAATTCTTCTGATAAAGAGAACCGCTGTGAGAGTTTGTTGAAGTAGCTATAAATCCAAGTACACCTGAAGCTGAAGGATCGCTTGAGGAAGGTGCCTCAATCTTTACATATATCTCCGCTCCAGAAGAATTCGCCATCTGAGCTCTCTTGGAATTACTGATATCTACATTATTAGTAGTTCTGGACATGTAAACTGTATATCCACGCTTAACCAGCTCTGCGTTCAGGTAGCTGGCAACGCTCATTGTTACATCATATTCGAAGCCGCCTGTCTGTACGCCTATCGCGCCCGCAGACATTTTAGGCTTCATACCTGCCATCTGAGCGGAGGATGCGGTTGCATACTCACCACTGTCGGTCAGCATTGGAGCATCTACGTCTGGACTGATGGGCTCAAGGTTAGTATCTTCTGTGATCTGCTTAGCAGGATCAATAAATACTACATGGCTAACCTTTTCAACATCTGTCTCGGTTGCCCACTGTATCGAGGTCTGCTCCACAGACTCTGAACGTACATAGTAGATACCACCATTTATAAGTACTCTGGTCCATCCATCCTTTACACCTGTACGTTTCAGATTAACACCCTTATCAAGAGTAATGTAAACATCACCATTTTCCTCTGGAGTAAGGCGAACATTCACGCCACCCTGAATAGTAACTACGTAGTCCTTAACATTTCTGAAGCCGTCTGAATCAACTAGCTCGTCATCTTCAACCGCTTCTGTAGTTGGTTCGGTCTTCTTGGCTCCGCAGCCTGTAGCTGAGAGAACTATAGCAAGAACTAGAAGCGCAGCTATGAAACGGAGTAGATCTATTCTAAATATTCTTTTGTCGAATGTATATGTTGTCATATGTTTCCTTCGTTTATATACTAGAACATCGCTCTGATTGCACTGAAAAGTCCAGCGCTGCCGAGTCCCATGATAACTCCAGCAAGGATAATTCCGCCGAGAACCGCTATTACGCTCTTCTTAAAATCAAGGTCGAGAATACTTGCCGCAAGGGTTCCTGTCCAAGCACCTGTACCAGGAAGTGGAACACCTACAAACAAGAAGAGTGCGAAGTATGTACTTCTGCCCGCTTTCTCTGTCAGCTTCTTACCACCCTTCTCGCCCTTTTCGAGGCAGAAGTGGAAGAACTTACCGACCCAGCCGAGGCCCTTAGGCCAATTAAACTTGTCACCCCATTCCAGAACTCTTCTCGCGAAGAAGAATATAATAGGAACAGGTATCATATTTCCTACTATTGCTATTACGTAGGAAAGAGGAATATTCAGTCCCAGCCCGATTGCATACGGAATAGCAAGTCTAAGCTCTATAAGCGGAACCATTGATATAAGAAAAACTAATAAGTAGTTTAGCATTTTATTCTCCTGAAAATCTTCACTCGCACCTAGCGAAATGAAAATTATTTGTAACCACCAGCCTCAACCTTATATTATTTCGGCATTTGTGTCAACCCAATAGGGAGGCGCTTTATATCTGACTATCGAAATAATTATTAATACGTTGGATCAAAGTATCTCCATAGTAGTTCTCATACATGGAGGTTCTCATCTTAGCAGGATTGTTGGTGATGATGGAATCTACATTCATAAGCATCATACTTTCAAGTATCTGTTTGTCATCAACCGTCCAGGCGTATACATCCTTGCCCCTCTTATGAGCCTGCTTGATTATTTCATTATTTATATATCTGTACTTTATGCTGAAGCCGTCCGCATATTCGAGGTCGTAGAAATCTCCCATCGCAACGGCCATAACATATACTGTCTTAACTTTTGGATCGGACAACTTGATCCTACGTATCGCACCATAGGTAAGCGACGCTACGAAACAATTGTCGTAATAATCATTTTCAGCTATGATCTCGGCCACCCTCTGAGACAGATTCTTATCCGTCTTCGCAGGCTTAAGCTCGATATTAAGCTTCGCCCTATCGCCAACGAGATCTATAACCTCCTGGAGAGTCGGTATCTTCTCTTCCCTATAGAGTTCTTCATTTGGTCCTCTATATTTCTTACCCGGACTATATTTCTGGAGTTCCTCATAGGTAAGCTTTCCTACCTTCTTATTCACTCCACAGACCCGCTTCAGGTTTTCATCATGCATTACAACTATCTCGCCGTCCTTCGTCTGACGAACATCCAGCTCGATAATATCAGCACCATTTTCGATAGCAAGTTCAAAGGCCGCCAGTGTGTTTTCCGGCGCACCGGAGCAGTCGCCTCTATGAGCAGTAATCGTAACCTTATCGAGGTACTGAGCATTTATGGAAATGATATCTAGCCTCTTAAGAGTGTAGAAACCTGTATTTAGAATAAGCGCAAGCGCGATGATGACCGCCAGAATCCTTCTCTCCTGACGACTGATCGACTTGGCATCATATACGTAATCATCGATATTTTCCTCTCCTTCCTCAGCAGGAACGAGGTTATAATAGCTGTTACAGATGTAGGCATATATTAGTGGAAGTCCAACAAGAACATACATAAAGGAGAAAACAACCTTTACGGACTCATATATCATAGTAACTATCTTTACAGCTATATCAATCGACAGTATGCCCGCAAGGACAGGTCCAGTATATAAGTAATAAATCAGAACTGGCACACCAACAACTCCCAGAAGCCATAGGAACACCTGTCCGACCTGTTCAAACCTTTTCTTACCCAGCAGCTCATCCACCCTGTCGATCGACTTGCGGAAGCTAACCTTTTCAACATTATAAATATGCAGTAGAAATGTATATCTCAGCGAATATATCAGAAGCAACGCATATAGGGCCAGCACCGTAACGGTGACCTTCGCATTTACGGTCACGAGGTCTACTATATATGGAGCCTTGATATTCAGTAGCATGAAATCGAAAACGATATTCACGATAACCGGCATATAACATAGAACAAAGGGGAATATAGGCATATTTCGAGGTCTGAGAACTCTTATAGCCGAACGAAGTCCCACAAGAAGCATTCTAAACGGCGAAGTTTTCTTCATATAGTTTGCTCTGTGATAGGCATAGCTTATTCCAGATACGTCCACGATTATGCACATAGCCGTGAACAGGAACAGAATAAAGATGAGCGCATACGTTGATGGCGCTTGGAAAAACTTCTTAACGGTTTCCTTCGTCAAATAAGAAATACCTGACAGATTAACTGCCAGGTTTATAAATGCAGAATATAATGGAATCAGTACAGCAAAAGAAGCTGCCTTGAGAATAAACTCAAACAGGATAACATTTGCCATATTGAATCTAAAAAGTTTTATACTATCTTTGATATTTTTCATAGCAGAAACATCGAATCTCCAAAGGAGAAAAATCTGTACCTTTCCTTCACTGCTTCTTCATACGCATTCATAACAGCATCTCTATTATAAAATGCTGACACTAACATTATAAGCGTTGATTCCGGCAAATGGAAGTTAGTAATTAAAGAATCTACTATTTTGAATTCGTAGCCTGGATAGATGAAAATGTTAGTCCATCCAGAAGCTGGTTTAATCTCCTGGAACCGAGCGGATCCGTCTCCATTTGAGGAAGCCTTACTTATCCCCTGAAGGGTTCCAACAGTTTCAAGAGTTCTTGTACTAGTCGTACCAACGGATATCACGCGACCGCCATTTCTTCTGGTTTCATTGATGATATCTGCCGCTTCCTGCGAAAGCTCATAGTACTCTGTATGCATATGGTGGTCTTCAATCTTCTCGACCTTAACTGGGCGAAATGTACCAAGGCCCACATGAAGAGTAAGCCTTGCTATCTTAATACCCTTAGCTTCTATTTCACCAAGAAGCTCCTTAGTAAAATGCAGTCCCGCCGTAGGGGCAGCAGCACTACCCTCATGTGCAGCATATACTGTCTGATAACGGTTCTTATCCTGAAGCTTATGGGTAATATATGGAGGCAGAGGCATTTCGCCTAGCTTATCTAGAACCTCTTCCCAGATACCGTCAAATTCAAAACGGATGATTCGATTACCCTCTTCTACAGTATCAAGCACTTCCGCACTAAGTAGGGGTTCGCCTGTTGCTTCGTCCTTACCGAATACTACTCTTGCTCCCGGTTTCATTTTCTTCCCCGGCTTTACAAGGCATTCCCAGGTGCGAGTGTTCTTACCTGCAAGTTCCTTAGTTGGTTCAGCATTTTCACTGCTTGTTCCTTCCTTAGAAGATTCCGCGTATTCGCTAGCGTCCTTCAGAAGAAGCACCTCTATAGCCGCTCCAGTCTCTTCCTTCTCTCCCAGAAGACGAGCAGGGATAACCTTTGTGTCATTTATTACCAGGCAGTCCCCAGGATTTAAATATTCTATTACATCATGAAATCTTCTATGCTCTATCTCATCTGTGTCACGGTGTATAACCATGAAGCGGGACTCATCACGTTTCTCCAGTGGATCCTGTGCGATAAGTTCCTCTGGTAGATCATAATAAAAATCATGTACCTCCATATGCACCTCTTCTGGTCCCAAAGGAACCGTCTTTTTCTCAAATTTTTACCACGGGGTTGCCCCCGTGGTAAATGTTAATTAGTCTTCTTTATAGCTCTTTACGTCGATCTCAGTTACACCCTTATCCTCATAAATGATGAGTTCTACTGAGTAGTCTAAATCGTCATCCTCATATGTGTATGACCAATATCCAAGGCTGTCAGCATAATATGGATCCTGTGATGGCTCGCCATAAGCTGCCTTTACTTCGTCAAGTGTTGATCCCCAAGTAATTCCCTTTGGAAGAACTACCTTTGGATAATTAGTTGTGTCACAG
>CACYQC010000086.1 GCA_902776395.1 uncultured Lachnospiraceae bacterium
GAGGACTTCTTTAATGGTAAGGTCAGCATACGTTTTTCTGACACAGTAACAACAAGTGTAGATTATGGTTCAATTGATAAGAAGGAATTTGCAAACGAAACTGAGTTTCTCGATAACATCAAGACGTCCAGCTCGTTATCAGATTTCAGCAGTGCAAAGATTTCAAAAGAAAACTATAAGCTTAGCGGTGGAAATGTGAATGCCTATCTTCTTAAGTACGATATGAATATAGAAGTAGAAACTTATTCACTACTATATATAGCAGTAGAGAAAGACGGTGGGCTTGAGATAACCTTTGCAGATGCTATGTGGTCCAGAAAGGATGTTAAGGTTACAGAGAAAGGACTTGTTACTTCCTTCGGTTCTGGCGGAGCAGGCTTCCACGTTGGAGAAGCATATGTTCCAGATGCAAACTTCAACTACACATTGCTCTATAGAGAAAGTCAGGCATACCCCGGCTACAGCTTCTATGATGTTAATGACGAAAAAGAAGCAACTGTAAATAATATAATCTCAGATTACACTTCTGAATACGGAGATTCTGAAGAACTGGTTTACTTCGGACAGACTATAATGGGATCAAATACCTACTACTATTTCCTAGGAGATTCAATAACACAGGAAAAGGTGGATCAGATTGATGCGATAGCCTCAAAGTATAACTTCACCTTTGATGGTTATAGCACAGTTGAGGAGAAGATAGACGAAACTCTTAAATCACTGGGAGCTGAAGATGTATATAAAGATATGACATCTACACTATACTAATCAAAGCAATATCAAAATATCTATACCAAATTAAAATGCAACTATCTTTTTAAAAAAATAACCCGCAGACGAAATTGTCTGCGGGTTTATTAGTCTCAAGAATATGATTACTTAAGAGTGATCTTAGCACCAACTTCTTCGAACTTCTTCTGGATATCCTCAGCCTCTGCCTTAGATACAGCCTCTTTAAGTACCTTTGGAGCACCCTCAACTGCTTCCTTAGCTTCCTTAAGACCAAGACCTGTTACGTCACGAACAACCTTGATAACCTTGATCTTCTCAGCGCCAACTTCTGTAAGCTCTACATCGAACTCATCCTTGTCAGCTGCTGCTGCGCCTGCGTCTCCGCCTGCTGCTGCAACTACAACTCCAGCTGCTGCTGATACACCATACTTCTCTTCTACTGCTTTTACAAGCTCATTAAGCTCAAGAACTGAGAGCTCGTCAATTGCTGCTACTAATTCTTCTACTGACATTTTTAAATCCTCCTGAATTTTTATTCGTTTTCTTTTAATTAATTTAGTTAACTAAGCCTCAGCGCCGGCCTTCTGCTCAGCAACCTGATTGATAACACGTGCGAAGTTTGTAATAGGTGACTGTATACTTCCAAGGAACTTTGAAAGAAGTTCTTCCTTTGAAGGGATTGTTGCGATAACTTTGATACCTTCAGCATCATAGTATGTACCTTCAACAACACCACTCTTAAGTGATACCTTGTCTACATCCTTAGCGAACTTTGCTACTATTCTAGCAGGTGCTGTTGCATCTTCCTTAGAAATAGCAAGTGCTGTAGGTCCTTCAAGGTCCTTAGCGAGATCAGCGAACTCTGTTCCTTCGATTGCAAGATTCACCATTGTGTTCTTGTAAACCTTGTAGATTATACCAGCTTCTCTAGTAGCTCTACGAAGATTTGTATCCTGCTCAACTGTTACACCAAGGTAGTCAACAAGAACAACTGACTTAGCGCCTTCAAGATTATCCTTGATTTCCTGCACTATAGGCTTCTTCTCTTCGATCTTTGCCAATGCTATGTACCTCCTTAAATATTTGGGCTGCACATATAAAAAACCTCTATCTACATAATCGTAGACAGAGGTGTGAATTCGTGACAATTAACTTCATATGAAGTAACGACTTCTTCCTCGGCAGGTAACCTCGTGGTGTTACGTCTCAAATAGTACTAACTATTTTCTGACACCTGCTGTCTACGGCAGCTCATCGTGCAATAATCTACCATACTCCATATATAAATGTCAACCCTATATTTAATTTTTATTATACGCGTACATATTTCCTATTTCATATTAAATATTAATACTTAATATGTACGTTTGAAGTTCTTCACGTCATCCTGGAAATGCTTCAGCAGCTCTTCGTAGGTTTCCGCCGACTTTAGCTTACCGGAAGCCTTCTTCTCCTCGAGCATTTTCTCCAGCTTCTTTATATTCTCTACAGCATTATCCTTATAATTGTTACTTAGATCAACTCTTATCTGATTAATGACTTCTTCGAGCTCTTTATCCTTTTTACTAAATAATCCCATAATGTAACCTTCCGACTTAGTCGTCTTGATTTTCAAGCAGTGGATATATCTGACCTAGCGCGATTCCTGCATCACCACAAGGCACCTTAGAGTTGAGGTAAACTGTATAACCCAATTCCTCCAGCGGTCCTACTACATTTTGAAGCAGGATTCTGTTATACATCGTTCCACCGCTAAGTGCTATATGCTGGATATAATCCCTACTACATATAACATCGCAAACCTCTACAAGAGACTTCGCTATTGCTTCGTGGAATCTCAGTGCTAGGATATCTCTTCCCTTGCTCAGTGCCGTTTCATCTTCGGGATCAATACTATCTATAAGCTTTATAAATCTCTCAAGTATATCAGCAACAAATAGAGTCTGGTCAAATCTATATATCTCATTATCATCTCTTGGCTCAAGTATCTTGTACGAGAACTTCTCTACTGCATCTTCGAGATTCATCTGAGCTCTATAGGCTGCCGTCTCTAGTTCTATAGCACACTGACCATCATAGGTATTCTCATATGCTATTCCCAGTAGTGCAGCAACTGCATCGAAGAGTCTTCCCATTGAGGAGGAATAATAAGTATTCAGCTCTGCTTTGAGGCAGGCGCATATGACACCATAGTCCGCTCTCGAAACACCTATACGCTCGAGTATCCTATCTAAGTTAGTAATACTAATCAGCTGTCTCTCCTCTGCCGCTCTTAGATAACAGCATAGAGTTGTCTTCGCATCCTTTGCTCCATATTTGTTTCCTAAGAGTCTAACAGGAAGGAGCGCTCCTGATCTAAGTATGTGTGGTCTTATTTCAACTGTCTTCTCTGGATCTATGCTATTTTCATCCGCTATAGTATTTAGGAGACAGGAGAATATCTCACTACCCCATACAGTACCGTCCATGCCATATCCATTTCCGTCAAATGCAAGACCAAGAAGTCTACCCTTCAGACCATGCTCTGCAACAACGGATAAAATATGTGCTGTATGATGCTGTCTCTTAAGGAAGACAACTGAGTCGTCATCTTCTTCCGTATCTATCTTAGCTCTTCTCTCGGCATCCTCTACTGATTCGTATCCAGGATTCAGATCCGTCACGAATCGTTTTGGACTAATATTAAAGAGCTCACACATTCTGTCTATTTCATCACTACGTCTCTCTGGTGCAGAAGAGTTATCCAAATCTCCAAAGTATTCAGAGAGATAAACCATGTTCTTCTTGCCCAAAGCAAATACAGATTTCATATCACTTCCAGAAGCAAAGGAGTCTAGTTCCATTACATTTGGAATCTCAATTGGTTCAGGAACATATCCTCTGGAACGACGTATAAACTGAACCACATCCTTGATTCTATGTCCGCTCTTAACCTTAGTAACCTGTACCAAAGAATCCTCAAGTGGATCAAGTATTTCTCTAGTATTGGTTAACATAAAATCTAGAGTCTCTTCAGGTTCAGAATCCTCTACATTTGTGTCTTCCTCTTCCTGTTTATCTTCATCGAATATGTCTTCGTCCGTTTCATCTATTTCTGGAAGAAGCATACGCATAGTCTTGTCGTCAGTGATAACTGATTCACCGCTCTTATTACCACCTGATATAACAATAGGTCCTAAATCCTTTGAAAGGATTATCTGCAAGGGATCAGCTGGAAGCATTACTCCTATTCTATCGCTGAATCTAGTCGTTTCATAATCGAACAACTCATCAACTGAATAAATGCTCTCTATCTCACCTGATACTATCGATTCTTTATACCATTCGGCATAAGCGTATTCATATTTCTTCTCGAGTAAAACAACCGGTCTAGCTGGTGATTTGAGAAGCTCTTCCTCTTTCTCAGAAACACGGCAGTATTTTCTGATAGTTTCCATATCAGGGAAAAGAATCGAAAATGGTTTTCCAGGACGACCTTTTATTCTTCTAAGCTTCTTAAGCGCCTCACCACAGGTAGGAAGACACACCATTCGGAATCCACCCACACATTTTATAGCACCAATCTTGCCATTTTTAAGAGCTTCCTCCGTCTTCTGAATCATTTCTTCCTGACTCAGCTGTATCTCATCTACCATACGGTTCTCATAATATCTCAGCATAGGACCGCAATCTTTACAGCCTATAGTCTGCGCAAGATGACGAGGATTACCTATCTGATGATATTCTGCCTCGCAATTTGAGCACATAGAGAACCCCTTCATTGTGATAGATTCTCTGTCATAAGGAATCTTCTTAATGATAGAAATTCTTGGACCACATTTCTTGCAGCTGATAAATGGATATCTATATCTTCTATTATTTGGATCGAGCAGTTCCTTCTCACAATCTGGACAAGTAGCTATATCAGGAGAAATGAATCGCATTTTCTCTTCAAAGCTTTCACTAGGAGCTATGATAAAGCTGTCATCATACTCCGCTCCATATGCGTCCAGAACGTCTACATCCTTAGCATCCGAATTCTGTGGCTCATCGCCACCTGGAACCTCGCTCTCTTCAATTTTTGTTTCTTCAGGCTGCTTTACAGGTTTAACTATAATGTTGTCTATTCTTCCACCCTTTGGACAATTGTATCTAAGATGAAATGTGAACTTTCCTATTTCTTCTGGTTCACATTCCACATGAATCTTAATTATTCCACCCGAGTTTCTGACATATCCTAAGAGTCCATGCTCCTTGGCATATTCAGCAACAAAAGACCTGTATCCGATCCCCTGTACTAACCCCAATACTGTAATATCGTATACATTCATAACAAACTTCCTTCTCTATTATCTAATCAGTAACCCCATACCCCTATTATAATTTATTTTAGAGTTATCGACAAGAAATACTAGCACGAAGCTTGCTTAGCGATTCCTTTATAAGATTAATTCCCACTATGCACACATATATAAGGCTTAGGACAGGTATCACAAGAAGCCATGCCCTGTAGCATAGTGACTTATACTGATGCGTTTCCTCATGGCGTGCCACATTTTCCCAATAAGGATAGTAAATGTTATTGGCTCGCATTTCTATATAATCTCTATTCCTGGAATTTGAAATAAGCGGAATCATTTTGTAACGCGCTGTATTATCTATTATTTCTATATCTTCAAAGTTGAGTGTGGATCTCATCTTCTCTTTTTCTTCATCTGACTTAAACTCTATACCCGTTGCTTCAGCAACAACATTTAATGCATAGTTCTTAATAGGACTAGGAAGAACAGCCTCATAGCAGAGAGCTTTCGTTCCTTTATTTCCAGATAAACCTGTAGAGTTTGATTCATCCAGCTGTTCCTCATCATATGTATCTCCAGACTGAGCATCCTTTCTGCTGTAGGACTCTATAGGAACATAAACAGAATTATATTCGCCATAAGCCTGAGTGTAGGCTTTTGACTCATCGACCTTTACTACTCCAGTCACCGTAAAAACACTGTCTCCTATCCAAAGCTTCATTCCTGCAACGTCACTACCTCCGAAAAGGTCCCACGCCACATATTCATCCAGGAGTATCTGATTCACATCAGAGCTTTCCATATCCAGATAACTTCCAGACTTAAGTGGAATAGGATGAATCTGGAAGAAGTCTCCACCTACTGTATAAACATTTACCTTGATGGAATTTGAGTCCTTACGAACTTCGTCAAAGGTATGACCAGAATATGCATCTATCCATACTCTTCCCTCTGTATCCTCAGACAAATAGGAATCCTCATATAGCTTTTTCTGAATACTATTTCTGATGTTCTGAATGGAGCCAGCATCGAGACCACCTGCTTCTGAATAGAATACACTTATCTCCGCGTAGTCCATATCCTTGTTATCCCACCTAGCAGCAGCCTGTTCGGAATAGAGGTTGAGTCGTCTGGATCTAGCAGAAAGAAAACTAAACAGCATAAGAACACCTACCAGTACGTTGACTGCAAGAATTACGATTACTACATATTTAGTTGGGTGTAGGAATTTGTTCTTCAGGCTCATAGTTTTTTTAGATCCTTCGTTGTTTCTATTTGTCCGTCAATCGAACTTGCTGCCCATCATCGAGTGGTTTTGAGGAGTTGATGATAACATTATCAAACTCTGATACATCTCCGCTGATAGCTGAGTTTGATGTATCTGAAGCCTGCACATCTACATTTACTTTCTTAGTTATATATCTGTTACCTAGAGGTGTAGCTCTTACCTTAACAACATATACGAACTTACCACCACTATCTTCCTTAACTGCACCATTAGGAATGACAGTATCATACTTTCCAGTTTTGTTTCCAACTGCAAACTGAAGAGTCTCCCCTACTTGGACATTTCCCTTTACTTCAAACTTAACTATGCTCTGCTGATTTGGATTTGAAGGGTCAGCCTTGATGCTTCTAATTGAGGCACTCACATCGTCGCCCCATAGATTTTCTATCTCCGCTTCATTTCCCACCTTCAGAACCTGGCTGTCCTTCTTAGGAATGGTGCAGGTTACGACATATCCGCTATCCGCAAGCTGAATGTTTGCCACCTGAGTCTCCGCATCGAGGGTATCGCCCGGCTTCACGTTAAGCCCAGAAATGATTCCTGTACCAGTAGCCTTTAGCTCTTTATAATCATCAGTATCCTTTAGCTTATCTATCTTGTCCTTCTGCTTATCTATCTTCTTCTCTGCATTTGCATCATCTATTGCATTTGTCTGAGCAGTTACGCCGTCTTCCTTCTTCTTGCTGACAAGGCTGAGCTGCAAGCTCTCAAGAGTCGCCTTCTTGGTGGCTAGATCCGCCTCAGCATCAGCAACGGTTGGCTTTGCCTCAAGAGTTGCGACTTCGCCGCTTTTATTATCAAGATCATTTTTGATTATATCCAGTTCTCCTGACAGAGCACTATAGTCATCTATAAATGCCTGATCCTCCGGAGTCTGCTGCTCTCTATCTAGTTCATTGATTGCATTAAACTTTTCTGTAAGAGGCGCCACCTCTGCAAACTTTTCATCATACTTGGCCTGCAAATCATCGAGTTCTGCCCTAGCCGTCGCCAGGCTTGCCTCATCTGCTTTTGCCTGTTCAACTGCAGTTTCCGCAACCGTTACTTCATCACTTGCTGCATTTATAGCAGACAACTGTTCAGAATAATCAGGTCCCACGCGGAGGGTCTGCTTCTCATAGTCAGACTCCAGCTGTTCGAGCTCTTCCTCTGCATCCTT
>CACYQC010000087.1 GCA_902776395.1 uncultured Lachnospiraceae bacterium
TCTTCTTATTTTAGATGAGACAGTCTTTAAACCAAATCGATCAAAGCTTCCAACATTATTATTTCAAATAAGGTTATGCCTATTTGTGGGTATAGTTTGTTTTGGTGCGGCACTTACAGCGTTGCCACCAATCTTTTTGTGTATAATCCTCGCATATATTTTCTATATTCTTGCGGAGGATTTATTCTTTTCAGATGCATTTAATACTTTGTTTAATTATGTGAAGAGATTTTCATTAGGCCTTTATGCAGGTGTAATGCTTTTTGTTATTCAGTATAGTAATCAGATTAAAGGTGTTTGGATGCTTCTTTCCTTTGAGGCGACTCTTATCTTAGCTAGTGCATTTGTTATGAGCTATTTATTTTACTACAGAGCAATTTCCTTCCTCGATGATAGATATACAAGGCTTTATTTTAGAAATGCTGATATGATTGCTGAGAATAAGAAGCTTGTGAACTTCCAGGAGAGAGTTGAAAAGGTTAATAATGAAATCAATTATCAGAAGATCAATCTTACAAAGGCTAATGATGATCTTGCCAAGATAAATGAAGAGACTAGATCCCTGATCGATGTCATGAAGTATTTCTCAGCGAGCTTTGATGTTGAGAAGAATGCTCATTATATGCTAAGTAACGTTGTTAATATTAAGGAAACCGGAGCTGTTGCTCTTTATATTGATAAAAATGTTTATATGAATGAGGAGCCTTATCTTGAGGTTATATCTGAAAATACTGTAGCAGAGACACTTCTAAGACAAGATATCTATAACATTTATGGGGCTATAAAGAAGAGAAAGAGCCTTGCTCCTCTTGTTCTTTGTGAAAATTATGATTTTAAATATCCATTCCTTACGGGTGGAAATATGTGTAATGCAGTTGTTTTCCCTGCATATGAAAATGATTATATATACGGTGTAATGGTTGTAACCTCCAGCAAATATGATTTCTTTGAGAATGGATATGCCTTCTATGAGTCATCAATAATGGACTTTACATCGGCTCTTATATCTGACCGACTGTATCTTCAGACAGAGGATATGGCTAAGAAGGATGGTCTTACAAAGATTTATAACCGTATTTACTTTAATCAGTTTTATCCTGAACTCAAGGAAGAGGTTGCAAAGTCTGGTGATACATTTACTGTATGTATGCTTGATATAGACCACTTCAAGAGAGTTAATGATACCTACGGTCACCTTGCAGGTGATGAAGTTATTAAGGCTGTTGCCAAGGTTGATAATGATTTCGCTAAGAAATATAATGGTACAGCAGTTAGGTATGGTGGTGAGGAATTCCTGCTTATCCTTAGAGGAAAGGGAGTTGAAGAAACTCTTGGTATCCTAAAGGAAATGCATGAAATAATAAAGGGCAATGTAGTTGAATTCGAAGATTATAGAATCAATGTAAATTCAAGTATGGGTATTGCCTGCTATCCAGAAACCTGTTCTGATATAAATGATGTCCTGGATCGTTCAGATAAGGCTATGTATTATAGTAAGGAACATGGTAGAGGAAGAATAACAATAGATGGCAGAGAGGGCGAGTAAATGAAGATACTAGTTATCAATGCTGGATCATCATCACTTAAGTATCAATTGATTGATTCAGAAACAGAAAATGTTTTAGCAAAAGGTCTTTGCGAGAGAATAGGAATTGAGGGAAGCTGTATAAAGTTTGACAGCTCAAAGACCGGTGAAAAGATTACAAAGGAAATCGATATGCCAGATCACGGTGTTGCACTTCAGGCAGTTATCGATGCCTTAATCAGTCCAGAGCATGGTGCAATCACATCACTTGATGAGATTGATGCTGTTGGTCATAGAGTAGTTCATGGTGGAGAGTATTTCAACTCAACAGTTCTTGTTGATGATGATGTTATAGCTAAGATTGAGGCTTGTGCTGATCTTGCTCCACTTCATAATCCTGCAAACCTGCTGGGTATCAAGGCTTGTAAGAAGCTTATGCCAACAACTCCACAGGCAGTTACATTTGATACTGCATTCCATCAGACAATGCCTGAAAAAGCATATATCTATGGTATTCCATATTCCTACTATGAGAACTATAAGGTTAGAAGATATGGTTTCCATGGTACTAGTCATAGTTATGTATCAAAGAAGGCTGCTGAGCATCTTGATAAGCCAGTAAGTGATTCTAAGATTATTGTTTGTCATCTTGGTGGTGGCGCTAGTATCACAGCTGTTCAGGGTGGTAAGTCAGTAGATACATCAATGGGTCTTACACCACTTGAAGGACTTATAATGGGTACAAGAAGTGGAAATATTGATCCAGCTATCATTCAGTATATAGCTAATAAAGAAGGAAAGAATATAGATGAGATCCTCAATATCCTGAACAAGGAGTCAGGTCTCATGGGTCTTTCAGGAAGATCAAGTGATTGCCGTGATATCGATGCTGGTATCCAGGAAGGTGACAAGAGATCAATTATAGCATTTAATGCATTTGTATATAGTGCAGTTAAGATTATTGGTAGCTACACAGCAGCTATGAACGGAGTTGACCTTATTGCATTCACAGCTGGTATCGGTGAGAATGATGATAAGATCAGAGCAGCTATACTTGATTACTTCACATATCTTGGTGTTGAATATGATAAGGGGCTCAACGCAAGTACTCATGGTGATGAGGTTGAGATTCAGACAGCTAACTCAAAGGTTAAGGTTGTTGTTATACCTACAAATGAGGAGCTTACTATAGCAAGAGAGACACTTGCACTTATATAATATTTTTTTCAAAATGTTTTGAATTTGTTATTGACAAGAAGTCTCGATATAAGTATAATTGTGCAAGTGTGGTTTTTTGACCAAGTTTCTCATAAGGAGGTGTATTCGATATGTCAATATGTCCAAAGGGTAAAATCTCTAAAGCTAGACGTAATAAGAGAAGAGCTAACTGGAAGATGTCAGCTCCAAACCTTGTAAAGTGTCCAAAATGTGGCGAGCTTATGATGCCTCACAGAGTATGTAAGAACTGTGGCTCATATGGTCAGAAGGAAATTATTGCAGTAGATTAATATTTAGAGAATAATATATAAATCTTAACGGACCTTTCGAGGTCCGTTTTGCTTTGTAAATAGACGTTTTTCTTTTATCTTCTTACTTGCAATAATCATTAAAGTATTCTAAAATGAATAAGTTATTGTTTTACCAAAAATCATAACATTTTCTTGGAGGTGTATTTTGGATAAAAATATTAATATTGTTATTGATACAGTGGGTGGAGATAATGGTGCAGCCGTGTGCGTGAGTGGTGCTGTAAAAGGGGTAAATAATAATCCAGGTATAAAGGTTTATCTTGTTGGACATAAGAAAGAGTTAGAAGGATTTCTTATGGAACAGGACTATGATAAAAGCCAGATAGAAGTTATCGATGCTACTGAAGATATATCTTTAAATGAACCTCCGGTTAAAGCAGTTCGCGAGAAGAAGGATTCTTCTCTTGTTAAAGGTCTTACTCTTCTTAAAGAAGGAAAGGCGGATGCTTTTATATCAGCTGGTAGTACAGGAGCTATCCTTGCGGGAGGTCAGTTTGTAGTTGGTAGAGCTAAGGGTGTTAAGAGAACTCCTCTTGCTCATTTACTTCCTACATCAGGTGAGCCATCCCTTCTTCTAGACTGTGGTGCAAATGTTGATGTTAAGCCAGAAGTGCTCGTTCAGTTTGCTGAAATGGGCTCTATATATATGAAGGAAGTATGTGGTGTTAAAAATCCTAGAGTTGCTATAGCGAATGTTGGACTCGAGGAAGAAAAAGGTAATGCTCAGGTAAAGGCTGCCTACGAAGTACTAAAGGAAAAGAAGACTATTAACTTCATAGGAAATATTGAGGCTCGTGGTATTCCATATGGAAAAGCTGATGTAATCGTAGCGGATGGTTTCGTAGGAAATACTATAATTAAGCTATATGAGGGCTTATCCAAGATGATTCTCAAAGAGCTTAAAGGGGCGTTTCTTGCCTCATTTTCCAGTAAGCTTGGAGCTATGCTTATCAAGAAGAGCATGAAGAAGACTCTTCTTAAGTTCGATGCTTCAAATAAAGGCGGTGCTCCACTTCTTGGTCTTAAGGGACTTGTTGTTAAGATTCATGGTAACTCAAAGGAAAATGAGGTTATATCAGCCATTGATCAATGTGTTTCCTTCATCAAAAATGATGTTAGTGGAAAGATTATAAAAGGATTTGAAGATAGTGAAGAAGAATGATTATACATCTCTAGAAGAGATACTTGGTTACAAATTCAAAAACCGAGGCTATTTGGATGTAGCTTTCACTCACAAATCATATGCGAATGAAAGCAAGGATAATATAGTATCTTATGAAAGATATGAGTTTCTTGGAGATGCTATATTACAGTATGTTGTCAGTAAAGAGTTATTCCTAAGATATCCTGAAAAGTCAGAAGGCGAGCTAACTAAGCTAAGAGCCAGTCTTGTATGTGAATATACTCTGTCTCAGATAACTAAAGATCTGGAGTTTGGCGAATATCTATATTTAAGTCATGGAGAAGAGCTGACCGGTGGTAAGAACAGATCATCTATTCTATGTGACTTATTCGAATCCGTGCTTGGTGCTATTTATCTGGATGGAGGAATAGAAGAAGCTGAGAAGTATATCAATAAGCTGCTTCTAACAGATATAGAGCATAAGTCAAAGTTCTATGATGCGAAGTCAATACTTCAGGAATATGTTCAGAGTAAAGGTTATAGAGTTGAATATAAGCTTGTTTCAACTTCTGGCCCTGAACATAACAGAGTATATGAGTCAGTTGCTTGTATAAATGGCAAGGAATACGAAAAGGGCTCAGGTCATACTAAGAAGATGGCAGAACAGGTTGCTGCCCATAGAACTATTATTAAATTAAACTTTGGTAACTAAAAGGAAAAATTATGTATCTCAAAAGTATTGAAGTAAATGGATTTAAATCATTTGCTAATAAGATTGATTTTAGATTTGAAGAAGGTATTACAGGAATAGTTGGTCCTAATGGATCTGGTAAGAGTAATGTAGCCGATGCGGTTAGATGGGTTCTTGGTGAACAGAGTGCGGTTAAGCTCCGTGGTTCCAAGATGGAGGATGTTATCTTCTCTGGAACAGAGCAGAGAAAGCCTCAGGCTGCTGCATATGTTGCTATAACTCTTGATAATTCAGACCATAGTCTGCCTATAGATTATAACGAGGTTACTGTTGCCAGACGTGTATATCGTTCAGGTGAAAGTGAATATCTTATAAATGGAAATGTATCTCGTCTTAAGGACGTTGCTGCAATGTTCTTCGATACTGGTATCGGTAAAGAAGGATATTCCATCATAGGACAGGGTCAGATTGAAAGAATTCTTTCTGATAAACCAGATGATAGAAGAGCTCTCTTTGATGAGGCTGCTGGTATCGTTAAATATAAGAAGAATAAACAGATAACTGAGAAACAGCTCGATGCTGAGCATGTAAATCTGAACAGAGTAAATGATATACTTTCAGGTCTTGAGGAAAGAATAGAACCACTTCGACTTCAGTCTGAGAAGGCTACTATTTATCTAGAACTCAAGGATAGACAGAAAACACTTGATATTAATTCCTTCCTTATTGAAGTTGATAAGCTTCGTGAGAAGATTGATAAGAGTAAAAAAGATCTCGAAATAACAGAGGCAGATACAGAAAAACTTCGTGAGGAGTTTGACTTTACAAAGGCTGAGTATGAAAGACTTGAGGAAACTCTTGAAGCTCTGAATGTTAAGATTCAAGAATGCCAGAATGTTATAAATGAGAAGAAGCTCGAGAACGAGCATGCTGATGGTGAGATTCGAGTTATTAATGAGAAGATATCCTCAGAAGGCTCAATTACTGCGGAGATTAATTCACAAATAGAGAGAATTAAGTCCAGAGTAGAAGATCTTGAAAAAGAAAAGGAAGGCTTCGTTAATAGAAAGAAGCTTGCAGATGCTGAATTATCAGATAAGAGTAAGCTTTTTGAAGACCTTAAGGCTTCAGTAAATAAGGCTGAAGAAGAGGAAAAAGCTGTTGCTGATAAGATAGAAACAGCCAAGTCAGACATTATTGAATTTATTAATGAAGGTGGTAATCTCAAGGAGAAAATAGCTAGATATGATACTATGCTTGAGAATATTAATCTTCGTAAGGCTGAACTTAAGTCTAGATACTTGGCTGACAAGAGTGAAGAGTCACAGGCGAAGGCAGAAAAGGAAACCTTAGAGCAGGAACTAGCTTCCGTTAATGAATCTCTTGAAAAGGATAGATCAAGACTTGCAAAATGTGAGGCGGAGCTGAGATCTGTATCTGATAGAGGTACAACTGTTAAGAATGAGATACAGAAGTATAACCAATCAGTTATAAGCTTACAGTCAAGATATGAAAGTCTTCGTAATCTTACTGAGCGTTATGAGGGTTATGGCCAGAGTATTAAAAAAGTAATGGAAAAGAAGGGTAACAATTCTAAGGTAGTTGGTGTTGTTGCTGATATCATTTCCGTTGATAAAGAATATGAGACAGCTATAGAAACTGCCCTTGGTGCAAGTATTCAGAATATCGTTACTGAAGATGAGAATACTGCTAAAGAAATGATAGCTTATCTAAGAACTAATAAGCTTGGTAGAGCTACATTTCTTCCTATTACAGGCGTAGTTAAAAGAGGAAGTGCGAATCCTGATGCTCTTAATGAAAAGGGTGTTATAGGAGTTGCATCTAAGCTTGTTAATACTGATAAGAAATATCAGAATATTATTGAAAGTTTACTTGGTAGAAGCATTGTAGTTGATACTATTGATGATGCTATTAGGATTTCCAAGAAATATAATCAATCTCTTAGACTGGTTACTCCTACAGGAGAGCTTATTAACCCAGGTGGCGCGATGACGGGTGGTGCCTTCCGTAACTCCAGTAATCTGCTGGGTCGTAAGAGAGAGCTTGAGGATATTCAGAAGAGTATTGGTGAGACAAATAATAAGCTTCGTAAGGCTAGAGAAGAGGATGCAAATCTTACCATGAAGAGAGAAACTCTTCGTGAGGAAAGAACTAACCTTATGAATCATATTCAGAAGCTTAGTATTGATCAGAACTCTGTATCCATTGGACTGGATAACATTAATAAGAAGCTTGATGAGATAGAACAGAGCTTCTCAAGTATCAAGAAGGAGAATACAGAGCTTGATACTCAGGTTACTCAGATTGATGACAATAAGGTTGAGCTTTTCAATACAGGAAAACAGCATGAGGATAGTATATCTGAGAGAGAATCTATGATAGCAAAGCTTGAAATAGAGCTTTCTAAGAAGAGAGATATCAAGCATGCTGAGGAGGATAAGCTCGCTAGTGCAAATCTTGAACTCGAGAATGAGAAGATAACAATAGGTCATATCGATGACGATATTCGAAGAATCGATAATGATATA
>CACYQC010000088.1 GCA_902776395.1 uncultured Lachnospiraceae bacterium
CATATTCTGTTTCGGGTTTATTCTCATGCATACATCACACATTAAATGTTATTTCGGTGTATGTCAACCCTCGGCTTTTTCACGTGAATAGATAATTCCTTTTTTCTGTTCATACTTATATTATTATGTTATATTTTAAATGAATTTCCTTTTTTATAAAGGAAGTAGTGAGGATCGTTTCAGATATATGGGGGTATATATGAGAAAGATTAAAAGTATTTTAAAAAGAGGAATAAGTGTTGGACTCGTGCTCACACTTATTATGGTTAGCACAGCCTGTGGTAAGGAAGACAAGGTTGTTAGTGATTATGGTGAGGGAACAGAGGTTGATTCGTCAGATACTAAGAGCCGTGCCTTAAGAGATATCTACGGCGAAACTATTACTACAGAGGAAACCTTTGACGTAAATGGAGTAAATGTTAAGTTTAATCTTAACTATCAGGTGCCGGACGCAAAACAGGCAAATGTTTATGAAGGTTCCTTACTTGAAAATGGTGCTGATACTGAAAAGCAGATTGTTAATAATTTCTTTGGTGGAACAGAGAAGAATCTTGAAGAGATAAAATATGTAAATGAATCAGACTATATGCTGCTGTTAGAAAAGTATAGAAGTTTACTGTTTTATCAGGAGATAGAAGGAGACACAAATAATATTACTCAGGATTTAAGTGATGATTATTCAGCTAGTATAGATTCCTCCTTTGATAAGGTTTATAAATGGGTAGATGAAGACTCCTATTATATTCACATGTATGAAGGAGAATATGAGGGTAATAGATATGGAATGATCTATTCTTATGACAAGGTTAGAGCAAAGAGAAATATTTTTATCAGTCCTATAAGTATATCAGAATATTATCCTGAGGCGGAGCTTGATTCCTTATTTATAGTTGATAAGCAGTTTGATTCTGAAATGGACAATAAGTGTAGTATGACCAAGACAGATGCAACGAATGCTGCGACAGATGTGGTTGAGAAACTGGGGCTTAATAAAGAGGACATAGAGATATGCTTTAATCCAAATTATGATATACCTAAACTAGTTATGCCAGTAGTTTATAGCAATTATACGGTAGAAGAAACCTATGATGAAATGCCAAGACTTATTTTCTCAGATTCGGAGATATTAAGTACATCAGCAAAAATGTATACGAACACACAGAACTTTGTTATGTATGATTATAAGATATTAAAGGAGCAGGTATATATGGCTAGTCATGATGATCATGTTGCTCCAGAGGATATCAATCTTATAGAAGATGGATATGCTCTGTATCTATATTCTGCACCATTTTCCGAAGGGGTTACTCCGGTATCGGATTCCTCCTTCAACAGAGGAAGTATCTTGTTTACTGATAAGGGACTTTATACAGTAGATATTAGTTTAATCGCTGAGATAGATAAAGTGGATGAAGGTGTTCCATTAATATCCTTTGATAATATAAAAGAAGGCTACAAGAAGGCTCTAGAAAATGATCCCGTAATCATAAATAAAGCATCAGGAAGTATAGATGTGATGAGTGCGACATTTACATATGTTCTGATCGAAGATGGAGATGATATAGATAAAGCAACCTATGTTCCGGCATGGTGTTTCAAATCATCAGATAATCAGATTAAAAGTGGAGAAATACCGGTTGTCTATACACATGTAATTAATGCTATAGATGGTTCGGATTTAAGTGGCAGTATAAAATAATACGCTCCATCAAAACACACAAAATATTTGACTACTATCTCGGAATGGTATAAAACTAATATTAGTTTATTGTAAGGGAGAAAAAGACATGCAACTTGGTATAATAGGCGCCGGAAATATGGCAAGTGCTATAATCGGTGGAATAGTAAAAAAAGGAATAATAGCAAGTGGAGAGATTATATGCTCCTCACCTGTTGAAGCAGAAAGAGAAAAGGCAGCTAAGGAGTTTGGCATAAATGTAACTGCAGATAATAAAGAGGTTGTTTCAAAGTCTGAGATACTTCTTCTTGCTGTTAAGCCACAGGTTATTCCTGTAGTTGCTGAAGAAATAAAGGGAGACCTAAAAGAAGATCAGCTCATCATTTCTATCGTAGCTGGTAAATCCATTGCTTGGTATAACGAAGCCTTCGGTCGTGAGCTCAAGGTAATAAGAACTATGCCTAACACACCTGCTCTCGTAGGAGAGGGTATGACAGGAGTTAGTCCATCTGGTAAGGTTACAGAAGAAGAGCTGAGCAAGGCTCTCAGTATCCTTTCCTCCTTTGGGGAGGCTGAAGTCATTCCTGAGAATCTGATGGATAGCGTAGTAGCAGTATCCGGTAGTTCACCAGCATATGTATTTATGATGATTGAAGCAATGGCAGATGGAGCAGTAAAGCTCGGTATGCCTAGAGCAAAGGCTTATAAATTTGCTGCACAGGCAGTTCTTGGAAGTGCCAAGATGGTGCTCGAAACTGGAAAACATCCAGCAGAGCTTAAGGATATGGTTTGTTCACCAGCAGGTACAACTATTGAGGCTGTACAGGTGCTGGAAGAGGCAGGCTTCAGAGCAAGTCTAATAGACGCGATGGAAGCGTGTGCTGAGGTGTCACGTAGACTGTAGTGGGGCTACAGATGAATAGAAAATGTAAATGAAATAAAGGATAATTAGATAAATAAAACCCCTCTTAGTAGAGTTACTAAGAGGGGTTTTGGTTTACATTGATTTAGTAATTAAACCTCATTGAAGCCTTCTCTAGCTGCATATGTTGTATGCAGAAGCTCATGTGCCTTATGGCTGTTTGGCTCGCCAAGGAACTTCTCATACAGATCAATGATCTGAGGATTCTTGTGTGACTGACGAAGTGTCTGTCTCTCATCCTCTGAGTAAAGAGCCTGAGCTCTCTTCTCCTTGTATGTATCCATGATGTCATCATCTTCGTTAGGAAGGAAGCACTCACGAACGTAAGGCTGACCACCACCGTTGATACATCCACCAGGACATCCCATGATCTCGATGAACTGATACTTTGACTTGCCTTCTCTGATCTCATCAAGGAGAACCTTAGCTGACTTCATACCTGAAGCGATAGCTACATTAACAGTTGTTCCGTTGATATCGATAGAAGCTTCTCTGATACCTGCATCATGTCCACGAACTGCTGTGAACTCGATTGGCTCAGATTCCTTACCAGTAAGCTTGAAGTAAACTGTACGAAGAGCAGCTTCCATAACACCACCAGTAACACCGAAGATAACTCCGGCACCTGTGTAGTCGCCCATGATATCCTGATCCCAATCCTCATCAGGAAGTCTATCGAAGAGGATACCAGATCTCTTGATCATACGAGCAAGCTCTCTAGTTGTGATTACTGCATCTACATCATCAACACCGTTAACGTTCATAACGTCACGCTGTCTCTCAAACTTCTTAGCTGTACATGGCATAACTGATACTACGAAGATATCTTCTGGCTTAACACCATTCTGCTCAGCCCAATAGGACTTGATGATAGCACCCTGCATCTGATGAGGTGACTTGCAAGATGACAGATGTGGAAGAAGATCTCCATAATTGTACTCTGCATAGTTAACCCATCCTGGTGAACAAGATGTAATCATTGGAAGTGTACCACCATTTGTGATTCTTCCGAGAAGCTCTGTACCTTCCTCCATGATTGTGAGGTCAGCACCAAAGTTTACATCGTAAACTCTTGCAAATCCAAGTCTTCTCATAGCTGCTGCCATCTTACCTGTAACAGGTGTTCCGATCTTGTAACCGAACTCTTCACCAAGAGCAGCTCTAACTGCTGGTGCAGCCTGTGCGATTACAGTCTTACCTGCTGCGAAAGCAGCATCAATCTTATCTATCTCAGAATGCTCCATAAGAGCTCCTGTAGGACATACATTTACACACTGTCCACACTGAATACATGGTGAATCATTGAAGCCACGATTCTCAGCTGGTGAAACAAATGTGTTGAAACCTCTGTTCTCGAATCCGAGGATTCCAAGACCATGAGCGTTCTTACATCTTTCGATACATCTACCACAAAGGATACATTTTGAAGTATCTCTTACAAGACCAGGAGCAAGCTCATCAAGATGAGTCTCTGAATGAACTCCTGCAAATGCACCTTCTCTAGCACCTGTCAGATATGCAACATTGAGAAGCTCACACTTACCATTCTTGTCACACTGCTGGCAGTTCTGATTGTGGTTTGATAGAAGCAGCTCAACGCTGTGACGTCTAGCTGCAGTAGCCTTTGGTGAAGAAATAGTGATTTCCATTCCTTCTGCTACAGGGTATACACATGATGCTACAAGGCCTCTAGCGCCAGTTGCCTCAACGAGACAAACACGGCATGAACCATGATTGCACTCACCGTGATTAAATGCACAAAGTGAAGGGATCTCATAACCGCACTTCTTAGCAGCCTCGAGGATAGTAATACCTTCCTCTACCTGATAGGAGATGCCTTCTATTTTAATATTTACCATCGCCATAGTAGTTACCTCCTTAGTTCTTAGAAATTGCTGCGAATTTACAGTTACTCATACATAGACCACACTTTACACACTTCTCAGGATCAATCTTCATAGATGGAAGCTTGTGACCCTCAGCGATGTAATCTGTCTTCTCTATGCAGCCTGCAGGACAGTTGCGTGCGCAAAGTCCACAACCGATACATTTATCCTGATCGATCTTGTACTGCATAAGACTCTTACATACGTGTGCAGGACATTTCTTATCAACGATGTGAGCAATATACTCATCACGGAAATGCTTAAGTGTTGAATTAACAGGGTTAGCTGCAGTCTGACCAAGAGCACAAAGTGAATTTGTCTGAATTGTCTTACTGAGCTCTTCAAGAGTATCAAGGTCTTCCATAGTACCCTTGCCCTCTGTAATCTTTGTAAGTATCTCGAGGATACGCTTTGTTCCGATACGACATGGTGAACACTTACCACATGACTCATCACAGATGAACTCCATGTAGAACTTAGCAACGTCAACCATACAGTTATCTTCATCCATAACGATAGCACCACCGGAACCCATCATAGATCCCTTCTGTACCAGGTTATCGAAATCGATTGGCTCATCAAGGAATTCCTCAGTCAGACATCCACCTGAAGGACCACCTGTCTGAATAGCCTTGAACTTCTTACCATTTGGAATACCACCACCGATATCATAAATCAGCTCGCGGAGAGTTGTTCCCATAGGAACCTCTACAAGTCCTACGTTATTTACCTTACCACCGAGAGCGAATACCTTAGTACCCTTTGATCCCTCTGTACCAACGGAAGCAAACTCAGCAGCTCCTTCACGAAGAATATAAGGTACACAAGCAAGTGTCTCAACGTTGTTAACGCAAGTTGGCTTCTCCCAAAGTCCCTTAATTGCAGGGAAAGGAGGACGAGGTCTAGGCATACCTCTCTTACCCTCGATAGAGTTAAGAAGAGCTGTCTCCTCACCACAAACGAATGCACCAGCACCAAGTCTGATGTGGCAGTCGAAGCTGAATCCTGAACCGAGGATATTCTCTCCGAGAAGTCCCATTTCACGAGCCTGGTTGATAGCAATCTTAAGACGATTAACAGCGATAGGATACTCAGCACGTACATAGAAGTAACCTTCTGATGCGCCGAAAGCATAACCTGCGATCATCATACCTTCGATAACTCCAAGTGGGTTACCTTCAAGGATAGAACGATCCATGAATGCACCTGGGTCACCCTCGTCACCGTTACATACAACGTACTTCTGATCAGAATCTACGTTTAATGCGAACTGCCACTTTCTACCTGTAGGGAATCCGCCGCCGCCTCGGCCACGAAGACCAGAAGCAAGTACTTCATCAACTACTTCCTGTGGTGTCATTGTAAGAGCCTTCTTGATACCCTGGAATGCACCCATACCAATTGCTTCATTAATATCCTCAGGATTGATAACTCCACAACCATGAAGAGCAACACGACGCTGCTTCTTATAGAAGTTGATATCCTCCTGCTTTGTCTTCTTCTCGTTAGATGCTGGATCAACATAGAGAAGTCTTTCTACTATTGTATTGTTGATGATATCTGACTCAACGATCTCATCAACATCATCGATACTAACCATACGATAGAGTGTATCTTCAGGATAGATCTTAACGAATGGTCCCTGTGAACAGAAACCGAAGCATCCAACCTGATTTACTGTAACCTTATCTGAAAGGCCCTTTGCCTCGAGAACTTCCTCGAATTTTTTGGTGATTTCTGCAGAGTTACTTGAAAGACATCCTGTACCACCGCAAAGAACGATGTGACGCTTTCCATCAGCTCCGCTAAGCTTATCATCAAGACATTTGGTGCAAGCACCGGCACTTGTCTCAAGCTCTTCAACTGTTGTTATCTTACTCATGCTGATGCCTCCTTTCTATAAGATTCGATAATCTCTGGAACCTGTCCAACTTCAACCTTAGGATAAACCTTACCGTTGATACTAACGGCTGGAGCGATACCACATGCACCGATACATCTAAGAGCATCAAGTGTAAAGAGTCCGTCCTCGCTAGTTTCGCCAGGCTTGATGTTAAGTAATTCAGAGAACTTATCAATTACCTGCTGTGCTCCCTTAACGTAGCAAGCAGTACCTAAACAACATCCTATAACGAATTTTCCCTTTGGTGTAAGAGAGAAGAATGAATAGAATGTTACAACTCCGTAGATCTCAGCAACTGAGATTCCTGTATGCTTTGATACTATCTCCTGAACCTCAAGAGGGATGTATCCATACTCATTCTGGATATCACTTAGTATCATCATAAGAGGAGTTTTTTCATCTGTGTATCTTTCACAGATTTCGTTGATCTTTGCTGCCGCCGCAGCATTCAGTTTCGCCATATATGACCTCCTATTAAGTTATATTACGGGTGCGAAGCGCCCCGATAGCACTTGCCAGTTAATAAAGAATTTAGCGCAAAAATGAAGCCGCCTTTTGATTTACACCAAAACAAAAGGCAGTATTCAGACTTACAAATATATCGTGCATTTTGTACCTGTTAATAGATACTTTTAGAAATGTAACTGGAAAATGCGTAAAATGAAAACTGATATATCGAGTACTATTATACTTGATATATCAGTAATTTAAAACTTAAGATATGTTTGATTAGTATAATCTTTATTAGAGTATTCTAACTATACTAATTTCACTGTTTTAGCGCTTCCTGGCTGGATATCCTTAAATCGATGGAAGGCAACAAGACGACTTCCGACAGGTATCTCATTTCCTGATACATCTATGAAAGATCTATCTTCTCCATATAGATAAGTTTTTCCGTCTTCAGACTGGAAGAGTAGAACTGAATAATCGGAAGGGACATTTCCTTTGTTAGTCACACGGACAAGGGTTTTGTCTCCTTCAATAATTAGTTCTGAATCAAACTTTGAGTAGGT
>CACYQC010000089.1 GCA_902776395.1 uncultured Lachnospiraceae bacterium
TCTTAAGACCCCTCGAAGACTACGAGGTTGATAGGCACTGGGTGTAAGTATGGTAACATACTCAGCTGAGGTGTACTAATAGGTCGTGAGCTTTTCCTAGAATTAGGTAAGATACAATGTCTTGCATTTTTATCAACATTATGATAATATCTAAAAGCTGTATGAAGTTTTGAAAGTACAATGTACTTATATGGCCCAGTGGCTCAGTTGGTTAGAGCGCCGCCCTGTCACGGCGGAGGTCACGAGTTCGAGTCTCGTCTGGGTCGATTATGCCGATATGGCTCAATTGGCAGAGCAGCTGATTTGTAATCAGCAGGTTTTCGGTTCGAGTCCGAATATCGGCTCTTTTTTTGGAAGGTTTCCCGAGTGGCCAAAGGGGGCAGACTGTAAATCTGTTGCGCAATGCTTCGGTGGTTCGAATCCACCACCTTCCAGTAACATACATAACGTATGTATTTGAATTTGGGGTCTTAGCTCAGCTGGGAGAGCATCTGCCTTACAAGCAGAGGGTCACAGGTTCGAGCCCTGTAGGCCCCACTTTCTTAATTTAATAACGCGGGGTGGAGCAGTCTGGAAGCTCGTCGGGCTCATAACCCGAAGGTCATAGGTTCAAATCCTGTCCCCGCTACTAGTAGTATAAGCCCAGATAGCTCAGTTGGTAGAGCAGAGGACTGAAAATCCTCGTGTCACTGGTTCGATTCCGGTTCTGGGCACAAAACCTCTAAATCATTTGATTTAGAGGTTTTTATTTTATACTTGATCATTTGAATTCACTGCAATTGAATATAACGACCGAAAAATATTCGGTTAAAACCTCTTGATTTACCGAAAAATTTGTGGTTTAATTAATCAGGAGGTTTTATCTATGGGAAAAACAGGTAAGAATATTGAATATGTGATAAATGAGTATATTACTGGAGAAGATATAAAAAAAGTAAGGGCTCTTCTTGGTATGACACAGAAGGAATTTGCTAGTTTCGTTCGATCATCAAACAGAACGGTAGAAAACTGGGAATCTAATAATAATACCATATCAGGGCCGATTGTTCCGCTTGTTGAAATACTTCTTCGTAAGCCTGAACTTGCGGCAAAACTTATGGTTCCTAATAAAGAAAAGGGACTAAGACTTTGGTATATGTATGAAAATACTGTTTGTAGTGTAATTGATGTAAATGAATTAGAACGCTCAGTCAAAGTATATAATTATATTGATAATCCGCTGTATCGTGCATTTGGAGTAAATATGGAGCCAAATTATGAGGATTATGAAGAGTTTATAGAATCAAGGTGCTTTCCTAGGACCAGGGATAAAATCAAACTCGAATTAAAAAAGCTGGATATACCATTTTATGATCCTATTATGATCATTGAGAAAACTGAAGGACGTATGGCGGAGGATCATTTTTGGATAAAACTGGAACGCTAATTGAGTATCTTTATTTTTTATACAATAATGTGAATTATAGAAAGGTTATTGATGGTAGAGTTATTTCAAGAAGAGATAAAAGAGGATGGGAGACAGTCCTCAAAAGGAAATCAGATAAAATTTGAAAGAGATGGAATCTGGTATAAAGCAGATTATCTTGGATATGAAGGCCTGGTTGAATATACCGTATCAAAACTCCTCGGGTTTTCTGATTTAGCTGCAAATGAATATGTAGACTATGATCTGGAACAGATATCCTATAACGGTAATATTTATAATGGATGCAGGAGTAAGGATTTTACGGCTGGATGGAATCTAATTACATTGGAAAGGCTGTTTAAGAATGTCTACGGTGAGGGACTAAATAAATTGATATATTCTACCGAAAATCACGAGGAAAGACTTAGGATGCTCGTAAATCAGGTTGAAAGAATAACTGGTTTATATGATTTTGGAATATATATGAGCAAAATGCTTACTATTGATTCACTGTTTCTAAATGAAGATAGACATACTCATAATATTGCTGTTTTAACTAATGGGAAAAATGAGTTTAAATTAGCTCCAATATTTGATAATGGAGCTGGAATTATGTCAGATATTATGATGGAGTATCCGATGAGTATCGATGCAATCCACTATATTGATAAGGTAAAGTCAAAGACATTCTGTGATGATTTCGCCGAACAGGTTGATATTGCAGAGAAACTATATGGAGAACATATAAGATTTTCATTCGGATATAATGACGTCAAGTCTATTGTCGATAGAGCAGAGATGTATGATGAAAAAATACGTAATCGTACAATAGAAATAGTTATGCAGATGAGAAGTCGCTATAAATACCTATTCTCAAATGTATAAATAACATAAAGGGTTTGAAGTGTTTTTGTTTACGGAGACAGATATGGAAATAAAAGAAGGTCAGGTTATAAAAATGAAGAAGAAGCATCCTTGTGGATCGGATGAGTGGTTGGTTCTCAGGACAGGGATTGAGATAAAGCTTCGTTGTATGGGATGTGAACGAGAGCTTTTATTACCACGGAGAGATGTTGTTAAGAATATAAAGAATGGATAAATAAGCAAAGTAAGATGTGTAAGTATGGCTGATAGTATAGATAATAAACAAAATAGAATGGATGATAAGAAGGACAATTTAGCAGTAAAGAAAACACAGAGAAAGTCTCATAATACTAGATTCGTAGCATATTTAATTATCACTCTTCTTATAATGATTTTCATCTTCTTTCAGTCTTCGCTTCCAGCGGATACGTCTCAAGAAGAAAGTGATATCATAGTAAGGTTTTTATCTCATTTTACTGATCGAGATGCGGAAATGCTTTCTTTTATAGTTCGGAAGATGGCACATTTTAGTGAATATACAGTGCTTGGATTATTCATATCCCTCGCTTTTAAGGAGTATTATTATAAGAAATGCTTTCATAAGGAGCGTTTCCAAAAGACACGTTTTTATAGAGGGGTTTTTGTTATACCACTAATCTGTGGAGCGCTATATGCAGTATCCGATGAGATTCATCAGAGATTTGTGCCAGGTAGAAGTTGCGAACTTAGGGATGTACTAATTGACACATGTGGTGTTCTCTTAGGCGTAATCATCAATATGTTGTGTGTCCGATTTGCGAAGAAAAAAGATAAGTAAATATAAGCGAGAAAACACTTGCAAGCCTAGTATCTATGTGTTATATTATTGCTCTGTGATGTTTTACAAAACCTTGCTTTCGCCATGCACGGCGGGGGCCAGAATAGACCATAAGGAGGTGCAAAAATGAACAAGTATGAGATCGCATTAGTTCTTAGCTCCAAGATTGATGATGAGGCTAGAACAGCTACTCTCGACAAAGTTAAGGACCTTGTAGCTAAGGCTAAGGGTACTGTAACAGACGTTGATGAGAAGGGCAAGCAGAGACTTGCATACGAGATTCAGGATATGCTTGAGGGTTATTACTACTATCTTCATTTTGAAGGACCAGTAGAAGCTCCAGCAGTAATTGAGTCTAATCTTCGTATTATCGAGCCTATCATTCGTTTCTTGATCGTAAGACAGGATGCTTAGTTAAGATAAGGGGGTTCGAATGAACAAGGTTATTTTAATGGGTCGTCTTACAAGAGATCCAGATGTTAGATATTCAAATTCACAAAATGGTGATCAGTTAGCAATCGCTAGATACACACTGGCTGTAGACAGAAGATTCGCCAGAAGAAATGGCGGAGATGACCAGCAGACAGCGGACTTTATTTCATGTGTTGCATTTGGCAGACAGGGAGAATTCGCTGAGAAATATCTGAAGCAGGGAACCAAGATAGCTGTAACAGGCCGTATTCAGACAGGTTCCTATACTAATAAAGAAGGCCAGAAGGTTTATACTACAGAAGTAGTTGTAGAGGAACAGGAGTTTGCTGAGAGTAAGGCAAATTCAGATTCATCACAGGGCGGTGGTTACACACCACAGTCTGCTCCATCTGCAGCATCAGCTAGCGCTGAAGGCTTCATGAATATTCCTGAAGGTGTAAATGATGATCTGCCATTTAAGAGTTAATGGAGGATAATAAAATGCCATATAATAATAAAGAGGGCGCAGCCCCAATGAAGAGAAGACCTACTCATAGAAGAAGAAAGGTCTGTGTATTCTGTTCAGATGAGAATCAGGTAATTGATTACAAGGATGCAGCACTTCTTAGAAAGTACATTTCTGAGAGAGGAAAGATCCTTCCTCGTCGTATAACAGGTAACTGCGCTAAGCACCAGAGAGAGCTTACAGTTGCAGTTAAGAGAGCTAGACAGTTAGCACTCGTTCCATATGTAATTGAGTAATTTTTTAAGAGTCAACCGAGTTAATCTCGGTTGACTCGTTTTATAAATATTGCCACGATTAATTGAGGATAGAAATGATATTAGTTTATTATAAACTTTATTTCGCTATATTTTTCTTACCAGCGGCTATAGTTGCTTATCAAATATGCCCTAAACGTTTTAGATGGGGCGTTCTTTTGTTGTTCAGCATGGGATTCTATGCAGCAGTTTCTGTTCCTTTGTTCGGATTTGTCGTCATTGCTACGGCTATATCTTATGCAACTGGATTAATTCTTGAAAAAATATCAAATAATAAAAAACTAATATTTAAAGAGCTTAAAGGTCCGGAGAATAAGGATAAGAAAAACGTCCTTAAGAAGAAATTTCAGCGAAAAACTCGTTTAGTGCTTGCGGCAGGAGTAATCGTTTCGCTGAGTATATTGCTCTATCTAAAGTATTATAATTTCTTTGCAGGAAATATAAATGTCGTTTTTGGAGGCGGATCAGAAGTACTACCGATAAAGTCTCTTGTGCTTCCACTTGGAATATCTTTCTATACTATGCAAGCTATCAGTTACATGGCTGATATATATTGGGGCAAATTTGAAGCTCAGCGTAATCCGCTGAAACTATTACTGTTTCTCTGTTTCTTCCCTACAATAGTTGAAGGTCCTATAGCATTATATTCTGATATGAAGGACCGCTTATTTAAGGGTGAATCAATTAATCCTTACAATGTTATGAAGGGGTATATCCGTTTATCGTGGGGAGTAATGAAGAAACTTGTTATAGCAGATAGAATGAATCCTGCTGTAGTATATCTGTTTGATTCCACAAGAGGAACTAAAGGTGCTGAAGTAATAGCAGCCGCAGTTCTTTTTACAGTAATGGAATATCTAGATTTCTCAGGTTGTATGGATATGGTTGTTGGATGCGGAATGATATTCGGAATCGAACTGCCAGAGAACTTCCGTCAGCCATTTCTTGCTAGAAATGCATCAGAGTTTTGGCGCCGTTGGCACATAACTCTCGGTGTATGGTTTAAGACATACATTTTCTATCCAGTATCGATGTCAAAGTTGGCAAAAAACTGGGGTAAATTCGCAAAAGATAGAGTAAATAAACATATAACCAGAGTCGTAGCATCTGCCATGGCTCTTCTTCCTGTATGGCTCTGCAATGGTCTGTGGCACGGACCTAAGTGGACATACATTTTCTATGGAATATTCTACTTCATTGTAATAGTACTAGAGCTTCTTTTGGAGCCTGTTGGTGATAAATTACTTGAGATATTACATACTAGTAAAGAAAATAAAGTAGTAAATGTTATTCGTATACTTAAAACTTGGATAATTATATTTGCTGGAGAGCTTTTCTTCCGTGCAGATTCTCTCAGAGAAGGCTTTAGAATGATGAGAGATATCGGAAAGGGTACAGGAATAAGTATACTTTGGAACGGGACTGCACTTGAATGGGGGCTAGATATGGCTGACTGGATAGTTATTTTCGTTTCGCTTATAATAGTCATAGTTGTAAATATGATTAGAGAGAAGGGCGTAGATATAACTGAAGCCCTTATAAGAAAACCACTTGTAGTAAGATGGGCTATTGTTACAGCGTTAGTGCTCATTATTATGATATTTGGACTTTATGGTCCAGGATTTAAGGAGGTGGATCTAATCTATGCAGGATTCTGATAAGAAGAATAATCTGAAAGGCTGGATAGAACTAGCTGCCTACCTTGTATTTATTGGTGCTATTTTGACGGTTCTGTCTGTTTTAATAGATCCTATCAAATGGAATAGACCTGATCTAGTTAACGGTAGAGATAAATTTGTTGCTTCTGCTTTATGCGAGCCTGAAGATACAATAGATGTTCTAATCGTTGGAGACAGTGAAGCTGCAGTGCTTGCTTCCCCACAAGTTCTATATGATGATGAAGGAATCTCTGCCTATGTAGGATCTCAGGTTGGACAAAGAGCTTGCGAAACATATTTATTTGTTGAAGAGATGATGAAAAAGCAGAAGCCAAAGGTTCTCATCATAGAAACAGACCTTATGGTTCTTGAAACGACAACTTTGAGAGAAGGAGTTCTTTCAGGCATTGCTATAATAGAGGATAAATGCTCTATATTTAGATATCATAATGGTTGGAAAGAAATGCTTGGAATTAATCCACCACCAGTGTATACACATGAAAAAGGTTTCGATGTACTGACTAAGGTTGAACCATATACTGGCGGAGAGTATATGATAGAAACTGAGGATAAATATGTTATAAATGGTCCGGTTAAGTATTATATAGGTAAAATCAAAAAGCTTTGCGAAGAAAATGATTGCGAGATAATTTTTGTGAGTTCTCCATCTCCAATTAATATGAACTACGCAAAACATAACGCGATTCAAGAATATTCCGAAGAAATTGGAGTGCCATTTATAGATTTTAATCTTATGATTGATGAGTTGGAAATAGATTGGAATACGGATGCGTATGATGAAGGCGATCATGTAAACTTCTCTGCAACTCAGAAACAGACTCATTATTTGTCAAAGTATTTGAAAGAGAACTACGACCTTCCAGATCACAGAGGTGAATAGAATGAAAAATGTTTTAGAATACTTAGTAAATACAGCATCTCGTCTGCCAGAAAAGATGGCAGTGACAGATGGAGAAGAGGAATGCAGTTATAGTGAGCTTGAATTAAAGAGCTACTTAGTAGGTAAAGTATTATCAGACTATGTAACTCCAGGAAAGCCGGTTGCTGTGATGAAGAAAAAGAGTGTGAAGACACTTCAAATCTTTCTGGGTACAGCATATGCAGGTGGATTCTACTGTCTGTTAGATCCAGATTTTCCTGATGATAGAATAAAGAGTCAGCTCGCAACACTTTCTCCAGAAGTTGTTGTTACAGATGCTGAGACCGTTGATAAACTCAGTAGAGTTGGTTATCAGGGGAAGGTTCTTACAGTTGATGAACTGTTTGGAAAGACTGAAGCTATATGTGCTGATGAGAAGCTTGGTGCTGATGAAAATATAGATGCAGATTCAAATGCGGATGTAGTTGGTAAAAAGATACTTGAGCGAATAGATGAGATAGAAGAAAAACGTTCTGAGATACAGATAAATGGCGG
>CACYQC010000090.1 GCA_902776395.1 uncultured Lachnospiraceae bacterium
AAGCGCCGAAATCTTCGAAGAACTTGGAAAAACAGTCATCTACAAAATGAATACAACAGACGTAAGTACTATGGATATATATGATTACATCTATCTCGGAGAGGAACTTGCAAGAAAGGTGGTGATTGAAAATCCAAGCAAGCTCGCTGGCGAGATAGAAATCATAAATCCTATGGACGAGGATGTAAAACTATTTCAAAAACTTGCCATAAATCTGGATGATTTGTTTAAAGCCGACTACTTGCAAACTCAAACCCAATAGATTAGAATAATGACTCTGAAACAAAACAAATTAGGAGTTTTATTATCTAATGGAAAATGAAAAGAGAGAAAGCTTTGGCAGCAGACTCGGATTTATACTTGTGAGTGCAGGCTGCGCTATCGGAATAGGAAATGTGTGGAAGTTTCCTTATGTCACAGGACAGAATGGTGGAGCTATCTTCGTAATATTTTACCTTATCTTTCTCGTACTTATGGGAGTCCCTGTTCTAACTATGGAACTCAGCATGGGACGCGCCAGCAGAATGACAATAGTTGGCGCATACAAGAAGCTTGAGAAGGATGGGAGTAAATGGCATCTACACGGCTGGATCTGCGTGGCTGGAAGCTATCTTCTTATGATGTACTACACGACAGTAGCCGGCTGGATGCTCGCCTACTTCTGGAAGTTTTTAACCGGAACCTTTAAAGATAAAGGTGTCGACGATGTGGACAGCGTATTCGGCGATATGCTTGCGAACCCAATCGAAATGGGCATATTCATGGCGATAGTCGTAATCGCTGGCTTCCTAGTCCTGAGCTTTGGCGTACAGAAAGGACTCGAACGCGTTAACAAGGTTATGATGATAGGACTCCTTGCGCTTATACTTGTCCTGGCTGTCAAAAGCCTTACACTCGAAAATGCCGGAGAAGGCGTAAGCTTTTATCTACTTCCAAATATCAAAAATGTTCGACATGTGGGTATCTTCAAGGTTATAACAGCGGCAATGAACCAGGCCTTCTTTACGCTCAGCATTGGTGTTGCTTCAATGGAAATCTTTGGTAGCTATATGTCAAATGAATTTACGCTCACAGGCGAAGCGGTAAGAATCACGGCGCTTGATACATTTGTTGCACTTTCCTCGGGGCTGATTATTTTCCCGGCATGCTTTTCCTATGGTGTCGAACCATCAGAAGGACCATCACTTATATTCGTTACGCTTCCACGTATCTTTTTAGATATGCCTGGAGGAAGAATCTGGGGGACACTTTTCTTTATCTTTATGACTTTTGCTAGCTTCTCTACAGTAACTGCCGTTTTTGAAAACCTTGTCGGCTCAGCTATGGATAACTGGGGCTGGAGCAGAGTTAAGTCGGTTCTTATAAATGGTGTCTTCATGCTGATTGCCAGCGCACCATGTGTGCTCGGCTACAACATTCTGAAAAACATACATCTAATAGGAAATAGAGATATCTTGGATAGCGAGGATTTCATAGTGAGTAACATCCTGCTTCCACTAGGTGCGCTTATCTTCCTTATGTTCTGTATCACCAAATATGGCTGGGGCGCAGACAACTTCTTCAAGGAAATTAATAAAGGTAAAGGTATGAAAATGACCCCGAAGCTTATTGCATACTTTAAATATGTACTTCCTGTCCTTATCATACTTATCTTCATAAGCGGAATTGTAGGGTAGAATGAGTATATGGGGACGGTTCTTATTTACTCAATTTTTGAGTAAAAGAGAACCGTCCCTATATACTCATTATTTGAGCAAAAGAGAACCGTCCCTATATACTCACTTTTTTGTTGTAATCAACACATCAAAGTGCTAAAATGCATATATCTATCGGCTTTTTTAGAGCCTTGGGGGAAATGGGAAATATAATATATAGAAGGAGCGTATAAAAATGGCGCAGAAGATTAGCTTTAATTTCGATAATACTAAGTTTATGGCAAGCGATGCAGAGGTTGCCGGAATCAAGTCAAGAATCGAAGCTGCAAAGAAGACACTCGTTGAGAAAACTGGCGAGGGAAATGATTTCCTCGGATGGATTGATCTTCCAGTAGATTATGATAAGGAAGAGTTTGCTCGTATCAAGCAGGCAGCTGCTAAGATCCAGAGCGATTCAGATGTACTTCTTGTTATTGGTATCGGTGGTTCTTACCTCGGAGCAAGAGCTGCAATCGAAGCTCTTCGTCACGGATTCTATAACTCAGTATCAAAGGAAATCCGCAAGACCCCAGAGATTTACTATTGCGGAAATAACCTTAGCTCAACATATATTTCAGAGCTTGTTGAAGTAATTGGTGACAGAGATTTCTCTGTAAATGTTATCTCAAAGTCAGGTACTACAACAGAGTGCTCAGTTGCATTCAGACTTTTCAAGGAAATGCTTGAGAAGAAGTACGGAAAGGCTGAAGCTGCAAAGCGTATCTATGCTACAACAGATAAGGTTCGTGGTGCTCTCAAGACTCTTGCAGATGCAGAAGGATATGAGACATACGTTGTACCTGATGATGTAGGTGGTAGATTCTCAGTTCTTACAGCAGTTGGACTTCTTCCAATCGCTGCAAGTGGTGCGGATATAGATAAACTCATGGAAGGTGCTGCAAATGGTCGCGAGTACTGCCTATCAAAGGATTTCGACGACAGCGACGTAATGAAGTATGCAGCAGTCAGAAATGTAATGTACGAGAAGGGACTTGGAATGGAGATTCTTGGTAACTTCGAGCCAGCTCTTCATTTCGTAACAGAGTGGTGGAAGCAGCTCTACGGAGAGAGCGAAGGTAAGGACGGCAAGGGTATCTTCCCTGCAGGCGTTGACTTTACAACAGATCTTCACTCACTTGGCCAGTTCATTCAGGATGGAACAAAGAATCACTTCGAGACATTCATAAATGTAGTAAATCCTCGCAAGGCAGTTGTTATGCAGAAGGAAGCAGAGGATCTCGATGGTCTGAACTATCTTGCAGGACAGACAGTTGATTTCATTAATAAATGTGCTATGGAAGGAACTATCCTCGCTCACGTTGATGGTGGAGTTCCAAACATCCGTATAGATATGGAAGAAATTGACGAGCTTGCACTCGGAGAACTGTTCTACAAGTTCGAGTTTGCTTGCGGCGTTAGCGGCTACACACTTGGTGTTAATCCGTTCAATCAGCCAGGTGTTGAGAGCTACAAGAAAAATATGTTCGCTCTTCTAGGTAAGCCTGGATTTGAGGAAATGACAAAAGAACTACGTGCAAGACTTGGAAAATAATGATTTCCCATAAGCCAGCGGACAGTGAGTCTGCTGGCTTGTTTTGTATATAGGCATAAATTCTGTGAAAATTAGAAGAAAAAATGCAAAATGTTGGACATTTGTTGGACTAGATAAGGTATAATTATTCTATATGCGTTGTTATTTGCAAAAATAATAAAAATATTTAAAAAAAAATTTTTTGAGGAAGGAACTTATAAGGAGGTGCAGAGAATATGAAAATGAAAATCAGAAAAATACTGGCTTATACACTTTCAGTATTGATGGCCCTTACTCTTGTTCCGTTTGTAGCACGAGCTGGTGAGGATGTGCTTGAAGAAAATGGCGAAAAGACTGTTATTGTCGGAGAAGAGGGTGAAGGCGAAAATGGAGCCGGAACCGAGACACAGGTTACGGAGGTTACACCAACTACTGAAGAAGGTGAACAGACTCCAGAAGAAGTAGTTGACCCAACACCTAAAGAAGAAGTTGAAGAAACTACAGAAGAAACAGAAGAAGTTTCACAGGATACTGCAGAGGAGCCTGCAGCTGAAGTTGCAGATGTTCCTGTTCAGAAGCCTGCTGCTAAGCTTAAGGGTGCAAGTGGGTTGAAGGGTGCTCCAGCACTTGTTGCTATTCCTGGTGGATATAATCAGACATCGGATAATATAGAAATTGTTTTTTCAGGAAATGGACCTTTTTATGTTAGGGCAAATAGCGCTGATGTGGTGCTTCCTGCTCCTAATATAACTTTTCCAGAAGGTGAGAATCCAGCCAGTTATAGAGTTAATATAGATTACTATAAGAACGGTGTTTCGTGTGCTAGCACACCTAACGAACCTGGTACTTTTACTATAAAAGCATCAGTGTATAGAGGGGAAACCCTTATAAAATATGAACGGGCTCAATTTCAAATGGAATACGATCCTAACTTATTTACGCTTGAGGTAGATAATAGCAATGCTTCAGGTACAGAAATCGATGATGGGAAATCTTATTATGTATATTATGTAGGATGCAATGAATATCCTGTGATTACTGCTAAATATGATGGCGGAGATCTTCCGTCAGAATATAAATTAAAGGTAACATATTCAAAATGGAGTGGAACAGATTCTTGGTCAGGTCATACAGATCCACCAACTGGAAAAGGTGGTTATAATGTTTCGGGAACAATAGTTAATAAGTCTACTGGCGAGGAGCTGTCTGGCAAGTCTATCGGATGCGGCTTTATGCTTAATGATAGAGTATCTTACGTTTTAGAGTTCCATAAAAATATGCCTAATGACACAACGGAGCCTATATATCGTTCTACCCCTGCAAGAAGTGTTTATGATATAGCAAGTAATCCTGTTACTTTTACGGATGTTCCTTCTTGTCATACTTTCGACGGCTGGTACACTGATGCTAGCTGTTCGGCAGGAAATAAGTTTGATTTTTCGAAAATGATAACGAAAGATATGCTAGATGCGACGAATACGCTGCATTTATATGCTAAGTGGAATCATGCTACAAATAATTTTGTGACTCATGAAGCTAAAGAACCAACTTGTACGGTAGATGGAAACATAAAATATTATGAGTGTCCAGTTTGTAATAAAAAGTATTCGGATGCTGCTGGAACTACAGAAGTCGCTAGCGTTGTAAGACCGGCTGGTCATAATCTTACACCTGTATCTACAAAGGCTGCGACATGTACAGAATCAGGTGTGGCGAAAGAATACGGCTATTGTTCAAAATGTGGTAAGGCCTTCAAATATGTGTATCCTGATGGGTTGGAGGAAATTAGTGAACAGACTTTAAATTCGGAATATATCATAGCACCTTTAGGTCATGACTATCTTGCTCCATCATACGTTTGGAGCGGTGATAACAGTATGGTGACTGCAGAGCATAAGTGCGGTCGCGCTGGATGTACATATGCTATTACAGAAGAAGTAGAATCTACAGTTGATACTACAGCAGCTACTTGTACAAAAGCAGGTCAGATTAAATATACAGCAACATTTACAAAGCCTGATTTTACTACTCAGACCAAGACAGAGACTCTTGATGCTTTGGATCATGATTGGGGTGATATAACCTACAGCTGGTCAGCAGACTATTCAACTGCAACAGCTTCAAGAACTTGCAAGAGAGATAAATGTGGCTTAGAGGATTCAGAAACAGTTGATGCAAAAGAAGTAGTGACTAAGGCACCTACATGTACTGAGGCAGGTTCCGCTACTTATACAGCGATATTTACTAATACAGCATTTGCGACTCAGACAGAAATTGCAACTCTTGCTGCATTAGGTCATAATTGGGATAAACCAGTCTATGAGTGGGCAGCTGATAAGAGTACAGTGACTGCTAGCAGAAAATGCTTAAATGACCCAACTCATGTTGAGACAGAAACTGTTAACACAAAGTACGATGAGACAAAGCCTCAAACTGAGACAGAAGCAGGCTCAGGTGTTTACACAGCAGACTTCACTAATCCTGCATTTGAATCACAGTATGCATACATCGTAAATGGTGAAGATAAGATAGTATATCTAAATGTTACAGAAGGTGGTCTGTCGTATACAAAGGGAAGTGGAGAAACTCTTGTTTCAAGATTTGAACGTTCAATAGATAATCCATCAACTATAGAGCATTTCCTTGGAATTGATATTGATGGTTCAAGTGTTTCACCACAGAATTATGATACTGAATCAGGAAGTGTTATAATAAAGCTCAAGCCTTCATACCTGGACACACTTACACCAGGCGAGCATACACTTAAAGTTCTGTTCGATGACGGCTTTACAACAACTAAGTTCAACATAGTAGTTGAAGAGGAAAAAACAGTTGTTGTTAAGAAGGAAGCTAAAAAGGCTAAGACAGCTAAAACTGGTGATGCAACACCTATGATGATCTGTATCATCGTAATGATCATTTCTGCTGTGGCAGTAGTAATGATACTTATTAAGAAGAATAAGCTGGTATTTCGTAAATAATATCTAGCTTGTTTATATAAAACTTATAGAGAGGGAAGTTAGAATGAATAAGACAAAGAAGATTATAAGCAAGATTATTTCTATTTTGCTGGTAGTGTTTATTGCGGTGCCATTCTTTCCAATGACAGCGAATGCGATTTCCTATGATGTGTCGTTATCAGTAGATACATCAAACCGTTATGGTACTAAGGAAGTGGGTATTAATAACCCTCGAACAGTCCCAACATATTATGCAGCAGAGAGTGCAAGACCTATCGTTACAGTATATATAGATGGAGTAAGCTATAGTCCAGATAATATTCCGGAGGGATATTCTTTTACGTATAGCTATTCTTATGGCAATGCACAATATATAAATGAAACAACACTTCCTGCTTTTTCAAATGAAGATTTATATTACGTAAATTATTCACTTTGGAAAGATAATTCGGTTGTTGGAGAAATAAGTTTTGAATATTATCTTATGAATCCAGATTATTATGTTATGTTTTATATGGGACCAGATGAGACAGATCATATTGCTTCTCAAACAATAAAAGGTGGCCAAACCTGTAGACCAATAGAAGCTGTTGAACCACCTACTGAATATGATGTTTTTGTTGGTTGGTATACAGATGAAGATTTAACAAATAGTTTTGATTTTAACACACATGTGACTGACAAAGTATTGAATGCAGCTCCTAGACGTACTTTGGAGTTATATGCTAAGTGGGAACATAGGCATAAGCTTGCCAAAGTAGATGCGGTGGAACCTACATGTGCAAAAGCCGGTAAGAAAGAATACTGGAAGTGTGAAGATCCAAAATGTGAAGCTATATTTGCTGATGGAGATGGCGAAATTGAAATAGAAGTTGAGGAAGATATTGTTTTACCTATAGACAGTAATGCTCACAAATGGGGTGATCCAGTTTATACTTGGAGCGATGATGAATCAGAGGTTACTGCATCACGTAAGTGTAAGAATGATGCAAGCCATGTTGAGACAGAAACAGTTAAAACAGAGATAGTAGTTGTTAAGGAACCTACTGATACAGAGGACGGAATTCTTCAGGTAATAGCTACATTCAAGAATTCTGCATTCGAGAAGCAGGTTAGAGAATATGGTTTTAATAGAGGCGCTGAAGATGAGTATGCACTC
>CACYQC010000091.1 GCA_902776395.1 uncultured Lachnospiraceae bacterium
TATTTCCTTAGGGATAAAAGGTGTACCCATGTAATATTGCTTTATAAACTCAGTAATGATTTCAGTATCTGTATCCTCAGCATCTGAAGTCATATGATAGTTTTCTCGGCCGAGAAGAGTACCACTACGTATAAAGAATATTGAGATTACAGTATCATTATTATCTCTAGCAGAGGCGATTATATCCTGATCATCATTATTTGTATTTCCAGCTCTTTGTTTCTCGGATATTTTTCCGATACTACTAAGAAGGTCTCTTGTTTCAGCGGCTTTTTCAAATTCCATATTCTCGGCATATTCCGCCATTTTAGTCTTTAGTTCATTTTCTATATCTTTTGTATTACCATTTAAAAACTGGATTGCCTTATCTACATTCTTTTTATAATCAGTAGGGGAAATGAGTCCTGCGCATGGAGCGTCACATTTTCCTATCTGATAATATAGACAGGGACGTTCGGTGTAAGGTCCATTTCCTAGGTCTTTATTACAATTTCTTATATGGAATAAGTTTTTGATGAGAGCAATAGTGTCATGTACAGCTTTTCTATCAGTAAAAGGACCAAAATAAAGTGATTTATCGCGAGCCATACGGTGACTCATCATAATCCTTGGAAAGGTATCACTAGTTGTAATTTTTATATATGGATAGCCCTTATCATCTGTCATAAGAGTATTGTATTTGGGCCTATGCTCCTTGATAAGATTACACTCTAAAACAAGTGCCTCCATTTCAGAAGCTGTAATTATATATTCGAAATAGGCTATCTGACTCACCATTTTTAAGATCTTAGGTGAGTTGTTATGACCATGACCAGACCTGAAGTATTGACGCACTCTGTTATGAAGGTCTATAGCTTTTCCGACATATAGAATAGCCTCATTTTCGTCGTGCATGATGTATACTCCGGGTTTATGTGGCAGCTTATTCAGTTCTTCCTCAATATCAAATGTATTCATAATATACGATTATACACTTAAACCTAATAATTTAGTAGTGAAAAAAACCTTAAGTTCTGATATGATGTTAAATGTAGTTTTTAACATTTGGGATGTAGACAAAGGAGATAATATGCAGCAGGAATATAGTATTACTTTGACCCAATTTATTAAGAAAATGAATCTAAAGAATCATACTCCTAATATCGATACGGATAAGATTATGATTACTGATCCAGATATTAACAGGCCAGCTCTTCAGCTTGCGGGATTCTTTGAGCATTTCGATAATACAAGAATACAGATATGCGGAAATGTTGAGCATGCATATATAGCCGATATGCATACAAGAGAAGAAAATGTAATCATTTTTGATAAACTCTTTAGTCATCAGATACCTTGTCTTGTTTTCTGTAGAGATATAGAGCCTTATGATTTCATTATTGAGCAGGGCGATAAGCATGGTATTCCAGTACTAACAAGTAGTGCAACTACTTCTGGATTTGTACATGAGACAGTTCGTTATCTGCACGAGGAATTAGCTCCAAGAATATCTATACATGCCGTTCTCGTTGATGTTTTCGGTGAAGGTGTTCTCATAATGGGAGATAGTGGTATAGGAAAGAGCGAGGCTGCTCTTGAGCTTATCAAGCGAGGTCACAGACTTGTTGCTGATGATGTTGTTGAGATAAAGAAGATAAATGATGAACAGCTGATAGGACAGTCACCTGAGATTACACGTCACTTTATTGAGCTTCGTGGTATAGGAATAATAGATGTAAAAACTATGTTCGGTGTTGAATGTGTTAAGCTGTCACAGCAGGTGGATCTAGTTATAAAACTGGAAGAGTGGGATAAAGATGCTAATTATGATAGACTTGGTCTATCCGATAATTACGCAGAGTTCCTTGGAACTAAGGTTGTATCACATTCTATTCCAATTAGACCTGGTAGAAACCTTGCAATCATCGTTGAATCAGCAGCCGTTAACCATAGACAGAAGAAGATGGGATATAATGCTGCACAGGAAATGTATAACAGAGTCACAAAAGGCTTGAATAATAACTAAATGGAGGATTACTAAAATGGCAAATTATGTATTTGGAGTTGATATCGGAGGTACAACAGTTAAGATTGGTCTTTTCTCAACAGAAGGAGAACTTCTTGAAAAATGGGAAATCACAACTAGAACAGATGACGGTGGTGCCTATATACTTTCTGATATAGCTGCTTCTATTGATAATAAACTGACTGAAAAAGGAATCTCAAAAGACGATGTAAAGGGAGTTGGTATGGGAGTTCCTGGACCAGTTAAAGAAGATGGTACAGTTATTAAGTGTGTTAACCTCGGTTGGGGAATCTTCAATGCTGCTGATGAGCTGAGTGAACTTACTGGACTTCCTGTAAAGGCTGGTAATGATGCAAATATGGCTGCTTTAGGTGAGTACTGGCAGGGCGGCGGTAAGGATTATGATAACGTTGTTATGGTTACACTTGGAACAGGTGTAGGTGGCGGCATCATCCTTAATGGTAAGATGCTTGCAGGTGTAAATGGCGCAGGTGGTGAAATTGGTCACATGACTATAGATCTCAATGAGCAGGATGCTTGTAACTGTGGTAAGAAAGGATGTCTTGAACAGTATGCTTCAGCAACAGGTATAGTAAGACTTGCTAATAGAGCTCTTCAGGCTACTGATAAGCCATCAAGACTTAGAGAGGTTAAGTATATATCCGCTAAGGAAATCTTTGATGCTGCAAAGAATGGTGATGACCTTGCTCTTGATCTTATCGAAGAGCACGGAAGACGTCTTGGCTATGCACTTGCAAATGTAGCTTGTGTTGTAGATCCAGAGGTGTTCGTTATCGGTGGTGGAGTATCAAAGGCTGGTGACATTCTTATTACTACAACTAAGAAATATTTCCAGGAGTACGCTTTCCATGCTTGCCGTAATACTGAGTTCCAGCTAGCGACTCTAGGTAACGATGCAGGCATGTATGGTGGTGCAGCGTCGGTGTTATAGTATAAATTAACAGTAAAATGTATTAAAATTCTGTTTTTTCTACTATTTTTACGAATTGAAAAATAAGACTCTATAATGTAGTATATTACATTGTAGAGTCTTTTATTATCCCGTGTGGGACAACTTAAGGATGAATATATGGATTTTGAATTATTTGAAAATGAATTAATGTCCGGCTATACGACTTTTAAAACTGGTGGCAAAGCTTCCAGACTTTACAAGGTTTATAATATAGACGGACTTATCGCTGTACTTAATAGTTTAAAAGAAGAAAATGTTACTCCGCTTATAATTGGAAATGGTAGTAATCTACTTGTTTCCGATAAAGGGATAGATGTTCCTGTTATTGTTATTGGTCAGGGACTGGATGATATATCTGTGGATGGTACCAAGATTAAAGCAGGTGCTGGTGCAATGCTTTCTGCTGTATCTAAGGTAGCTCTTTCTAATAGTCTTGCTGGTATGGAATTCGCGTCAGGTATTCCTGGAACAGTTGGTGGCGCTATATATATGAATGCGGGCGCTTATGGCGGAGAGATGAAGGATATAGTTGAGTCCGTTGAAGCTATTATTGATGGTGAAATCAAGACTATATCAGGTGCTGATATGGAGTTCGATTATAGACATAGTAGAGCTATGAAGGAAGATATGGTCATTATTTCTATGACTATTAATCTGGAGGCTGGTAAAAGCGAAGAAATATCCGCCAAAATGAATGACTTTAATGGCAGAAGAAGAGATAAGCAGCCGCTTGAATATCCAAGTGCAGGTTCTACTTTTAAAAGACCAACAGGATATTTTGCTGGAAAGCTTATAATGGATAGTGGACTTGCTGGATATAGGGTTGGCGGAGCTATGGTTAGTCCAAAGCATTGTGGATTTGTTATAAATTATGACCATGCCACATCTACTGATATTTATAGGCTTATTCAGGATGTTCAGAGAATTGTAAAAGATAAATACGGCGTTACACTTGAAACAGAAGTTAAATTAATTGGGGATTTTGAATAGTAAAGGAGATAGGGGTGCGTTTCGTTATTGTTACAGGTATGAGTGGTGCCGGAAAAACCACTGTATTAAAAGCTCTTGAGGATTCCGGGTATTTCTGTGTGGATAATCTACCAGTTCCTCTTATTTCTAAGTTTGTAGAGCTTTCCAGTGACAATGAGTTTAATAATGACAAGGTTGCTATTGGAATAGATATTCGAAGTGGTTCTGCCTTAGGGGAGCTTAGTGAGATACTAAATAACCTAAGAGAGAGCAAGTTCAATTATGAGATACTTTATCTTGATGCTTCAAATAGATCGCTTGTTAGAAGATATAGAGAAACAAGACGTGAACATCCACTTGCTCAGGGCGGAAATCTAAATGATGGTATCGATGAAGAACGTAGCAGAATTGAGTTCTTAAGTAAGCTTGCTGATTATACTATAGATACTTCTGGACTTTTGACCAGAGAGCTTAAGAGAGAAGTTCTTAAAATCTTTGCTAATGGTAAAGAATATAACAATATGATAGTTACGATCATGTCCTTTGGATACAAATTTGGAATTCCTCAGGATGCGGATTATGTATTTGATGTACGTTTTATGCCAAATCCTTATTACGAGGAGACCTTAAGACGTAAAACAGGAAATGATCAGGAAGTAAGAGACTATGTCATGGATTCAAAGGAAAGTGGTAAATTCCTTGATATGCTTGAAGAAATGATGAAGTTTCTTGTTAAAGAGAATACAGAAAAGGAAGATAGGCATCAACTGGTGGTTGCTATTGGTTGTACTGGTGGCAGACATCGATCTGTTACAGTTGCCAATGAACTATATGAGAGAATGTCAGATATGCCTTACTCCTTCAGAGTATTCCATCGTGATATAATAAACGATTCCTATGTTAAGGGTGAACTGTAATGTCCTTCAGCTCTGATCTTAAGAATGAATTAAATAATATAATTGATAAAAGCATACATTGTAGAAGCGCTTGTCTCGCAGGATTTATTTCTATAAACGGTAGAATGCAAGAGTTTGAGGATGGAGAAGCTCTTATAATTCGTGTTGATTCTGATGATACAGAAGCTGGAATTCTCAGACTTATTAGAATGGTAACTCACATACCGGATGATATGTGTATATGTCAGAATGAGAAGAAACATCATAGAAAAATAATTATCTTAGGCGCAGAAAATATAGACGAAATGATGCTTCGCTTAAAGCTTAGTAGATATGATAATCGTTTCTCAGTTAATCCTATGCTTACACAAAGAGAATGCTGCAAGAGAGCTTATCTACGTGGGGCATTTATGGCAGGTGGCTCTGTAGGAAACCCTGAAAAATCCTATCAAATGGAAATAGCTACCTTGTCTGAGTCCGAAGCCGAGAGGCTTAGTGCAATCCTAGAGAAAATGAGTCTTAGTTGCGGAATTGTTGAGCATCGAGATAGATATGTAGTATATATCAAGGATGGAGATACCATTTCCGATATGCTGGGTCTCATGGGTGCCTCTAAGTCACTTATGGAATTTGAAAATATCCGAATACTTAAGGATATTAGAAATGGCGTCAATCGTGAGGTTAATTGCGATACAGCCAATATGAAAAAAATAGCAAGATCATCTGCAAAGCAGATTGATGATATAAATTATATTATCTCTAAGAATGGCATAGACTTCCTACCTGAGAACCTTAGAGAAATAGCAGTGGCAAGGATTGAATATCCTTATTATTCGCTTAAAGAGCTTGGTGAGCTTTTTACCCCACCACTTGGAAAATCTGGTGTTAGCCACCGACTACGCAAGATAAGCGAATATGCTAATGAATTAAAAAACAATTAAAAGATATGTTAAGGAGCAAAAATTATGTTAAACAAGAAGTGTACAGTTAATATCCCACAGTTTGATGAGGCTAGACCTGTAGCTGAAATAGTTCAGACTGCAAGCCAGTTTGATAGTTCTATTTATCTTATTTCAGGTACTAAGAAAATCAATGCAAAGAGTATAATGGGAATGATGAGTCTGGGTCTTTGCAATGATGAAGAGATCGAAATTGAAGCTGATGGAAGCGATGAAGAAACTGCAGTTGAAGCCCTCGTAGATTACATCAGTCAGGATAATAAATAAACCTTATTTTATTATTAGATATAATTGATAGATAATAGTTTCTATGCTATAATAATCTAGTTATTTTTGTTCGTTAATTACTAATTTGGAGGTCCAAAATGGGTTTTTTCAGTGATCTGAAAGATAAGTTTGTGTCTCTTACCCCATTTGGTGGAGGCAAAAAATCTAATAAGAGTACTGTAGAACTGCAGTATGACAAGGCTATGAGTCTTTTCGAAAATGCTAATGGAGAAGAGGCAATAGATATTTTAGAAGGAATAGCTGATATAGGTATAAATGATCAGGCCTATAAACAGCTTGGTCTTGATGCCCTTAAAGTGCTTAGTGAATTCTTTGAAACAGGAGCATATAGCAATTCTAAAACTAATAAGGACCTTAACAAAGCCGCAGCATATCTTGAGAAATATACTAATCTTTCTAATGATGCTGATATGACATATAAAGCAGCTAAGATGTATCTTGAAGCACAGAACTTCTCAAAGGCTATAAGCCTGTTTGAGAAAGCTGCAAACTCAGGTGTTAAGTCAGCATATATGAATCTTGGTTCTATATATGAAAACGGTTTATGCCGTGTAGATGAATATGGTAATAAGAGTGAATTTGTTGTTCCTATAGACCTTGACAGAGCTATGGCTTGGTATAAGCAGCTTTCAGACCTTGGCGATGAGAATGCTATGAAGGCTTATGATAGAGTTGAATATGCCAGCCAGCATACAGATTCTATTGAGTTCGAGGAAAAGGATAAGCTCTATACTGAAATCTCTGAAAAACGTAAGGAGAAGGGCAAGGAGCCTAGATACAAGATTATCGATCCTGCTTCACTCCAGTATCAATATACTTATGTACACAATCAGGTAGATGGTTATATCCACAAGCTTCCTAAGGATTGGGTTAAAACTATCAACGAAGAGACAGATGAAGAGTACTATGCACCAAACCTTACATATAAGGATTTTGAGATGTATGTAAGCTATGATAGTATTCCAAGAGAGTCTAAGAAAACTCTTGAGAATTATCTGAGATATTGTAATGATGCTTTTGATGAAGAGCTTCAGCTTAAATCATATATTACTGAGTATGCAGATGGTATATGTACAACCTTCTATCATAAGGAAATGAATAAAGGTATAGTTACATTTGCATTTTATCAGGGCCGTCGTCTTGCTTGTATGAGATTCGT
>CACYQC010000092.1 GCA_902776395.1 uncultured Lachnospiraceae bacterium
TGCGGATATACTTTGTGAGATGGGTCTTGAATTTGCAGGCGCTCCAGGTACAACAGCTGCACTTGCACTTCTTAATGATCAGGTTAAGAAGGGCGGTATCATGGCATCTTCATATGTAGGTGGTCTTTCAGGTGCATTTATTCCTGTATCAGAGGATCAGGGTATGATAAATGCCGTAGACGCAGGAGCTCTTACAATTGAAAAGCTTGAGGCTATGACCTGCGTATGTTCAGTAGGACTTGATATGATAGCTGTTCCTGGTGACACACCAGCCTCAACACTATCAGGTATAATTGCCGATGAAATGGCTATCGGTATGATAAATCAGAAAACAACAGCGGTTCGTATAATGCCAATCGTTGGTAAAGAAGTAGGAGACAGGGCTGTATTTGGTGGACTTCTAGGAGAAGCTCCGGTTATGCCTGTTAATAAGTATGATTGTTCAGACTTTATTAACAGAACCGGACGAATTCCGGCACCAGTACATTCTTTTAAGAATTAATATGAATGCTACATTTGTAATAACAGAGATTAATTCAAAGAAAACAGGCTTTCTACTTGAGGACAACTCTCTTGTGAGAGCCTGTTCTCTTTATAATGAGAGTCTACTAGGTAATGTATATTCTGCTAAGGTTGTGAATTACGTACCTTCTATTAATGCGGCCTTTTTAGATGCTGGTACAGGAGACTATTTATATTATTCACTAAATGATAATACTAATCATATATTCCTAAAGCATGGAAATACTGAGAAGGTATGCGTTGGTGATGAGCTCCTGGTACAGATTGAAAAGGAGCCTATAAAGACTAAAAAAGGCGTTGCAACCAGTGATATAGAGCTGAGTGGAAAATATTTTATTCTAAATAGACGTAATGAAGTAGGTATATCTCATAAGATTACAGATGCAGATGTCAGAAAGAGTCTTAAGTCTATGACGGAAAAGGCTTTGGAAGAATATAATGTAAGATTTTATGAAGAAGGCAAGAATCTATCCTTAGGTGCAATAATACGTACATCTGCAGAGTTTGTATCCGAGGATGAACTAAAGCTAGAACTTAATAACTTAGTTCATATAATGAATGGAATAGTAGACTATGGTGTTCATTCAGTTGTTAAGAAACTTATATATTCACCGGATAGATCAATTAGAAACGAACTTATTGATATAAAAAATAAACAGAAATATGATTCGTTTAATATAATTACGGATCTTGAGGAGGAATATAATCTACTAAGCGTAGATTTCGGTTCTGATATAAAGCTGTATAATGATACAATGGTTGCTCTTCATAAGGTATTTAATCTAGAGGAAAAGCTGAAAAAAGCCTTTGATAGATTCATTTATCTAAAATCTGGTGGAAGCATTATTGTTGAACCTACGGAAGCCCTTACTGTAATAGATGTAAATACAGGAAAAGCCATTAAGGGTAAAAATACAGAGAAATCATTTCTTAAAATTAACAAAGAGGCAGCCGAAGCTATTGCGAAGGTTATAAGACTTCGTAATATTTCCGGCATTATAATAATAGATTTTATAAACATGAAGGAAATAGAGAGTATTAAGGAACTCCTTGATTATCTGAAGAAACAGTTAGATAAGGATGAAGTAAAGGTAACATTTGTCGATATGACTCCTCTAGGCTTAGTTGAGCTTACGAGGAAGAAGGAGGCTAAGCCGTTTACGCTTCAGGATTTTCTCTAATCTTTATGTTTATATAGAAGAGGCGAGAATATGTTAAACGTAATTAGAAAAAAATATATAGGTGATAAGAATTTTTATAAGATACTTTTTAAGATATCTTTACCAATTATTTTACAAAATGCACTTTCAAACTTTGTAAATCTTCTAGACAATATAATGGTTGGAAGACTTGGTACAGAAGAGATGTCTGGCGTATCTATTGTTAATCAAATAATATTTGTGTATTATCTACTGATATTTGGAGGGTTATCAGGCGTTGGTATATACACAGCTCAGTATTTTGGAAATAATGATGACGAAGGAGTAAGAAATACATTTAGATTCAAGCTATGGCTTGGGTTTATCATATGTATCGTATCAACACTTATCCTTCTTTTGTTTGGACAGTCGCTGATCCAGAAGTTCTTAAATGGAAGTAATGATGGCGGCGATCTGGTAGCTACACTTAATTATGCGCTTTCATATATGGGCATAATTATCTTCATGCTCCCTGCAGTATATATTGGAATGCTTTATTCCAGTACTATGAGGGAATGTGGCGAAACCTTTATTCCTATGCTTGCTGGAGGAGTAGCGGTTGTTCTTAATTGTGTACTAGATTATCTATTAATCTTTGGTAAGTTTGGACTACCTAGAATGGGAGTTGCTGGAGCTGCTATAGCTACAGTAATTGCTAGATATGTTGAAATGCTCATTGTAGTAGGATGGGCTTACTTCAATAGGTTTAAGCATACTTATTTTGTTGGAATATTTAGAACTATCCTTGTTCCAGGAGATTTGGCAAAGAAATATTTTATTACAAGTATGCCGCTCCTACTAAATGAGGGCTTATGGTCAATAGGTGTTGCGCTCCTTGCACAGGCTTATTCTATAAGAGGTTTAAATGTAGTTGCTGGCCAGAATATAGCAAGTACCATTAATAATATCTTCAACATAATCTTTATTGCCATGGGCGATGCTGTTGCTATACTGGTTGGTCAGTATCTTGGTTCTGGAGATATGGAGAAGGCTAGAGATACTGATAATAAGATTATTGCATTTGCAATCTTTAGTTCGGTTATTATCGGTGGAGTGATGCTGATACTTGCTCCGATATTCCCTCAGTTCTATAACACAAATGATACTGCTAGAATGATAGCTACTCATTTCATTATGGTTCAGGGCTTCTTTATGGCTAAGGATGCATTTCTACATACCAGTTACTTTACTATAAGAGCTGGCGGAAATACTGTTATTACATTTGTTTTCGATAGTGTATTTATGATGGTGGTTAGTGTTCCTTTTGCACATTTCTTGTGTAGATGTACGAATCTAGGAATATCTCATATATTTGCAATGGTTCACGCTGCAGATCTACTTAAATGTATCTTCGGTTTCATTCTTCTATATAAGGGAGTTTGGCTTAAGAATATAGTTAAATAACAGAGGTGAAAAAACACTTAAAAATAAAGAATCTTTTCGTTGACAATACTTTACATAAGTGTTAATATATCACGGTATGCCGCACGACTAGGTAGGAAAGCTGCGCCCATTTGTAGGTGCACACCGATGTTGGCGAGATTTATAAGTTAGGAGGAAGAACTTATGTACGCTGTAATTGCAACAGGCGGAAAGCAGTACAAGGTAGCTGAAGGCGATGTAATCAGAGTTGAGAAGCTTGGCGCTGAGGATGGTGCTGAAGTAACATTTGATAACGTTATCGCAATCAATACTGACAAGGACGTTCTCGTAGGAGATAAGGTTTCTAAGTCAACAGTAAAGGCTACAGTTGTTAAGACTGCAAAGGCTAAGAAGGTAACTGTTTATAAGTATAAGCCAAAGAAGGGTTACCACAAGAAGAATGGTCACAGACAGCCATTTACAGAAGTTAAGATTGAAGCAATCAATGCATAACTTAAGGATAATGTCATGATAAAGGCAATATTTTACTCTAAGGACAATTCATATTTTGGATTTAAGATTTCCGGTCATGCTGAATATGGCTGTTGTGGAAAAGATGTTGTATGTGCTGGTGTATCTGCACTGGTTATCAATACAGTTAATTCACTTGAAGAGTTTACTGAAGACAGCATTGTCACAGAGGAATCTGAAGATGGACTTGTTAAGTGCAAGATCCTTGGAAATGTTAGTCCGCAGAGTAAGCTACTACTGAAGGCTCTTCGTTTAGGACTTTGTTCTATATATGAGGAGTACGGCGATAAATATATTCAGATATTTTTTAGGGAGGTAAGTCATGTTTAAGATGAATTTACAGCTCTTCGCTCATAAGAAGGGAATGGGTTCTACTAAGAACGGTAGAGATTCAGCTTCTAAGAGACTCGGAGCTAAGCGTGCAGATGGCCAGTTTGTAAAAGCTGGTAATGTGCTTTATACACAGCGTGGTACAAAGATCCATCCAGGACTTAATGTTGGACGTGGCGGAGATGATACTCTGTTCGCATTAACAGATGGTGTTGTTAGATACGAAAGACTTGGAAGAGATAGAAAGCAGGTTTCTATCTATCCAGTTGCTGAGTAATTAGGTATCGATCTTAGGGAGCTTTGTTATATGCAAAGCTCCTTTATTTTTTGAAGAATATTGGAGAATATTATGGCAAATACATTTGCTGATAGAGCTAAAATATTTGTTCGTTCTGGTAAAGGTGGAGATGGTCATGTTTCCTTCCGTCGTGAGCTATATGTACCAAATGGTGGTCCAGATGGTGGAGATGGTGGAAAAGGCGGAGATGTAATCTTTGTTGTGGATCAAGGCCTCAACACCCTTACAGATTTTAAGAACGTTAGAAAATACAAGGCTGGAGACGGCGAAGAGGGTGGAAAGAAAAGATGTCATGGTGCTAATGGCAAGGATATTGTAATCAAAGTCCCTCCTGGAACTGTTATCAAAGACTTTGATACGGGCAAGGTTATAATAGACATGGCAGATAGAACTGAACCTTTTGTACTGCTTGAAGGTGGTATGGGAGGTAGAGGTAATCAGCATTTCGCTACAAGCACTATGCAAGCCCCTCGTTATGCTCAGCCAGGTCAGGCTGCTATAGAAAAGACACTTATTCTAGAGCTGAAAATGATAGCGGATGTTGGACTAGTTGGATTTCCAAGTGTTGGAAAATCAACGATACTTTCAAAGGTATCAAATGCTAGACCTAAAATAGCTGATTATCATTTTACAACGCTTGTTCCTAATCTTGGTGTAGTTAGCCTTGGTGAAGGAAGAGGTTTTGTAATGGCGGATATCCCTGGTATTATTGAGGGTGCTGCCGAAGGTGTTGGCTTAGGCTTGGATTTTCTTAGACACATAGAACGAACAAGAGTTATTCTCCATGTTATAGATGCTGCTTCTGTTGAAGGAAGAGATCCTATTCAGGATATCGAAGCGATAAATGAGGAACTAACTACTTATAGTAAGCAGATGGCGGCGAGACCAACTATCATTGTTGCGAATAAGTTAGATGTTTTGTCTCCTGAAGATAGAGAAGATATTCTAACTAAGCTTAAGGAGAGATTCCCAGATACTCCTGTTATGGCTATTTCAGCTGCAACTGGTGAAGGAATAAAGGAACTTCTCGAAGAAACCTATAAGATGATTCAGACCGCTCCAGATGATGTAATGGAATTCAACTCAGAGATATCTCTTGAGGAATATGCTTCTAGAGAGGTTGAACTTCCATATACAGTCGAAAAGTCTAAGGACGAGGAAGGGGTTTATCTTGTTGAAGGCCCAAGAATCGAGAAGATGCTTGGATATACCAATCTTGAAGATAATAAAGGTTTCAAATTCTTCCAGGAATTCATGGTTAAGAATAATATCATCGAAGAACTCAAAGCCCTTGGAATGCAAGAAGGCGACACAGTTAGGATATATGGTTGGGAGTTTGAATATATCGAATAAATATTATAATTCGAAGTTTTCTTATCGGATTATTATACTTTGAGGAAGCTCGCTTACTAAAAAGTATAATAATCCGATGAGAAATCTCGAAGAGATAATTTAAACGGCACGAGGAAAACTAGAGTACGAAGTACGAGTTTTCCGAGTGTAGTTTAAATTAACTTCGAAAACTAAATAAGAAAGGAACCACAATGACAACAAAACAAAGAGCATACCTCAAGGGCTTAGCTCAGACAACTCAACCTATCCTTTCACTTGGAAAGGCTAGTCTTACTCCAGAATTTGTTGAGGCTGCAGCAGAGGCTCTTAAGAAACGTGAATTAATAAAAATAAATGTTCTAAAAAACTGTATGGATGATCCCCATACACTTGCTATAACTCTTTCAGAAAGAACTAGATCAGAGGTTGTTCAGGTTATAGGTAGAAAGATAGTTCTTTATAAGAGAAATATGGAAGATCCTGGAATCATTTTTCCAGGTGAAAAGATAAAAAAGGATAAAAATACTGGTCGTAGGTAAATTATATGATTCGTCAGGCTTCAAGTTATTTAGATGTGGAAAATTACACAGGTGATATAGCTATATTAGGTGGTTCATTTAATCCTATTCATGTAGGACATATTAGAATGGCGGAGTCATTCTATAAGCAGTTTGGTATAGATATAGTTTTGATGCCCAATAAGACGACATATTATAAAGAAAACAGGGCTTTTGTTTCGGATGAGGATAGGCTAAATATGCTAAGTCTTGTAGCAGAGCATTATCCTTATATGTACTTCAGTGATCTCGAGATAGTTCGCGGTGGTGTCACTCATACAATTGATACTATTAGAGAGCTTAAGAAAGCGAATATTAGTAGAGATATTTATTTCATAATAGGCGGAGACAGCCTTGAATGGATAGATAAATGGGTAGATGCTGAAGAGCTTATAAATGCTGTTCATTTTGTGTCAGCTATTCGAGGAGATACGGATCTAGACAGAACAAAGGATATAATAGATAGGCTAAACACTGAATATCCTAAGTCACGTATTTCGATACTAGATATGGAGAATACTCCTGTTTCCTCCTCGGAAATCAGAAACAGAATTGCTCATGGACTAGATATTTCAGAGCTTGTGCCGGATTATATAAGTGATTATATCCAGAAAAACAGTCTTTTTAAGGGAGAAATGTGATGGATAGAACTGAAATGATAAAGAAGCTAAAACCTAAGCTTAATGAAAAGAGATTTGTTCATACTATTGGTGTGGAATATACTGCAGCAAATCTTGCATTTGTTCATGGCTGTGATATAAGAAAGGCTAGAATAGCAGGTCTACTGCATGACTGTGCTAAATGTATTCCAACTGAGGAGAAGCTTCGTAAGGCTAAGAAGCATAATATTCCGATAAATAAAAGTGAGAAGGCAAATCCTGATCTTCTGCATGGTAAGCTTGGTGCTTATTACGCAAGGGAAAAGTATGGTATTAAGGACGAGGATATATTATCGGCTATTACTTACCATACAACAGGACATCCGGGTATGTCACTTCTTGATAAGATAATATTTGTTGCAGATTATATAGAACCTAAAAGTTCATCTGGTTTAT
>CACYQC010000093.1 GCA_902776395.1 uncultured Lachnospiraceae bacterium
TTGAGGGTATGAAGAAGATACCTAATATCAAGGTCCTTGGTTCAGATAAAGCAGAGGATCATCACGGGATCCTAACCTTCAAGGTTGAGGGAGTGCATCCGCACGATATCGCTGCAATAATAGCAGACGCAAATGTTGCTGTAAGAGCAGGACATCACTGTGCGGAACCTTTACATCATTTTATAGGTATCCCATCAACTACAAGAGCGAGCCTTATGTTCTATAATACAGAGGAAGAAGTAGAGAGACTTCTTGATGTTATGAGACAGATAAGAGGCTTCATGGGATTCAAAGACTGATAAAATAAAGAATATAATTAAAAGATACATAGATAGGAAAGATAAATGGAGAATAGAACCTTCTACAACGAAATACTTACAGAACACAACATACGTCCAATGCATAAGACTAAGATGATAGAGCCACAGAAGACTCATCGTGGCGTTAATCCATCCTGCGGAGATGATATAACACTTGAGCTGAATGTGTCTGATGATGGTATAATCACAGATGGGGCATTTCATGGAGATGGATGTGCTATATCTCAGGCAAGTGCAGATATGATGCTGGATCTGGTAATAGGAAGAAGTGTAGAAGAAGCTCTTTCTCTAAAAGAAATCTTCCTCAAGATGATAAAGGATAAGGTTACGGACGAAGAGCTTGAAATGCTTGAAGAAGCAGGCGCTCTTCAGGATATATCACATATGCCATCACGTGTTAAATGTGCCGTGCTTGGATGGCGTACTCTTGAGGAAATGCTTCAGAAATAGTCGTTATAATATGTTTTTCCTCTTTTTCCAAATTTGTTGCTCATTTGTTATATACTATGTGTGATAATGAACTCGTTGAATTGATATTAATATGTGAAAACGAAAGGAGATACAGATATGAAGGAGTATCTAGAAGAAGAGGAAAGAGAAGAAGAACTCATTGAGACGACAGAGGAAGAAAAAGCCTTTCTTAAGGAGAGAGAAGAGTTCTATAAAAATGAATATAAGAAGGACCATGAGCTTGAAGAGCTAGAGAAAAGCAGTGGTTTAGGTGACGACGAATTCTATAAGAAGGTTAAGAAGGCTAATTATGATTCATATAATATGTATATCAATATGCATCATAAGCCTATAGCAGAACTTCCTTCGAAGAAGAAGGACAAGTGTCAGATGATATGTAAGGCTCTTGCAGCAGATATCCTCAGAAAAAGTCCTCGAGATAAGTACAAGTTTGATATAGATAAGGTTCATTATGTTGCTGAGAGAATCGGCAAGGCGATAAATATAGAAGATGTTGGAGTTGATGAGATTACTCAATGTGCTGAGGATCATAAGAAAGCGCTAGAAATGTTGAACGATAGGATATGCGCTATTTATGAGGTTAAGGATCCGGCTGCATATATCAAGAATATGAGACAAGTTTTAAAGAATATGATGCCTCAGGAGGGAAGAACTCAAGCCTATCAGAATTTCTATAATAGTGTTCAGAAGGTTGCATATCTTGATCCAAAGGATGAACATATAGCTGGAAAGCTTGTTGAAGCTAATTTCAATCTCATGAGACATTTGGAAGGATATACAAAGGGTAAGAAGAGCGTTCGTTTCCATGATGATGGAAAGGCGAGATTCGATAATTCTATGGATGTACTAAGTGTAATGGCGAGCGGTACAACAGGGGTGAAGGACCTGGCTGATAGCTTAGTTACTAGAATTAATACTGTACGTAAGACCAATCCTGGAGATAAATATTACGTGGATCTAGACAGTTTTGGACCGAAGCGTGCTGAGGAAGCAAAGAAGAATAGAGAAGCAAAGCTAAATAAAGGTAAGAAACAGACCATCCTGAATGAGGCTGTAAAGAAGTGATATATGCTTAATTGTCAGGTTAAATGACGAAAGGGGAAAGTGATGAATGATAAGGGGAACTTCATCGATTGGCTGAAATATCGCTGGAAGATGATAAGGGTAAGTGATACTAGATTCTTAAGGTTTATATGGATAACCGCTATTTCAATTACTCTTATAACTGTCCTGATAAGTGCTGGAGTGACAGCCGCAGCAAACAAGAAGGAGAAGAAAGCGAAGAAGAAGGAACAGCCTACGACGGAGGCGGTTGCGACAGAGACGGATGCGCCAGTTGCCACAGTTACGGATGCAAATGCTTGGAACCTACTACTTGTTAATTCAAGCCATCCTATACCTGACGGCTACACAGTTCCTGAATTCACTGAACTGAGAAATGACCAGAGAGTAGATAGCAGAATGTATCCTGAACTTCAGGCTATGTTTGATGATGCTAGAGCAGAGGGGCATTCTCCATATATTACCTCCTCGTATAGAACAAATGCTCAGCAGCAGGAAGAGATGAACAAGAAGATAAATGAGCTTCTTGCTGAAGGAAAAACTGAGGAACAGGCAAGAGCAGAGGCTGCAACTCTTGTAGCCCCGCCGGGAACCAGTGAGCATGAGACAGGACTTGCTATAGATGTAGGTTCAGATGTCGGAGAAGAGGCTCAGAATGCACTTTGGACTTGGCTTAGCGAAAATGCTCATAAGTATGGATTCATTATAAGATATCCTGAGAATAAGATAGATATTACAGGAATATCAAATGAACCATGGCACCTCAGATATGTGGGCGTAGATGCCGCTACAGCAATGCATGAGAGCGGACAGTGCCTTGAAGAATATTTGGGAGTAACAAATTAAGATATTTATATAAAGGAAGAGCTCCATGACTAGAAGGTCATGGAGCTCTTCCTTTTATATAATAAGATCGGCTTATATACTATGAAATAGAAGGTCTGTCATAATTATCAGAGATTGTATGCTTCTCCTTGTACTCGTTGATTCTTGTCTGAATACGAAGTACTGGGTCAAGCAGCTCGCTGATAGAAGAATCATGATTCAGATGATCTATTATTATAGCGATATACTTACTTAGATCTGTTGAGCTGTACCATTCTCTCTTGAAGAGTTCAGGATTCTGATATGTTACATTTGTAGAGATAACCTTGTCGAAGATCTTTTCTTCATAAGCCTTGTCGAATACTTCAAGACCAGCTGTGAAGAGACCGAAGGTTGCGATACAGAATACTCGCTTAGCGTGTCTAGCCTTCAGCTGTCTACATACATCCAGCATGCTTTCGCCAGAAGCTATCATATCATCAATAATGATTACATCCTTACCTTCAACAGAATCTCCAAGGAACTCATGAGCTACGATAGGGTTCTTACCATTAACAACCTTTGAGTAGTCACGTCTCTTGTAGAACATTCCGACATCAACGCCGAAGTGGTTTGCAAAATAAATAGCTCTATGCATAGCACCTTCATCAGGGCTTATTACCATCATATGTTCATTATCAAGCTCCAGATCTGGGGTAGACTTGAGGAGACATTTGATGAACTGATATGTTGGCATCAGGTTTTCGAATCCAACAGTTGGGATGGCATTCTGAACTCTAGGGTCATGAGCATCAAATGTAATGATGTTTGAAACTCCCATAGACATCAGTTCCTGAAGTGCCATAGCACAGTCGAGAGATTCTCTTCTGTTACGCTTATGCTGTCTAGACTCATATAGGAATGGCATGATGACATTTATTCTCTGTGCCTTTCCTGCACTAGCAGCGATTACACGCTTGATATCAGCATAGTGCTCGTCTGGGGTCATTGGAACCATGCGACCGCCTAGGTTATACTCGATACCTGTGTTAGTAACATCGGCTAGGATATACAGGTCGGAACCTCTTACAGAATCTGAGAGAGTACCCTTAGCTTCTCCAGAAGCGAAACGAGGGCAGTCAGACTCGAGCAGATAAGTGTCTCTAGTGTAACCGTTGAACATCAGATGCTCATGGTCGATGTGCTCCCTTTCCTTACGCCATTTAACTAGGTAATCATTAACCTTACTTCCGAGCTTTTCGCTGCTCTTAAGCGCGATTATTCCCAGCTTACCAACAGGTACTGTGATGAGTTTGCTTTGATCAGGCATTATCTTTTTCCTCCATGGTATCTTATATCATCTCCATATAATGGATAGAGTATATATTTATCAGCAATCCTGGACATAACTCGTTCTGTGTATCTATCCTGAAGAACTTCAAGACTAAGATTAGTAGTAATGAGTGTAGAACGGTTTGTGATAATTCTTTTATTTATTATTTCAAACAGCTGAGATTTTACAAAGGAACTAAGTACTTCAGAACCAAGATCATCTATTATAAGTAGGTCGCTTGTGTATATGTATTCATAGATTGGTTCCAGAGCCGCCTTATCTGAGTAGCTGCCCGACATTATGAAGTTGGACAGGACATCTTCGAATAGCTCGTTGCTTGAAAGGTATAGAACAGTGTGCCCTTTGTCCAGCAATGCCTTAGCTATACAGTTGGATAAAAATGTCTTACCCAGTCCTGTTTCTCCGTACATTAATATATTGCCATGATTTGTCTCGAAATTTTCCACAAACTTTTTGGCTTTATTATACTGTCTTTCGGCATTTTCGTATGGAGTGAGGTCTCTATCCTCATATTTTGCCTGACTATATGGCTCTAAAGAGAAGGTTTCGAAGTTTTCTTTATCTAGTGTATTGAATAAATTTGACTTTTGATATAGTTCCTGTATACGTAGTTTCATCACGCAGGAACATACCTTCCCGTCGACTTCACCCCAGTCCTGACAGATAGGACAGTCATAGATAGGATCGAGATAATCAGCTGAGTAACCATTATCGGTGAGTAGCTTTATCTTCTTGGCGGATATATCGCTGATCTTAGACTCATAATCAGTAGAATAATCCTGTTTATTCTTATTTAGTCTCTTGCGTACTTCGTTAAAGGCGATAGTAGAGATAGAATCTTCCAGCTCCTTATACTCAGGAAGCTTTTCATATATTTCTTCTAGTCTTTTCTTGTGTTCGTTTTCATTCTTAAGTCGAATCTTGCTAAGATGTGTTTGACTATCTATTTTTTCTAAATCTCTGATTATCATTCGTCGTTACCCTTCTTTAAGTAGAAGTCCTCAAGTGCTTTTAATTTATCCTTGTTGTTTCTAGTCATAGGATCACCGGAAGTATTTTTCTTAGTCTTCTTAGAGTGATTCTCATCTAGCTTGCTGATATCACTGAAGGTGTGTACCTCGTTCTTGTGCCAGTTTTCAAGGATACCGTTTACATATGGAAATGTAACATCGTTTGGCTTCTGTGAGATAGCTCTGTTACATGCCTCGATAATGATCTCAGTTGAGAAGTCATACTCCTTAGTCCAAGTATCAATATATTTCTTCTCGATAGGAGCAGGAGATATACGGTTGGTAATTCCGAGTGACTTCAGAATTTTTCCATAAAGAGTCATATATCTTTCTGTATATTCTTCAGCTTCGTCCCTGGTTGTGATTCCTTCCTCATACCAGTTACGAGCGACCTTTTCAATATAAGCGAAGCTTGTCTTCTTAACGGAAGCACAGTATTCAAGCAGATACTCACATAGATCAAAGGAGAAGCTTAGCTGGTCCTTGATATAAATAAGTGAGTTCATTTCCTTTGGACCCAGATCTCTATTACAGTAAGCCTTAGCTTCGCTTATTAAATTCTCAATGTCTGGGTCTCTCTGTAGTTTCTCCAGATCCTGAGGTGTAGGCTGCTTTTTCTTTGGCGCCTTTTGTTTGTCTTCTGTAGCCTCTTCGTCACCAGCATATGAGGAAGCTGACTTAGTCTTCCTGGACTCATCATTACCAAGTGACAGGCTGGAGCCTACGACCTTCAGATCCGAAGTAACATCTATATCCATACTCTTGAGACTCTTAAGAATGATTCCGGTTACTTCCTTAGAATCATTGTAGCAGAGACTCAGAGCGTCTGCTTTTATCCAGTATCTAATAGCCCTGCATACGTCATTCTCTGAACAGCTCAGATTGTCAGCTATATCACTTACTGATATCTGAATATTAGTGGAACAGAGCATTGCCAGATACAGGTATAATTTAACGAAATCCCCATTGGCATCAGTCATATAATACTTGATGAAATTGTTTGAAATATTAGTAAAACCTTCCTTCTCGGAGGTTATAGAAATTGCACCCATTTTGCCATCCTTCTTCACTACTTTTCCAGCATAAAAATCACGTAATTTTTGTCTGGCAGATGCATTGTAACAAAACGCAAAATGATTTGCAAACACCCTAGGGGCCTATATTGGGAGGTTTAGGGGTGTGTTGAAAATGTTGATAATGTGGACTTCTTTTTGTGTAAAAATCAGACTCAAGTAAATAGGACGTTTCCCGATTTGAAAACGTCCTAAGTAAAAGTTGATAAATGATGTATTTTGGTTTACATAACTGCTGTTTAAAATTTGTGGATTATGTTGATAAACTATTTTGATAGCAGTTCGACACCCACAGAATCTATATTTCCGGCACCCATAGTTATTAACATATCATTGTTTTCTGAATTTTTTTCAAAATATTTTTCGATGCTATCAAAGTCGCCTAGATAAACTGCATCGCAACCAAGTTCGAGAAGCTTTTTCTCGAGATCTTTTGAGGAAACTGAACCGTCATCTTTTTCTCTTGCAGCATAGATATCAGCAAGTAGAACGTGATCAGAAACAGATAGTGCCTTGGCGAAATCCTCTAGGTGAGCCTTGGTTCTTGAATAAGTGTGTGGCTGGAAAGCAACCCACAGTTTATTCTTAACAACAGCCTTTGCAACAGCAAGGGATGCACTGATCTCTGTTGGATGATGAGCATAGTCATCTATTATAGTAGCGCCTTTTGAAGTAGTACCCTTGTACTGGAATCTTCTGTCGGCACTATGACATTTCTTTAGTCCTTCTCGGATGCTATCCATATCTATTCCGATATACTGGGAAGCGGCGATAGCAGATAGTGAATTGATAGCGTTGTGCTCGCCCATAACAGATAGGCTGATCTCACCTTGGTCCTCTCCATCTATATAAAGAGTGTAGGTTGGCTGACCGAGTTCATTAAGGTGAATATTCTTAGCCTGATATTTGTTGCCATCCTCTTTACCAAATGTGATAACTTTTATATTTCTATCCTTAACAGCCTCGATAACCTGGTCTCTATATTTCATATCGCCATTAACGATAAGGGCTCCGCCGTCCTGAGTCTTAGTTGCGAAGGTCGCAAAAGAAGCGGCGATATT
>CACYQC010000094.1 GCA_902776395.1 uncultured Lachnospiraceae bacterium
GACCTTGGTTTTGATGATAATTGTGTGGAGTTCCTCGCTAAGAATATGGTTGAGACGGAATTTTGGCATGAACTCGATCTTGGTATGTGGGATAGTAATGATGCTGTTAAGAAATTTACAGTCGAGTTTCCACAGTATAAGGAACAGATACTGAAGTTTTGGGATAATATTCAGGATATTGTAAAAGAGTATGATTATGCACCAGGACTGATAAAGTCAATTAAGGACCTAGGATATGGGGTATATATATTATCTAATTATCCAGTTGATACGGCAGAAATGCACTGGCCAACTTTTAAGTTTCTTCCTTTAACGGATGGACATATTATATCGGGTTATGAGAAGATTACTAAGCCTGATGAAGCTATTTATAGATTGCTCGAATCTCGTTTTGGTATTAAACTAGAAGAGAGCATTTTCGTGGATGATAGACAGGTAAATGTTGATGCAGCCACTAAGCTAGGTATGAAAGCTATTCTCTTTAAGGGGTATGATGCGTTACTTAAAGAGCTGGCTGATTTGGGGATAAATATTTAATTGAATAGAATGGGAGGTTACGATGTATTACGAAGGAAATGTATGGGTTGGCGTAAATGACGCAGGCGAAAAGATAAGCCTTCTTCCAAAAATGGCTAATCGTCATGGACTGGTAGCAGGTGCTACTGGAACTGGTAAAACAGTTACACTCAAGGTGCTGGCGGAGAGCTTTTCAGAAATGGGTGTTCCTGTTTTTATGGCCGATGTAAAGGGTGATATAGCTGGAATCAGCGTACCTGGAACTGATAGCGAGAAAATGCAGGAGAGAATAGCGAGATTTGGTCTTGCGGATGCTGGATTTACTTATAAAGGTTATCCAGTTACACTTTGGGATATCTATGGAGAGAAGGGAGTAACTCTAAGAACTACCATCTCTGAGATAGGACCTCTGCTTCTTGCGAGACTGATGGAGTTAAATGATCTTCAGTCTGACATTTTATCTATCGTATTCAAGATTGCGGACGATAATAATCTGCTGCTGATAGATACAAAGGATCTTAAGGCAATGCTGAATTATGTGGCAGATCATAATTCTGAATTCGAGGCTCAGTACGGCAAGATGAGCCCACAGTCAATCTCTGCTATAGTTAGAGCGCTTGTTTCACTTGAGGTTGCAGGTGGAGATAAGTTCTTTGGTGAGCCAGCAGTTAATATAATGGACTTCTTTACCTTTGGCGATGCAGGAAAGGGTATGATTAATATTCTCGACAGCTCAAGCCTAATTAATAATACAAAGCTTTATTCTACATTTTTACTGTATCTTCTCTCAGAACTCTTTGAGAGACTTCCTGAGGTGGGAGATATGGATAAGCCTAAGATGGTATTCTTCTTCGATGAGGCACACCTTCTATTTAAGGATGCTCCAAAGGCACTACTGGAAAAGATTGAGCAGGTAGTTAAGCTTATTAGATCCAAGGGTGTGGGAGTTTACTTCTGTACACAGAATCCAAGAGATATTCCTGATGGAGTACTTGCTCAGCTTGGAAATAAGATAGAGCATGGACTTAGAGCTTATACACCATCTGATCAGAAGTCTGTAAAGGCAGCGGCAGAGTCCTTTAGAGAGAATCCTGCATTTGATACATATGAAACAATCCTTGCACTTGGTACAGGAGAGGCGGTTGTTTCCTTCCTTGGAGAAGACGGAATTCCTCAGGTTGCTGAGAAGACATATATTCTTCCTATACAGTCAAGCTTTGATTCTATATCCGATGGGCAGAGAGATACGCTTATCAAGTCTAGTATCTGCTATAGTAAATATGCAGAAGCTGTTGATCCGGATTCGGCATACGAATTCCTGGAGAGACGAGGAATAGAAGAGGCGGAAGCTCTTGCTAAGGAAAAGGAAGAAGCAGAAGCTGAGAAACAAAGAGAAAAAGAAGAAAAAGAAGCTGCTAAGGCTGCAGAGAAAGCTGAGAAGGAAGCTGCTAAGAAGGCAGAGGCTCAGGCAAAGGCAGAGCAGCGTGAAAAAGATAAAGAAGAGGCGGCAAAGAAACGAGCTGCTAAATCAGTTGGTAATTCTATAACTGGAACAGTTGGAAGAGAAGTTGGTAAAACTGTCGGAAAGAAATTCGGTAAGTTTGGCCAGACCCTCGGTGGCAACGTAGGCGCCAGCCTTGGCCGTGGTATCTTCTCAACCCTCTTCTCCAAAAAATAATAAGTATAAGTGGAATGAGTATATAGGGACGGTTCTTATTTACTCACTCATTTAGTGAGTGAGTAAATAAGAACCGTCCCTATATACTCATTCTGCACTCATCTAGTGAGTGAGTAAATAAGAACCGTCCCTATATACTCATTTACATCAAAAAAAAAGGTTGACAATAATAAATATATATAATATTATATGTGGTATAATATATAAAACAAAACAATATTGTATTATCACGAAAGGAAGAATGCTATGATTTACCAATTAACAGCGCCGCTTTTGGATGCATGTGTTTTGGGGATTGTAAATGAAGAGGATTCCTACGGATATACTTTAACCCAAAAGGTTAGAGAACTGGTAGATATATCTGAATCTACACTATATCCTGTTCTAAGGAGACTTCAGAAGGAGCAATACCTATCAACTTATGATCAGCCATATCAAGGTCGTAATAGAAGATATTATAAAATTACTGATAGTGGTAAAGATCAGCTTGAGATGTACAGGGATGAATGGGATGTTTACAAAAGTAAGGTTGATATCCTGTTAGGAAATGCAGCAAGTAGTGAGGAGGAAAGTAAGAATGAATAAAAATACATTTCTTAGTGAGTTATCACGAAAGCTTCGTGGCTTACCTAGACAGGAATGTGATGAGGCACTTAATTATTATAATGAATATTTTCTAGATGCTGGAATTGGGGACATGGATGATGTCACTCCTCTTGTTGGAACTGTAGATGAGGTTGCAGATAGAATTCGTGAGGAATGTACAGATAAGCAGATAGATAAGGTTAACGAAGAGGGTGGTATCAAGAATAGCACGACTGCTATCTGGCTTATTATCATCGGAATATTTGCAGCTCCAATAGCCTTTCCAGTTGCTTTAACTATTGCGATACTTGCATTTACTCTTGTGATAGTAGCTGGTTCAATTATTCTTGCATTACTTATATCTGCTTTTGCTATATTTATTGTCGGTTTAGTATTGATTCCTTCGGTTTTCTGGTGTTCGTCGTTTGCACAAGGACTTGTATTACTAGGTATTGCATTTGTTCTTATTGGTCTTGGCGGACTTATGCTAATAGCTTTCTTCAAGCTAGGACAGTTACTTGTAAAGGCACTTATTTCTCTGTTTAGAGGTATTGCTAAAAAGAGAAAGGCTAAAAAAGAAGCTAAAGCTACGGAAGGAGGATTATCATAATGAAAAAAGGACTGATAATTACATTAATAACATTTGTATGCCTCCTTGCATTAGGAGTAACGTTGATACTTATTGGTATTTCGAACGGCGGAAGCCTTCAGTTTGTTGCCGATTATAAGAATCATAAGGTTTCAAAAGATTATGAAAGAAAAATAATAGAAGGTAATGAGACCTTTGATTCTTTTGATAAAATTGATATCGAAACAGATTATTCGGATCTTAGAATAGTAGAAGGTGATAATTATAGTATCAGCTATCGCTTGTACGAGGCGGAAAAGCTTGAGTGCAAGGTTGAAAATGATACTTTGATATTCCATCACCAAAGTAAGCAGAACGTTAATAATTTTCAGTTTTCAACTGTTTGGAATGACTCAAAAGACGATAATATATATGTTGAGATTACAGTTCCAAAGGATGCTAAGATTTCACAGCTAAGTGCAGTTTCTAATTATGGCGATCTGGATGTAAAGATTCCTCAGATCGATAAAACAAATCTTAAGTTTGACTATGGTGATATAAATATTTCTGGGGTAAAAGGTACATCTTTTGAGACAGAGGTTGACTATGGTGATATAGTAGTAACAGGTTCAGAAATTGATGACATCAACATCGATTCAGACTATGGTGAATTCACTCAGAAGGATTCGACATCTAAAAATCTAACACTCAACATGGATTATGGTGATATAGATATATCCAAAACAAAGATAGATTCTATTGATATTACTACTAATTACGGTGATGCAAATATTAATCTCATAGGTGAAAAAGCAGACTTCGATTTCGATATCAAGCTTGACCATGGTGATATCAATTTAAGTGGTGAAGATTATGAGAAAAAATATAAGGATATAGAAGGTAAAGATAAGAAGATCCTTATAGATTCTGATTCAGGAGATGTTGATATAACCTTCAACTAAAACACAACCTGGAGATGACAAATGCTATATATAATTAGACATGGAAAGACTGACTGGAATAATTTGTGGAAGATACAGGGACGTACAGATATTCCGCTAAATGAAGAAGGAAGGACGATGGCAGAGAAGGCTGCCGAAGAGTATAAGGATATTAATTTTGATATTGCCTTCTCGTCGCCCCTCATTCGTGCAAGGGAAACAGCAGAGATTTTGCTTAAGGGAAGAGACATTCCTATTATTAATGACGACAGATTAATGGAAATGAGCTTCGGAGCATATGAAGGCTTTGAGAAATGCTTTGATTCACCAAATTGTCCATTAAATGTATTCTTCAAAACTCCTGAAAAATACGTGGTGCCTGTTGAAGGAGCCGAAAGTATGGAAGAGCTGTTTAAGAGAACGGGTGAATTCCTTAAGGAAAAGGTTGAACCAGAACTTGCAGCTGGAAAGGATGTTCTTATAGTTGGTCATGGAGCTATGAACTCTAGTATAGTTTGTCAGGTAAAAAAAATGCCGCTTAAAGATTTCTGGAGTGCAGGTATAGAAAACTGCAAATTAATGAGATTAATATAGATAAAACCTACACTTTGTGATAGAATTCAGTGGTGCCTTTAAGGGGCACCACTTTTTATGAAAGGGCTAACACTATGAGCGGCAAATCTAATAGTAAAAGTACTAAGAAGGGTAGCACATTTAACAGATATAGGAAAAATAGACCTATAGATGTAGTGAACACAGCCTTTCTTATTTTTATGACTTCGGTTTTCTCTCTTTATATGCACAATAAGTATTTTGATATTACAGGTACTAGAGCGGATCTTTTTATGAATGTCGGCCTGGTATATGTAATCCTTGCGATAATGGCATTTTTCCTTGAGATTATGATGATAAGGTATTATGAGCCTGATACAAAATTATTCTATAAGGATAGTAAGATAATCGCTATGCCAGAATTATGGATGGGACTCTTCCTTCTGGCAAACTTCTTCGCATGGCTTATGTCGGATAACAAGAAAGGTTCTTGGGATGGATCGACGGGTAGAAGATTCGGCCTGGCAATGGTAATAATTGTAGCGCTTGTTTTTGTAATGCTATCTAGACAGACAGTTATAAATAAATATCCATATATTTCACTTACAGTTATTTCGACATTTACATTTGTGATTGCCTTCTTGCAGCATTTTGGAAATGACCCTTTTAAGCTTCGTGCTAAGGTAGTAGCAAGACAGAAGGAAATGTTTATTTCCACCTTCGGAAATATAAATACCTACGGCGCATATCTATGTGTTGTGATTCCAATATTTGTAGCCCTATTTGTTTTCAGTCAGAAGCTATGGGTTCGAATCCTGTCAGGTATATCAATTGTTCTTTCAGCAATGGCAATAATTCCTGCGAAGAGTGATAATGTCTATCTCGGAAGTGGCGTTGCCTTCTTGCTGATATTCTATATAGCTATTTATTATAAGAGATTTACTGAGTATATATTCTCGGTCCTTTTGCTGGGCGTTGGACTACTGATTATGGCTTATCTCAATTTCCTATGGAGTGGAAGTCAGAAGCACATAAATGGTATAGCCCAGATTGTAGAGAATCCTATTATAATGCTACTATTCGTTATACTTGTAGCCGGAATTCTACTTATTTCAATGGCCTTCAGAGGTATGAAATATGAGCTCTATAAAAAGGTTCAGAGCGTTAAGCTACTTATTATAGTTTCAGTTATTTTGGTTATTGGTGGAATAACAGTATTTGTTCTAGGAGTTAAATCAGGTAATTCACTTTTCGTATTTAATGATGAATGGGGTACCTTCCGTGGATATATCTGGAGAAGGAGCTTTGATCTATTCAGGGTGAATGCAACACCAATGCAGAAGCTTTTTGGTCACGGAAATGAAACCCTGGCTGCACTTATGAAAAAATACTATTATGAAGAGATGATAACAATTACTCAGAAGAAGTATGACAATGCTCATAATGAGCTCCTGCAGTATTTGGTTACAACAGGACTCTTCGGAGTTATATCATATCTTGGATTAACATTTAGTTCTCTTTTCTATATACTAAAGAGAAACAAAGGCGATGCTATAGCACTTGCATGTCTCGCAAGTGGCGCAGCATATTTTGCACAAGGCTTGGTAAACCTAAATCAGCCTATAACATCCCCATATTTCTTTGTTGTTCTTGCGGCTGGTGTAGGGTATATCAGATACCGCGACCAAGGATATGGCGTAGCGTGACATTTTAAATACATGGTGTTATACTATAAAAGATTGTTAAGAGGTAATAAAGGAGAAAAATTATGCAGATATATGAGGAATTAGTAGAGAGAGGCCTGATTGCTCAGGTTACAGATGAGGATGGTGTTAGAGACCTTATAAATAATGGTAAGGCTACCTTTTATATTGGTTTTGATCCAACTGCTGATTCATTACACGTAGGACATTTTATGGCGCTTTGCCTTATGAAGAGACTTCAGATGGCAGGTAACAGACCTATAGCACTTGTAGGTGGTGGAACTGGAATGATCGGAGATCCTTCAGGCAGAACAGACCTTAGAAAAATGATGACTACAGAAATGATAGATCATAACTGCGAATGCTTTAAGAAGCAGATGAGCAGATTTATAGAATTTGGTCCAGATAAGGCAATGATGGTAAATAATGCTGACTGGCTCAGAGACCTTAACTATATTGAATTTATCCGTGATATCGGAGCTATGTTCAAGGTTAATAATATGCTTCGTGCAGAGTGCTACAAGCAGAGACTTGCTAGTGAAGAGGGACTCACCTTCCTCGAGTTCAACTATATGCTGATGCAGAGCTATGATTTCCTT
>CACYQC010000095.1 GCA_902776395.1 uncultured Lachnospiraceae bacterium
TTTATTATCTTTAATGAATCGTTACAAAAATGAATCATTATTGACTCTTGTTCGGAGTTGGTTGTATTATTTAATATCATGAAATATTTGATATTAAATAATTTGTTAAAAAATTCCATTATGCTATAATTTATTTCATATCTTATAGATTTTGGAATTGCACAGGGTAAGGATGGAAAGGTTATTCAAGGTTTTTCTGATGAATATTCAGCTCCGGAGATTACCAATGGTTTAGGAGGCAGTAAGTTATCTGATATTTATTCGGTTGGAAAGGTTATAGAATATATTTATTCCGATGGAGGAACAGCTGATTATATTAATCCTGAGGTAAGAAATGTTATAGATAAATGCATAATAAATAATCCGGATAAAAGATATGATACAGCTGAGGCATTGATGAGACTCAAGTTGAATAATATAGGAATGGTATATCCAGATAAATTCATTCCACTTGCAGAGGAGAAGGGATATATTCATGTATTAACAGAGATTATTCTTCAGAAAACTTGTGACGAGATCAAATATCTGATTCAAGAGAATTATGATGTACGTCGAATATCGGTAAATGTGTCTGTAATGGAACTTAAGGATGATAAATTCTGTGATGATATAAGCGGAATAATCAAAAATAGTGGAATCCCTGATGAGAAGGTGGCTATAGAAATTACAGAAACTCAGACGGAGAGTGATTTCCTTGTTATCAAGAGCAGAATTAATGAACTGAAGGAACATGGAATTAAGTTCTATCTGGATGATTTTGGTACAGGCTACTCTAATATGGAACGTATCATGGAGCTCCCATTCGATATTATCAAGTTTGACCGTTCACTTGTATTGGCAAGTGGAAGTGATGACAGATCTGAGAAGATGGTTGGAAGCCTCGCAAATATGTTTAAGGATCTGGATTATTCAGTTCTGTATGAAGGCGTTGAAAATGATTCGGACGAAGAAATGTGTATCAACATGGCTGCTTCGTATCTGCAGGGATACAAATATTCAAAACCTATTCCTATTATTGATCTTAAGAATTTCTTCTCAAAATTAGAGGATATAAATAATGGGCAGAAGAGTGTAGAAACAAATAACGAAGAAGCAAGGACTGATGAAGAGAAGGGCGAAGAACCTATAGTAGAGAATTAGTAGAAGGGGATATTATGGCAAAATATATAATGGCGCTGGATGCCGGAACTACTAGTAATAGAGCGATTCTTTTTGATCATGATGGAAAGATAGTATCTGTAGCGCAGCGCGAATTTACACAGATTTATCCTCAACCTGGCTGGGTTGAGCATGATGCAAATGAGATATGGTCCACTATGCTGGGTGTGGCAGTTGAAACAATGGCGAAGGCAGGAGTTAGCGCTGAAGATGTTGCTGGTATTGGTATAACAAATCAGCGTGAAACAACAATAGTTTGGGATAAGGAAACAGGAGAACCTGTTTATAATGCTATAGTTTGGCAATGCCGTAGAACCTCTGATTATTCAGACAGTCTTAAGGCAAAAGGCTTAGAAGATACAATTCGCTCTAAGACAGGACTTGTAATAGATGCATATTTCTCAGCGACTAAGCTCCGCTGGATTCTGGAGAATGTTGAAGGCGTAAGAGAAAGAGCAGAGAGAGGAGAGCTTCTCTTCGGTACGGTAGATACATGGCTCATATGGAAGCTGACTCACGGACGAGTTCATGTGACAGATTATTCGAATGCTTCTAGAACTATGATGTTTAATATCAACGAGCTAAAGTGGGATGAGGATATATTAAAGGAACTTGGAATACCTATGTGCATGCTGCCAGAGGTAAAGGACAGTAGCTGTGTATATGGCAAGGCCAGCAAGCATATCCTTGGAAGAGAAATCCCAATAGCAGGAATAGCAGGTGATCAGCAGGCGGCTCTCTTTGGTCAGCAGTGCTGGGAGAAGGGAAATGCTAAGAACACTTATGGAACAGGATGCTTTCTTCTCATGAATACTGGTGATAAACCTGTATTCTCAGAAAATGGACTGGTTACTACTATTGCGTGGGGAGTAGATGGTCGTATTCAATATGCTCTAGAGGGTTCAGTTTTTATAGCAGGTGCATCTATACAGTGGTTAAGAGATGAGATGAGACTTATAGATAGTGCTGAAGATTCTGAATATATGGCAACTAAGGTAAAGGATTCAAATGGCTGCTACGTGGTTCCTGCATTTACAGGACTTGGAGCTCCTTATTGGAATCAATACGCCAGAGGTACTATAGTTGGAATAACAAGAGGTGTAAATAAGTATCACATCATAAGAGCAACACTTGAATCCATAGCTTATGAAACTAGTGATGTTCTTTCTGCTATGGAAAAAGATTCGGGAGTAAAGCTCAGTGAACTAAAGGTTGATGGTGGTGCATCCGCTAACAATTTCCTCATGCAGACACAAGCGGATATAATAAATGCTACAGTAGTTAGACCTAGCTGTCTCGAGAGTACAGCCATGGGAGCGGCCTTTCTCGCAGGCCTCGCTGTAGGCTACTGGAACTCCGTTGATGAGCTTAGAACTGTTATCAGTATAGATAGAGTATATAAGCCTGAGATAGACGAAGAGGAGAGACAGTCCAGACTAGACGGCTGGAAGAAAGCAGTCTCAAGAAGCTTTGATTGGGTAGAATAAATACGTTAGTTTTCTTCATAATCTCGTTTTTTATTAAGAATTATCCAATCTATTATTCGATCACAGGCATGTGTATCTATATTCTCGAAGTTGTTATTTATATATTCTTCGACACGATGAAATTCATAGTCTTTATTATATATGGCTCTGATCATATCACTGAAGGTTTCTACAATTTTACCGGGAACATTTTCGCGGTAGTCTCTGTGGAAACCTCTTTCTTTGCTATATTCATCTATATCATATGCATAGAAGAGCATAGGCTTCTTCATAAGTGAGAATTCATATATATTAGAGGAATAGTCAGTTATAAGAAGATCTGTTATATAGAACAGATCATTTATATTCTTGTAATTTGTTAGATCCAGGATCTTGTCACTATACTCCTCCGGTATTTGAACGGGTGCAACATATGGATGCATCTTAAATAGGAATAGTGAATTTGTTTCCTTACACATCTTGTAGATTTTACCCATATCAAGATTTTCAATCGGATAGTAGGCATGACGCTTGTTTTCACCACGATATGTTGGGGCGAATAGAATAAACTGCTTCTTGCCACGATATTTATTAAGAATAGGGTAATCCTTAAGTATATTCTTAGTAGTATTTTTTCTATATTCTTCATTCAGAAATTCATCCAGACGTGGCATACCTGTTGGAAGTACTTGTTCATCATTTATTCCCCAAACTTCAGAGAAGAAATGTCTTATTTTCCTGGAACCTGCTATACCGTAGGTGTACTGACGATGACCTGATTGTGGAGCAGGACTTGCAGGCATACCAAATCGACTGTAGCCCGTGGATTTAAAACCAGCTCCTGAGTGCCAGAGCTGAGTTATAATTGTTCCCTTAATCTTAAGCCAGTCAGTGGTCTGAGAATGGTCGTCTAGGAAGATAAAGTCTGCCCTTGCAATCTTGCGAAGCGTCCTTATCCATTCTTTTAATGAATAATGCTTTGTAGTGACAGATCTAAGAGAAGTATCATATTTAAAGCCTCGTCTCTCAAGAGCATTTTTGAAGGCTGCCATATTAGATCCCATTTCCTCGCTCATATCAGACATAAGTAGGATATTAGGATTCTGTCTATTAAGTGGAGTTTTCCTATGATGAAGTAAATGCTCCAGACGGTAAATGCTTCTAAGAACAGTTTTTGCTGCGTTATGCTTGGTGCGTCTTATCAGTGATAGAATACGTGTTACGGTATTCAGATTCTTTCTGACACCATCGGTGGTCAGCATCTTGAATCCATTTCTATTTGTAAACTGAACCTTATAGGATCTCTCAGAATGGAAATATATAAATTCTCTATTACATTCCTGCGGATTCATCCAGGCTACACATGCGACATGAGTGCCATCATAAGCTCTTAGCTGATAGACACAGGTAGGAAGCATGGCTGCATTTCCAGGATTTGTTATATTTAGTTTGTATGTATTGGGATGATCCTCGATGAGGGGAATCTTGTAGCGACCATCCAAGCTCACAAGATAAACTGGACGGTTATCCTTCTTGGTCTGAAAATGAAAGTAGACCCAGATTCTATCCCATTTTATATAATCAATATAATATGTCATAATTTCACCTAGTTAATTATTATATCCTCACAAAACTAACAACCATTGTACCATATAAGCTCAAGTAGGGCTAGCAGGCATCTGCCGGTATTGATGGTGGAGGCTGATTTATGGTATAACTATTTTAATCTAATTTTAATCTTTCTCTAAAGACTATTTCATTTATTAAGATTAGAATGTGAATTGTCAAAAGGAAATAACCGATAACAAAACTTAGTTATTGGAATAGTTTAAAGAAAGATGAGGTTTAAAATTATGGAAGAATTCGAGAAGGTTGAAAAGTTAGTACAGAAGGCAAATGTTTCTTACGAGGATGCAAAGAAAGCTCTTGAAGAAGCAAACGGAGATATCCTGGATGCTATGATAGCTCTTGAGAAGGCTGGAAAGGTTCAGGGCCCACAGCAGAGTCAGTACACAACAAGAGAAGCACAGCAGAGTGTTTACAGAGATGTGCCAGCAGCAGTTGAGAAGACAAATGATACAAAGGGCAAGAGTATCTTCAAAGATATCGGAGCTGCTATCAAGAGAGGCTTCCAATATACAGTAGATAATTCACTGAAGGTTGTTAGAAATGGTCAGGAAATCATCAAGCTTCCTCTTTGGATATCAATCATAGCACTTCTTTGTGCATGGGAGCTGCTTGTAATCGTTATTATCGTGTCACTGTTCTGTGACTGCAGATATTCAATCGTTGGTAAGAACGATGCTGCTGAAGTAAATAATGTAATGAATCAGGCTTCTGATTTCGCTGGTAAGGTAAAGACAAGCTTCAATGAGAGCTTTAATAATGGAAATGTAGCACAGGATACAGTTCAGACAACTGCTGAAACAGTTGATGGTGTAGTAGAAGGAACAGTAGAAGGTACAGTAAAAGAGGATTAATAGATGGGAGCATATATTTTAGTAGTAGAAGATGAAGAGAAGCTAGCCAGATTTACGGAGCTTGAACTGAAGCATGAAGGCTATCAGGTAGACAAGGTTGGCGATGGGCGAAGTGCGCTTGAAATGGCTCTTCAGAAAGACTATGATCTGATTCTCCTAGATATTATGCTCCCAGAATTAAATGGCCTAGAGGTTTTACGTAGGCTTCACCGTGAGAAGCAAACTCCAGTTATTCTGCTTACTGCAAGAGATGCTGTAATGGATAAGGTTTCTGGACTTGATGCGGGAGCGGTGGATTATATAACTAAACCATTTGCTATAGAAGAGCTTCTGGCTAGAATCAGAGTTGCGCTTAAGCTTCATGGAAATGCAGGCACAGTAGCCGCTGTTGGTGGGGCATTTACTTCTGATGAGGCGGCAGAAGATAAAAATGGTAAGATTGCTGACGGAGTATATAGATGGAATAGCCTTGTACTGGATGTTCCTAAACACTCCGTCACCTATGATGGACATAGTATAGAGCTGACAAATCGTGAATTTGTTATGCTTCAAGTCCTCCTGGAAAATATGGATATAGTTCTCTCTCGAGATACTCTGCTGGAAAGGGTTTGCGGCTATGATTATCTCGGAGAGACTAATGTTATAGATGTTTATGTGAGATATCTCCGTACTAAGATAGACGAGGTATATGACGTTAAAATGATTCAGACAGTCCGCGGTGTCGGATATGTCATAAAGGGATAGTATGAGCAGAGGGAAAGAACAAAAGAAAATGTCATCAATAGCTCTTAAGCTTCACGGACAGCAAGTCGGTGCGAAGATAGGAGCTTTTTTTGCTGCCGATATTTTTCTATTTATCGCGTTATCCTTTATATGGCTCCTGAATATTGAGACTAATAAGTTTGGAAATGGCAATCTAGAGGAAGGGCTAACTAAAATAAATATTCATTACGTTAGGTCCTTTACTACAAGGGGAGAAGGATTCCAAAACCTTACTTATGTTGTTAAATCTGGAAAAGAAGTACTAATAAATGAAAAGGTATTTGAACCCTTTATCATTATTTGCGGTTTGGTTATAGTCGCGATGGTATTCCAGTTTATGAATATTGTTTTCTCGTACTATGGCGAATATCGAAGGATTAAGAAAACACTGAATCCTATAAATGAGATAGCGCTGAGAGCGGATGAGATAAGCAAGATCTCTTTTGATGAGAGCAAGTATCATACAATTGAAAATGCTATAGAGCATATATCTCCAGAACAAACTACAGAGCTGTCACTTGAGGATTCAGATCTTCAGGGGATAGAGGCGGCTATGAATAACATGCTTCATAGAATGCATGATACATATCTGCAGCAGGCAAGATTTGTTAATGATGCTTCGCATGAGCTGAGAACCCCTATATCAGTTATCAAGGGTTATGCGGATATGCTGGATAGATGGGGAAAGGATGATGAGGAAATACTGGAGGAGTCGATAACCGCTATTAAGCATGAGACGGACCACATGAATCATCTGGTGGAACAGCTTCTGTTCCTTGCTAGAGGTGATGCTGGTAGAAACACAATGAATTTTGAGAATGTATTGCTTAATGATATCATGAGAGAAATCTATGAAGAGTCGCTCATGATAGATGAAAAGCATGTATATAGATTTAATGAACAGAGTAGTAATGTGATGCTAAATGCTGATGCCTCAATGATAAAACAGGCTATGCGAATACTAGTTGATAATGCGGCTAAATATACTAAGGAAGGAGACGAGATTGTTCTCTCACTTGGCGTTG
>CACYQC010000096.1 GCA_902776395.1 uncultured Lachnospiraceae bacterium
ACTCCAGTTTTACCGCCTATGCTTGAATCCACGTCGGCTAGTAGGCTAGTTGGAACCTGGATAAAATCTATTCCTCTTAGATATGTTGCAGCTGTATATCCGCACATATCTCCTGTTACGCCTCCGCCTAAGGCTAGAAGCAGATCCTTACGTGTGAATTGCTCTTCTATCAGTTTGACATAGAGGTTTTTCACGGTATCAAGATTCTTACTCTCTTCTCCTTCTGGAAATACATAGCTTATGACATTAGAGAAGGAATTCTTTGCTATATCTAAAATAGCATCCATATAATAGGATGCCACTTTAGAGTCTGAGACTATGCATAGTTTCCTAGCATTCTCAGAATTATATGATTTAAAGAAAACCTCTAGTTCACTAAAACTGTCAGAATAAACTATGTCATATATCTTATTACCCTCGAAATATATAGGTAATGATTTATTGAATGACATATATTCCTCCTATTAATCATCCATAAATGTTATATCACTAAATGGATCAATTCCATCACCACCAAGCGTAGAACCATATACATTGGATGAATTGCTTTGCTTATTAGCCATGCTGAGTTTGGTTCCGCCGCTACTGCTGCTGCCACTACCAAAACCACCAGAGCTACTTGAAGAATCAGAACCACCTGAAGCTCCTGAAATATCAAAGAAGCTGGTGTCTGTATTTTCTTCATTCTTATGATAACCAGATGCAGCAACTGTATTTGCAGCATTAGGATCAAAATCATTATCATCAAGAGTTCTGCGGAGCTTTCTAATAAGACTATTAAAATTAGCCTTATATTCAGCATATTTAGCAGTCAACTCAAGTATTTCTTCATCAAGTCTTTCTTTCTTGGCCTGAGCTTCCTTAATGATATCATTACCTCTGCTCATAGCTTCAAGTTCGATAGCTTTTGCGTTCTTTTCAGCATTTGACTTAGACTCTTCTATATTCTTATCAGTAATAAGAAGCTTCTTGTTAAGCTCATTTTCAGTTGCTTTATAATGCTGAACAGTATCTGTAAGTGTGATAACCTTTTCTTTTAGTTCGGCGTTCGATTTGTAGAGCTCGCCATAGCTCTTTGAAACCTCATCGAAAAATGCCTGAACGTCCTTCTTATCATACCCCAAACCGCCCTTGAATTTCTTCTGTTGAATATCAAGTGGTGTTAACATTCTATAACTAAACCCCCTTCTGAACTTTATAGATTCAGATATTAATTCCCAAGTATAGGTGAGAAGTTAGAATTAAGTATCTCTTCTCTAAGGTCGCCAGAAACCTCTATACTATTAGGAACAGCTATAAATATAGATGCTGAAATCGCTTTCAGTTCCCCCTCCATACCATAACAAGCTCCACCAATGAAATCTATAATTCTCTGTGCGGGTTCTAACTGCAAACCTTCCATGTTGATCACAATTGCCTGACCGCGTTTTAGAAAATCTGCAACAGTTTGTGCATCATCGAATTCCTGTGGCTTTATAACATAAACCTCTGAAGACTTTGGTGCCTTCGGTCTTCTGTCTCCGCCATCAAAAGATACTAATTTATCTGTAGCGGTTGAAGTGTTGAATCTTTTGGACTCTCTAGGAGGAGCTGTGTATGAACTCCTTGAAGCCTTAGGTGCAGGTGCAGGTTTTGGTGCAGGCGCCTTAGCCTTCTTCCTTATAGGTTCCTCATATTCAAGGTCTTCATCCTCGTCGAAGATGTAATCATCATCCTCATCATAATCGTCTTCATCATCATTGATTTTAAAATAATCTAGAAATCTCTTTCCACCAGCCATGAATCGTTAATCTCCAATCGTACTAACTTATGCTCTCTCTCCGAAAATCGCGGTACCAACTCTGACCATAGTAGCGCCTTCTTCAATAGCAACTTCATAATCATTTGTCATACCCATAGAGAGAATGGACATATCAACATTATCTATGTTTTGAGATTTTATGTCAAGTAATAATTCGTGCATACCCTTGAATATAGGACGGTTCTCTTCTGGATCATCAACAAATGGTGCTATAGTCATAAGTCCCTTTATATGAATATGTCTATATGAGCTAGAAATGTCCTTGATAAGCTGAAGAGCTTCTTCTTTTTTCACTCCGAATTTGGACTCTTCTTCCGCATAGTTAACCTCTATAAGTACATCTACGTGAAGGTCTCTCTTTGCAGCTTCCTTTTCTATCATAAGAGCAAGCTTCATAGAATCTACGGAATGTATAAGAACAGCCTTATTGATTATGTATTTAACTTTATTAGTCTGTAAATGTCCTATCTGATGGAATCTAACAGGTGTAGACACCATATCGAACTTTTCTTTAAGCTCTTGAGGCCTATTCTCACCGAAGTCATTTACATCTATCTCTATAAGCTTCTCTATATCATTTAGAGGCTTTGTTTTACTTACAGCTATAAGAGTTACCTCTGATGGATCACGGCCAACTCTTTTGCAGGCTTCATCAACCTTTGCTCTTACTTCTCTATATCTTTCCTGGATTGAATCGCTCATAATTAAAACCTCGTTTTCTAATATAATGATTGATTATCTCTAACTTGTTCTGCATCTAGAACAATGTTATCAAATTCCTTTAGATTTTCATCGTTTTTAACTATTGTAAATTCGTCCTGTGTCTTAACAATAGTAACCTCGATGAAGTTGGCAACACCAGTATTTGCTAGATATACGCCCTTTAGATTAGCTCTTTCAAGGGACATTACTGGAATAGTACTATCGCCAGAATTAGTATAAATCTGGTCTGTATCGTAGAAGGCGTCCTTGTCAACATAGTAATACTGTTCATCAGTCTTATATACTATCAGCTCAACCTTTTTATTTCTGCCGTCACCTTCTGGTGTTTTTATTACTTTTGTATCTGTTTCTGTTGCATCTATTGGTGAAGCATCCAGAAGTGTTGCATCATTTATAGTTGCTGTATCTAAGGACTTCTTAGCCTTATCTTTGGAATGTTTCTTTTCATCCTCATATCTAATTACTCTAACGGTCTTAGTAGAGGATTTTTCATTCTCAGGAACATAAGACTTAGGAATCTTATAGACCTCTTTATCTATTAAAGCTGAATTTGGAATCTTCAGGCCTTCGAATCTATTAAGTATTATTTCAATATTTAGGAATCTTTCGTCTATATAGTCCACCATATATTTTGAAAGAGGAAGTACCAGGAAGGTTGAATTATCCTTTTCAATTAAGCTAAAGGTTGAAGAAACTTCATTTGGAGAATTATTAATAGTGAATCTTACTCTCTCTTCTTCTGATATAGCCTTTGCCTGTTCCTTAGTAATCTGACAAACAATATTCCAGTTCTCATCTGAAACTATCTTGAATACAGTAGAACCTGAATCCAGGATATCTCCAGACTTAAGAGAATTCTTTTTATAATTAGCCTGATTGAAGTCGTCCTCAGAAAGAGTCTCTGGAGTCTTCTTCTCGTAACCATCGGTATAATATGTGATTACACCACTTTCTGTAGCCTTTATAGTCTGAAGTGTTGAACTAACAGAAGCGCCACCGGCATTTATCTGCTGCATCATTACTTCGCTGGAAAGCTCCATAACCTTGCTCTCTATATCAGACTTAAAGTTATATATATTGGAAAATGTAACATCAGAATAGGATGATTTGTAAGTATCAATAGTAGATCTGATATGTGCATAGTCTGCATCAGTAAAAAGCTCATTTCCTTCGTCGCTTTCTCCGGCTTCTTTAATTGCAGTGATGACATTTCCAGTTTCATCAACAGTACAGACTGCAGAATTCTTCTTGGTTTTATCGCCATCATGTACGAAGTAGATCATATATCCTGATTTAGAGGAGGATATCTCTATTTCGTTTCTTAGAGCTATTCCTGTACAAGTAATATTATTATTGATATTACTTGAGCCAACCTTGTAGGTGGTTATTGGCTCCTTTGAAATAGATATAATAATACTAGCTACTACATATATCAGAATAATAGCAAAGATTATTATAGTTGAGTTAAATCTCGCTCTTCTATTCAGTTTTATAATGTTGCTATTCTTCTTACTCATTATCTTTCCTTATTTAGTCAGGTTAAATAACAGACCATATTTATCATATAAATCATCTGGTGAAACTGCATCTGCAACAAACATAGAATATTCCTTGTCATCAATAGTAACGTTCATAGCTAGAATGTTACCTGCAAGCTCTGTTGTTCCAGTCTTCCAGGAATTAATTGTTATATTTGAAGGAAGTGCTCTATTACCAGCAAGGAACATATTTGTTGGAGTGATATCGTCTTCACAGATTACGCCTTCAGCATCTGTATATGTATAGCTGAAGCTATCATAGGAATCAATCTCTCTTATAATGTCATACTTTTCAGCTTCCTGAAGTATAAGATACATATCATATGCAGTTATATAGTGATTATCATCATGAAGTCCATGTGGATTAGCGAAATGTGATCCCGTCGCTCCTATCTCAAAAGCCTTCTGATTCATTCTTTCACAGAAGGAAGCCTGATCCCCGGCTACTAGTTCTGCGAGAATTACAGCGTAGTCATTATAAGACTTCATCAGTAGTCCATACAGAAGATTTCTGACTGTAATAGTGCATCCAGGTTTGATTTCACTCTTAAGTGCACCTTCCTCTGTGATATTAGGATCATGAGTTATAGTTATTTCATCCTCTAGTCCAAATTGACCTGCATATAAGGCATCGCAAACAACAAGTGCTGTCATAAGCTTTGTGGTACTTGCTGGATATATTCTTCTTAGAGAATTATAAGAAACTATAGGGACTCTTTCTTCGTTATCAACAAGAAGAACCGCATATGTATCATCCTTAAACTGATCGGCATTTACATCTTCACCATCAGGGATAACTGCATATACGGATTGATATCCGCCAGGTTCATACATTGGCATGGATGAACTGACCTGTATTTCATTTATTGTTTCACTGTCATAAGCATCGGAATACTTCATATTTTTATTAATGAAGAAACCTACACTTAGTACTGCAAGTATGATTAATATTAAGTAATATATAACGGCCTTACCCATTTCAAACCTCTAATTCTTGTATAGTGAACGCCAGTCCAGATCGCCTCTCTCAAGAGCCTTGATAAGAAGCTCAGCTGTAGCGAGATTTGATGCAAGTGGAATGTTATATACATCACATAGAGTGGATATATTGTGAAAGTCATTATTATGAGGCTGGCTCATACTATTCTCTCTAAGGAAAATAACCATATCTATCTGATTACTTTCTATCTGAGTAGCAATCTGCTCCACTCCTCCTAGATGACCTGCCAAGAACTTGTGTACATTAAGCCCAGAAGCTTCTTCAACTAGTCGACCAGTCGTTTCTGTAGAATAAACATCATGATGTTCCAGAATACCTCTGTAGGCTATACAGAAATTCTGCATGAGTTTCTTTTTAGGATCATGTGCAATTAATGCAATATTCATCGTTCATCCCCCGAATCTAGTATTTCCTCTTTTGTAAGCTGATATTAAGTACTATCCCCATACCAATAGCCAGACTAATAAGCGATGTCAGTCCATAACTGATAAATGGAAGTGGAATTCCAGTATTAGGTAATAGTCTGGTTGCTACTCCAATATTTATAAATGACTGAAATCCAACCAGGCACCCCATACCGGTTGCAATAAGGAAGCCAACGTCATCTCTGGCCCTCCTTCCAGTCCTTATACATTGTAACACTATAAGTAGAATAATTCCAATAATTATTACACTTCCGAAGAATCCAAAGGATTCTCCTACAGCAGAGAAAATAAAGTCTGTCTGCTGCTCGGAAATAAGGTTTGTATCACTTGTATTTGATTCGTTTTTATCCTTCTTGATTCCTTTACCCATCAGTTGCCCGGAACCTATTGCCATTACAGAGTTTTCCTGCTGCATGGTTTCGTCCTCATATTCAGAAGGATAGATAAAGGACATTATTCTTTTAACCTGATGCTCATATAGAAGCTTCTGATCAGGCTTCTGTATATACCATATAAATATACTAAAAGTAGGTATAAGAATAAGTAATGCTATTCCTATTATCTTATAGCTAAGTCCCGACATATAGAACATTGTTAGCAGTACCATAGTGATACAAATAAGTGTTGATAGGTCAGGCTCTTGATATATAAGTAGCACTGGTACGGACCAGAATATTACAAAGCCTGCTATTCCTCCAAAGGAGCTGACCTTTTCTGCATCCATAAGCTTACTCAAATAAGTAGCAAAGAATATGATCAAAATAGTCTTTCCGAGCTCCGAAGGCTGGAAGGTAATACCAGCAATAGTGAACCATCTGGTGGCATTATTAACGGTTGAACCCGCTACAAGAACCAGTATCAGAAGTATATTGCAGACTATATAAAGCGGTATATAGAACTTGATAATAAAATGATAATCAATAAACGAAAGAACTATCATTATGATTACAGCAAGGATTACACCGACAGTCTGTTTAACGGTATATTCTTCATTTACACTATCAATAACATATACACCGATTATCATTATGGCTAGCAGTAAAAAGAACAATATGAAATTGTAGTATTTTATACTGTATTTCTTAAACATTGTATGGATTAATCTCCTACTTCTCCATTATCTTCTGTGAAGGAAGCATCATTAAGTGCTTCTTTATCATACATATATGCATATATAAATCCGGTTAGATCTGCGGCATTTGCAGAGGAATAACCATTTGGAATAACAGTTGTAACCGATACCTCAGGCGCTGTATATGGCGCGTAGGATATAAATAACGCATGGGCTGGCCGGTCCTCTCCTTCTTGGGCTGTACCAGTTTTTCCAGCGACCTGAACATTTATTGAGTTAAGAAGTTTATT
>CACYQC010000097.1 GCA_902776395.1 uncultured Lachnospiraceae bacterium
TCTTTCTCAGTTCATCACCGGATATTCTGCCAAATTCAACTCTCATTTTTCCAGGAACAAGCTTTACAAGGAAAAATGTAGCAATAAGTGATATCAGTTTATCCGGCAGCTCCACACAGAAATCACCAAGAATCTGCGCGAACATAATTGGCATACCCATATCGTGGAACATCTGAACTGCTGGCGAAGCAACATTTTCTCCTACTTGAAACTCAAAAAGCATATATGTAAGTAGGGAGGTTGGAATGCTTAGAAGCAGAAAAAGCGGAATAAGTGTAAGCACTTTGTAAAGCTTATCGAAATATCCATTTCCTACTGCTACACCAACTATAAGTGCAATAAGTACATTGATTGTTCCATAGTAAAAGGTGGAGGAATCCGATAGTCCTCCTATCATATTTGAGGCGAATCCAACTACCATACCTGGAAAGACTCCGCCTATTACAGTAGAGAACATGGTTCCTATGGAATCCAGGTATAGACTAAGTCCCAACAAACTGCTAATAGCAGATATTCCTCTGTTAAGAGCAATACCTACTATTATCAGAACTAAAACATATATTATATTTTTTAATGATACTCTTTTCATAAAGCTTATCTCTTTATTTTACTCCATTAAGTTTATCTATAATATTTGGAAGTTCAGCATCTACCTTATCATTATCCAGCTGGCAGGTTCCAGCATTTGCATGACCGCCACCGCCGTAGCTGAGACATAGCTCACCGATATTGAAATCAGAGTTCTTATTGATAATTGATTTACCAATCATTACAGCTGTGTTCTGCTTCTTGAAGCCCCATGCAACGTGAACGGATATCTCTACTTCAGGCCACATAGCATAGACCATAAATCTATTTCCTGTATAGATAGTCTCTTCGTTTCTGAGATCTATCACTGCAACCTTATCATGAATCTTAGTTATCTTCTGCAGCTGTGCTTTGAAGAGCTCCTGCTGTTCAAAATACATATCCACTCTTTCCTTAACATCAGGAAGTTCAAGAACCTGGTCGATATTATGATCCACACAATAATCAATAAGCTCCATCATGAGATCATAGTTGGATATACGGAAGGTATGGAATCTTCCAAGTCCTGTTCTCGCATCCATAAGAAAGTTCATGAGCACCCAGCCTGTTGGATTCAGAATCTCTTCCTCAGTGAAATCAGCGCTATCGCCCTTATCTACCGCAAGCATTATTTCTTCAGATACTCTAGTGAACTTCTCCGCTCCACCATAGTAATCATATACAACTCTTGCAGCGGACTTAGCATGGCCATCGATTATATATTTACCCTTATATTCCTCAGGATCATTTCTAAGCAGCTCACTTTCATGATGATCAAAAGCAAGTCCTACTCTCTTATCATAAGGAAGGTTAGTTGTAATATCATTCTCAGATAGTTCTACTTTTCCATCCTGGACATCCTTAGGATGTACGAATTTTATTTCATCAATCAGGTCCATTTCCTTGAGCAGCATTGCACAAACAAGACCATCGAAATCGCTACGTGTAACAAGTCGTTTTTTCATTAGGTACCCCTCCCATAAAAACAAAATAAAACTACCTTATATAATACCTAAAATTCGATTCACGTTCAATACTTATTCAAACAAAATCAGGATAATTCTTTATTTGGGTTTACAGGCATTTTATGGTAGAATAAAGGAGTCAGGACGGGGGTCCTTATAGATATACTTGAATCTGGGGGGGATTTATAGTGAGTAGCAAAAAAACAATCGGTTTTCTAGTTGGCGGCATAATGGATGAGTTCACTGAACCTTTATGCAAGGGCGCCATCGAGGAAGCTTCTGGAGACGACATCAACATCGTCTTCATACCTATCAAATACATAAACAGGGAAATGAAAGACATCCCTGATCTATATGAGTTTCAATATCAAACAACTGTCAGTTGTATCAAATCTAATAATATCGATATCCTGATTGTCTCCGCGGACAATATAGGATGTCTTACCACGCAGGAAAACCTATACCGTTTCATGGACGACCTGAAGGCGTTAGGTATTCCTATAGTTCTTGCGGCTTCCAAAATAGCTGGATATCCCGGAGTAACCTTCGACAACAAATCTGCAATATATGATGGTATGACCTATCTCGTTGATGAGCTAGGTCTTAGAAATATCTGCATGCTCACTTCTCTCGAGCATAATGCCGATGTTGCTGAGAGATACGAAGCTTTCCAGGAAATGGCAGAATATTACAAGCTGGAAATTGGACCAAACTCTGTTGTAAAGACTCCACTTGCCTTCGATGACTGCAAGGCAAATTGCGAGAAGCTGCTGGACCTTAATCCAGACGTTGAAGCGGTTATCTGTATAAATGATGACAACGCCCTAGGCCTCTACGAAGTTATGGAGGAACGAGGTCTTGTTCCTGGCAAGGATATCATGGTTATGGGCTTCGATAATTCTCTTACAGGAAGTATGGCAACGCCTTCTCTTACAACTGCCGATGCAGATGCGAAGAAGCTGGGTGCAAAAACCTATACTCTAGCTAAGAGAATACTCGATGGATGGAATGGTGGTGAGCTAACTGTCCCTACACGTTTTATACTAAGGGATTCCTTTGGATCCTTCATGGATAGAAAAAATGTAGATAAGAAGATACTTGATAAGCAGTATCTGGATGAATATTTTAATAGCATTTTCTATAAGTTTGAGAATAACTCAAAGCCTGAAGACTTCCGTATATTTCTTACCTATAAAGCACTTATGAATATCATTATCGATTACGTAAATGATGTGGAGTATAGTCCCGAAAGAGTTAGCTTTATCAAGACAAAGACCGACGAGTTCTTTATGATGGGAGCCCTTGAATATACCGATGTAGATGTTCTGATATCCTACGTCGATAGAGTAAAGGCCGCCGTAATTAATAGATTCGATTCCTATGAAAGAAAATGTCAGGTTTATGAAACCTTCTCTACTATATTAAAAAAGGTCGCTCTCACTTTAAGGAGCGACACTATGGAATATAAATTATCTATGAAGTCCTCTATGGGTTCACTCAAGAGGCTTCTCGAGGAAACCCTCGATTTCAGCCAAGGTGGCGACGAGAACTATATAACTATCCTTAATAACTTAAGTTCTCTCGGAGTAAATAATGCATATCTCTATATGTACGAAAAACCTATCATTCATAGACAGGACGAAATCTTCAATATGCCTGATCATGTACTGCTCAAGGCTGCCATGACAGACGGAACCAAGTCGATAGTTCCACCTTCTGCACAGTACATAGATACGAAGCATTTATTTGATAATTCATTCCTGACACAGGAACAGTATAACATGGTACTAATGCCTCTCTATTTCAGAGAGACATTATATGGTGTTATTCTGTTTGATCTAAATGATGCAGCTTTCCAGAATGGCGACTTCCTTGCTAACCAATATGCAACTGTAGCAAGAGTTATCAATCTATTATGATTCTTTAACGCTAACACTTTCTGTGTTGGCGTTTCTTGCTTTATGCCAGCGGAACACTGCCACTCCTATTATTATTACATAACCTATGATACTCATCCATTCTGGTATCTCGCCCAGGAAGAGTATTCCCCATAGGGCAGCAAATATAACCTGGGTATAATCGAACACGGAAATGTCCTTAGCAGGAGCAAACTTATAAGCAGAGGTTATTCCGAACTGACCAACCGCTGCTGATACACCTGCCATGATAAGACATAGCAGCTGCCAGGTCTCCATATGCTGATAATTAAATAAAAGAAATGGTGCTGATACAAGGCACGAGAATAGAGAGAAACACATGACGATGATCGGTGTTCTCTCTCCTTTTTTGCCTAGTTTACGAACGAAAACATAAGCCATTCCAGCACCGAAGCCACCATAGAGTCCGGAAAGTGCTGGGATAACTCTCATACTTGCACCTGTTGGTCTAATAATAAATAGTGCACCAATAAAGGCTATTATTGTTGCGATCACATCTGTACGATTAGGCTTCTCCTTAAGTATAGGAATAGACATTATGATAGCGAAGAAAGGAGACAGCTTGTTCAGCATATTTGCATCTGATAAGTCCAGTCTATCTATCGCATAGAAGTTAGCTATAACTCCCGATGTTCCGAAGAGACATCTCATCAGAATATCCACTCTATTCTTCTTATCTATATGAAAATCTCCGCCCTTTGCAACCAGTGTTATCACCGCAATAACCAGCGCAACAGCATTTCTGAAGAAGACCTTCTGCATAGTAGGAAGTTCACCCGATATTCGAACAAAAAAGGTCATGAAAGAAAACCCTGCCGCTGCCGCAATTATGCAGAGTATTCCCTTTAAATGATTATTCATATTTTTATAATTTAGCTTTTCCATAGTTACACATTTTAACGCTAACGCCCTTTTAAAACAATCGACTAATTGCCATAAAATAACAAAAATGATATAGTGATTTCATGTGATTATTCACAAATGGGGTTATGCAATTTGGAGGGGGTTATGAAAAGAGATTTGACTTATCATAGAAAAAGAGCTGAGGAATTCGTTCGTAGCCTCAGCTTTGAAGATAAGATGACTATATTCCACGGTAAATCCAAGAAACAGGCAGAACTAGGAATCTATTATCTAAAGTTTGCCGGCGAGGCTGCTCACGGGGTTCAGGCTAGGCACGATCAGGACTTTGATTATGGCGAGCCACAGTTCACCACTGTCTTTCCATGTCCTATCGGAATGGCTGCATCCTTTGATAAAGAGATGATGAAGAATATCGGAAATGTAGTAGGTACCGAGATGCGAAGTCTGCTGAATGAGCACTTACATAACGGTCTTGGCGGACTAGCTCCAACCGTAGATATGGAGCGCGATCCTAGATGGGGAAGAAATGAGGAAGCCTACGGCGAGGACCCTCATCTCGTTTCTCGAATGGCCGGCGAATATATACGCGGAATCTACGGAGATAACGAGAACTTTATTCAGTGCGCTTCTACTCTGAAGCATTTCTACGGAAATAATGTCGAACATAATAGATTCATTTCAGACACAAAAATATCTGACGAACTGAAGGAAAACTATTACCTCAGAGTCTTTAAAGAAATCATCGAATATGGACAGCCGATGTCAGTAATGACCTCTTACAATCTTGTAAATGGCGTCCCTTCCACCTTCAACCCAGACGCAAAAAATCTCCTCAAGAAATGGGGAGTCCCATATATCGTTTCAGATGCATTTACGCTCGAATATGCAGTCGAAGATCAGAAGACTGCTACCGATGGAGCTGATGCAGTGAGAAAGGCCTTCGAGGCAGGTATCGACACCTTCTTCGAATCGCTTGATTTTGAATTTGCAGCTATGGACGAGGCCTTCGAAAAGGGTCTAATAAACGAAGACTATATCACAGAAGCTATCATAAATAAGCTGACGGTTTATTCCGTGCTTGGACTTATGCCAGAGGATCTAACAGAGGACAAACGTTCTAAGTACTTCCCACTCTCTGAATATAATATAGAAAAGGTCGATACAGCTGAGTCAAGAGAGCTAGCTCGCACCGCTGCTGCCGAGTCAGTTGTCCTTCTTAAAAATGAAATGCTTCCTATAAGTGAGGAAGACGAGCCATTTTTATTTGGTCCATTTTCGAATAGATGTCCTCTCGACTGGTACAGCGGACTGCCTAGTCATACCGTCACCTTGAAGGAAGGTCTATGTGTAAAGAGCGAGGAGCTCTACCCATATGTACGAATCAGGATAAATACTCCTTCTGACGAGTCCAATAACAATGACTCAAATAAAGGACCTATGTACGCTGGAATCCAAGACGGAAAGGTTGTTCCTGTAAATAAAGAGTTTTCGGAAATCTTCCGCATCATGCTGTGGGATAACGCACGCATAACTATAAGATCAACTTCTACAGGTAAGCTTCTCACAACAGTTTCTCCTGATTGTAAGTTTAAAAATAATGTCGAAACCGCCGAAAACTTCACCCTTTATGCAAATGCTGACGAAGCCTTCAGCTGGTTTGTTAATGAAGCCTTTTTACTGATCGATAAGGACGGAAAGGAAATAATCTTTGGCGAAGATAATGCACTAAACTTCTGGGAAGACAGTCGAATCACTGGAATCAAAAATACAGATGGTGAGATGTCTATCTCCTTCGAGACCCTTATGGATGGAAGCACTCTCATAAAGAAGGCTATCGCTGAAAATAATCTGAAACGCGACACAAAAATAATCGCTGCTTTCGGCTTGCATCCAATAGTAAATTGTAAGGAAGAAAGAGATAGAGATACGATAGAGCTCCCACCTTATCAAAGAGCTATTCTTCGTGAGCTGAGGGAGCATTTTGATAATATCACTCTCGCTCTTCTCGCAAATGCACCTATTGCTATAAGTGAAGAAGACGAAGCAATAGAGATAAAGAGCATCCTTTGGTCTGCCCTTGGTTCGGAAGAACTAGGAAATGGACTCGCCGACATAATATATGGAAGAACTAGCCCAGCCGGCCGCCTTCCACAAACCTGGTACACCGGCGACGATCAGCTCCCAGCTATCGACGACTACGATATCAAGAAAAATAAGATGACCTATCTCTATATGACTGACGAACCCCTCTATAGATTTGGTTACGGACTAACCTACTCAGAATTTGATTCGGAACTAATTATTGAAGGAGACAAAACCCTCGTCCGTGTGACTAATAAAGGAAACACTCCTTCCGATTATTCAGTTCTACTCTT
>CACYQC010000098.1 GCA_902776395.1 uncultured Lachnospiraceae bacterium
ACCGTGTCAGGTTGGGAACAAAGCAGCACTAAGTAGAACCTCTCTGTGCGCCGTGAGGCAGCCTGGATTGAGTTAACTGCTAAGGTAACGCTCGTTGAGACTTTGCAAAGCTGGTCGCACGGTTTTAAAAAAAAGTAGCATTATCCTATGGAAAGTGTTATTATAATATAGTGTTTTGGGACTATATGGATTTATAGTTTTTTACTAAAATGTTAGGGGTTAAAAGAGTATGGATTACTCAGAAGTAATAGAGTTTGTAAAGAAGACCACTTCTGAAAATGTCAGATCTGATCAGTATCCATTCAGGAATGCATACGACCATACTATGAGAGTTTATAGATGGGCTATCAGACTTCAAGCTAAGCTTGGTGGTGATCTTGATGTGGTTGTTCTGGCGGCTTTGCTTCATGATATTGGTTGGGAGAAGGATAGACCAGTAGGTGAGGTTAGTGCCGAGGTTGCAGTAGAATATCTTGATAGCATTGACGTGAGTCCAGAACTCATAGTTAAGGTTGGAGAGATTATTCTTGCTTGTGATGAAATGGATACGGATAAGGACCTATCCTTAGAGTGTCAGATAGTTATGGATTCGATTCTCTTAGATGAGGTTGGAGCGGTTGAAATCATGCGTGACTGTATGGTGGCTGCTGACGATGATGAGGCTAGCTATAAGAGAGCTTATTATCGCATCAAGGAGAACTACAGACAGAACAAACCACTTATCAGATGTTGCAAGACTGAAACTGCAAGAACTGAATATAACAAGAGAATGCAACTCATTGAGAGTTATATATATCAGCTTGAAAGAGAAATCTTTTAGAGTCATAAAATGTTTTTAAATTAAAGGAGATATTAATATTATGGCTAACAAAATTGGTAGAATTTTAATTGGTATTGTAATAGTTGTTGCAGTATTTGTTGTAATATGGCTGGTTCTTCCAGGACAGTATAAGAATCCTATTCTTGCAACATATCAGAGTAAGACAAATGATAACTATGATGATCTTGTAGGAACAATTCAGAAGTCACTGGTTCTGAAGAATAAGAAACATACATATGAGGATATGATGCTTTCCGCTACAGGAAATCCTTCATGGACTATTGAAGAGCTTGCTGTTGATGATAACGGTGATGGTTCATACTGGGTATACGCTGATGGATATAAGACTACTGTATCTTTTGAAAATGAAGAGAACAGTGATGGAATGATTACATTTACAAATGCTCATGTAAGACTTGCGTTCAATGTTACAAAAGAAGGTAAGGATATCAAGATTGGAAATAAGGTTATAGAGCCAGATAAGCAGATAGGACCTGATCATATCGAGGTTGCTACTGCTACATATAATAGTTCGACAGATGCATCATATTATCAGGCAGTACTTGATGCTCTTTGCGGAGATTGATAATATTTAAATAATATTGAAATAAAAAAGCAGCTTCCGACCGGAAGCTGTTTTTTTATTATACAAGTGAATCGATAATACTTGTTATACTCTCAATAGAGTCGCTCAGTTCACTCTTATTCATTGTGTCTATATACTTATCTCTTCTGTCAAAGACCTCGGTAATGGCTCCGAGTAGTGATTCCTTGGTTACATCCTCTTCCTGAATTACGAAGCTGTAACCGCTCTTTTCGAAGGACTCAGCATTTAATATCTGGTCTCCGCGGCTTGCGTTCTTAGAAAGTGGGATTAGGATATTTGGCTTTCTGAGAGCGAGTAGCTCGCAGATTGCATTTGCACCAGCTCTTGAAATGACGATATCAGCAAGAGCGAAGAGGTCCGCTAGCTCATCCTTTATATATTCATATTGTACATATCCTTCTCTGTTGTAGGAGGAATCTTTCTTGTTCTTTCCGCAGAGGTGAATGACGTTAAACTTTTTAACTAGTTCATCGAGACATCCCCAAACGGCTTTATTAACTGCGACACTTCCGGTGCTTCCACCCATAACAAGTACGGTTGGTTTGTCATTTTTGAATCCACAGAATTCTATTGCCTTTTCCTTGTTGCCACTAAAGAGCTCCTGTCTGATAGGAGTACCAGTTATAGTTGCTCTATCAGAAAATAGATCCTTTGTCTCAGGGAAGTTACAGCATATCTTAGTCGCATGTGGAAGTGCAATCTTGTTAGCAAGTCCTGGCGTCATATCTGATTCGTGTATAACTATAGGTACTTTATGTATGGAGGCTGCAAGTACAACGGGTACTGTAACAAATCCACCCTTTGAAAAAACAACATCCGGAGATAGTCTCCTCATCAGAAGATTGGCCTGATCAAAACCTCGCACAATTCTGAAAGGATCAGTGAAATTCTTCATATCATGATAACGTCTTAGCTTACCAGATGATATTCCGTAGTAGGGAATGCCAATCTCCTCGATAAGCTTTCTTTCGATACCTTTTTTAGTTCCTATGTAACTTATCTCGTATCCCAGTTCTTTGAGTCTAGGAATAATAGCGATATTAGGTGTTACATGTCCGGCTGTACCACCACCGGTTAGAATAATCTTTTTCATCTTATAACTCCTAAATAGTGCCAGAATAAAACTGGTCATTTGTGACAACCTCTATAATACCAAAAAAATTAGGATATGGCACTATATTTTTGTAGCAGTTAATTTACGAAAATGATATAATAACACTATCTATTGTGTATTAGACTATACATTATATTTTACATACTTATTAAGGAGGACTTTATTTAGATGAGTAGTTATATGGATGAGTATCTGAAATGGTTAGAAGATTCATATTTTGATGATGAAACAAAAGCGGAACTCGAATCAATTAAGGGTGATGAAAAGGAAATAGAGGATAGATTTTATAGAAGTCTTGAGTTTGGTACAGGTGGTCTGAGAGAATGGACAGGATAAGGGAGTTGCAATTGCACATGATTCACGTATCATGTCTCCTGAATTTGCAAGAGAGGCTGCTAGATGCCTGAATGCAAATGGTATCAAGACATATCTGTTTGAATCACTTCGTCCTACACCAGAACTCAGCTTTGCTGTTAGAGAGTTTGGTTGTATAGCAGGAATAGTGGTTACAGCCAGCCACAATCCAAGAGAATACAATGGCTACAAGGTTTATTGGGAGGACGGCGCACAGGTTACACCTCCTCACGATACAGGAATCATGGCTGAGGTTGCAAAGGTTGTTGATTTCTCACAGGTTAAGACAATGGATGAGGACGATGCTAGAGCAGCAGGCCTGTTCCATGTGATTGGTACAGACTTCGATGACAAGTACATCGCTCAGGTTAAGGCCCAGAGTATTCATCCAGAAATCATTCCTGAGATGGCTAAAGATATCAAGATTGTTTATACACCACTTCATGGTACTGGAAATGTACCTGTCCGCAGAGTTCTTAAGGATCTCGGATTTACACAGGTATATGTTGAGCCACAGCAGAAGATTCCAGATGGTTCCTTCCCTACAGTAGCTTATCCTAACCCAGAGGATCCAAAGGCTTGGGAGCTTGCTCTTAAACTTGCAAAAGAGGTTGATGCCGATATCGTTCTGGCAACTGATCCGGATGCTGATAGACTTGGTGTTTATGCAAAGGATTCCAAGACAGGAGAATATATGAGCTTTACTGGAAATATGTCAGGAATGCTCATAGCAGAATATATCTTTAGAGAGAGACAGGCTACAGGTACAATGCCTGAGAATCCTGCCCTTGTAACAACTATTGTTACTACAGATATGACAAAGGCAATTGCTGCTGCTTATAATGCTAGACTTATTGAGGTTCTTACAGGCTTCAAGTATATCGGTGAGCAGATTAAGATATTTGAGCAGACAGGCTGCAACAATTATGTATTTGGACTCGAGGAGTCATATGGTTGTCTGACAGGTACATATGCAAGAGATAAGGATTCTATCGTTGCAGTAATGATGCTTTGCGAGGTTGCTGCATTCTGTAAGAAGCAGGGCAAGACACTTTGTGATGCTATGCAGGAGCTGTATCAGAAGTATGGTTATTACAAAGAGGGACTTGCAACTCTGGAGCTTAAGGGTGTTGATGGAGCTGCAGAGATTCAGAAGAGAATGGATAACTTCCGCAACAATCCACCTAAGGAGCTGGGGGGCTTAAAGGTGCTTGCTGCTAGAGATTATAAGGCTGACAAGAGAGTTGACCTAGTTACAGGAGAAGAGTCAACTACAGGTCTTCCTTCATCAAATGTTCTTTATTATGAACTTGAAGATAATGCATGGTGCTGTGTTAGACCTTCTGGTACAGAGCCAAAAATCAAGTTCTACTTTGGGGTTAAAGGTGTTGACGCTGATGATGCAGTAGCCAAGCTTGAGAAGCTTAAGAAGGATATGCTTGGTGAATAAATAACCTAAAGTAGGTGTAGCATGAAATTTCTTAGAAGACTAAGTATCAAGAGATACTATAAATATAAGGACGAGGTTGTTAAGCGAAATGATATTGCTAGCCAGACATTTCTTATGGTTGGTACTATCGTTGCAATTGTTAACCTGCTGTCAAATGTATTTATCAAGAAAACAAATGGATATTTTCAGAGTATCATTCTGGTGGCTTATTTTCTGGTGGCGTTTGTTATTAGAAATTACTTTATAAAGAATCATATCAGGAGAAGTACGCTTTTTCTATATCTGATTCAGCTTCCTGTATTGGTATTTGGCGCACTAATGGGAACGGTGTGGGATCCTAATAGTATAACTATTACATTTTTCCTACTTATTGTTACTTTGCCAGCATTTATCTTGGATAATCCAGTTAGACATCTTTCCTATATTATTGGAAATATGGCTATGTATCTTGTGTTGGGTTACTTTACTAAGAATCCGGAAATCTTTGAGCTCGATATAGTGCATGCTCTAAGCTTCTTTATGGGCTCGATGTTTCTGAATCTCTTTGTTCTTGCGGAACGGTATGATAATATCGAGAACTATGTATTATCTGAGCGAAGAGCAAGACATGATGAGATAACCGGACTTAAGAATAGATATGCGCTAAGAATAGACTCAGAAAATTATGTTGGTAAAGACATAATCGTTGGTCTGGTAGATATAGACTACTTCAAGTTTTTCAATGATATATATGGCCATGATTTTGGCGAAGAGATGGTAACTCATCTTGGTAAAATGCTTGCGCACGATTTTGGAATCGATAATTGCTATCGATTCGAGAGTGACAAGATAATGGTCATTAGTGAAAACTTTTCTAGTGAAGACTTTAAAGAAAAGATTCTGGCAGTAAAGGAAAACTTTGGAGATTCAGTTATCAAGGATAAGCACATTCATCCTAATTGTACGATTATTTATATGAATGGTACTCCTGTATCTGCTGACGATATGGCGGACCTTCAGAGACATTTAGATGTTCGACTTCTTGAGGTTAAGAATAAGGGTAGGGGTCAGGTAGAAAGCTATGAATATGATCGAAGCATGAAGCGCCAGACGGATATCCTTAGTGAAATCACAATTAATCCAAGTGGACAGAGTGTTGACGAAGTTACTGGCCTTCCAAATATGCAATTCTTCCGTATTCGTGTAGATGAGATACTTAACAATCTTGTTGAGTATGATAAGAAGCCAGCGGTTCTATATTTCAACATTAGCAATTTCCGTAGCTATAATGAGATATATGGATTCCGAAAAGGTGATAAGCTTCTCAAGGATATATCAGAAATACTCCAGGAAGCATTTTCGGGTAGACTAGTTTCAAGATTCTCCGAAGATCATTTCGTTACAATGGTCTATGAGTATAGAATAGATGAGGCGCTCGAAACAATAATGCGTCGTGTTAAACCTCTCTTCGGTAATGCCAAGATGGACCTTAAGGTAGGAATCGCTTACTGTACAGAGGGAGAATATGTAGGTGCTACTTGCGATAAGGCTAAGCTTGCTTGCGATAGCATAAAACATGATTACGAGGCAGTAAGAGCTTACTATGATGAGAAGCTCGAAGGAAGAAATAAGCTTGAGCAATATGTAATATCTCATATTGATGAAGCTATTGAAAATGAATATCTCAAGGTATATTATCAGCCTGTTATTGATATAACTAGTGGAAAGATAATGGAGCTTGAGGCACTTGCTAGATGGATAGATCCGATTCATGGATTCCTTTCACCAGGAGATTTCATCCCAGTGTTGGAGAATTCGAAGCTTATATATAAGGTAGATAAGTTCATTGCAAAAAAGGTTTGTCAGGATCAAAGTAAACTAAAAGAAATGGCTGGACGAGATGTTCCTGTTTCTATTAACCTTTCGAGACTAGACTTCATGCTTACTGATATAGTTGGATTTATTAAAAAAGAGGTTGAGGAATATAAGGTTGAGCTAAAGAACCTTCATATTGAAATCACCGAGAGTGCTTTGGAGAAAAATAGTGAAGAACTGAAGCAGAAGATTATTGAGCTTAAGGACTATGGCTTCGAGATATGGATGGATGATTTTGGAAGCGGCTATTCGTCACTTAATTCTCTTCAGGATTTCAACTTCGATGTAGTTAAGATTGATATGAAGTTTATGAGGACACTGGATACAAATACTCAAACTCCTAAAATTGTTAAGTCAATAGTAGAGATGATTAGGAGTCTTGGACTTAGATCTCTTGTTGAAGGAGTAGAGACTGAGAGTCAGTTAAGCTTTGTACAGGATGTTCGTGTTGATATGGCACAAGGCTTCCTATTCAGTAAGCCTATTCCTATAGAAGATTTGAAGTTTAGTGCATAAAATTAGAGTTAAATACATTAAATTATTATTGAAAATATTTTACAAAACGTGTAAACTGTAAAGTTGTTGCCTCAGGGCGCAACTTTACAGTTTTTGTTTTGTTTAGGATTATGTATATTATTATAAGAAAAATATTTCACGGAGAAAAATATGATATCAAAATTTAGTGTTCGAAGACCGTATACAGTATTTGTTGCTGTCGTTGCGGTAATTGTAATAGGCGTCGTTGCGATGATGCGAATGAACGCAGATTTGCTTCCAGACATGAATCTCCCATATGTAATGATAATTACTACAGATATGGGAGCCAGCCCTGAAGCAGTTGAAAGAGATGTTACAGCCCCAATAGAAGCGTCTCTTGCAACTACGTCTAATGTCAAGAATATTCAATCCATGTCGAATAATAGTTATTCTACTATTATCGTAGAGTACGAGCAGAGCGCGAATATGGATGCGACTATGATAGAGATTCAGCAGAGCCTCGATCAGGTGAAAGGTACATTTGACGATAGTATAGGTACTCCAATTGTAATGCAGCTTAATCCAGATATGCTTCCTGTAATGGTTGCGGCTGCAAATGTTGAGGAAATGGACAACCTCGAACTAAGTGAATATATTGAAACTGAAATCCTTCCGCAGCTTGAAAGTGTTGAGGGTGTTGCTTCAGTTTCTGCGACTGGTGGTATAACTGAAACTATTCAGGTTACTATGAACCAGAAGAAGATAGATAAGCTGAATGCTAAGATAATGGATGAAATAGATGATAAGTTTGCGGACACAAAGGACGAGCTTGCATCTTCTAAAGAAGAGATAGAATCAGGTCAGAAGGCTATAGCTTCTGGTAAAACAACACTTGCTGATACTATCAGTGAGAATAAAAGTACACTTCAGGATGCTCAGCAGGAGCTGTATGAAAAGGGAAGTGAGCTAGAGACACAGAGGACAACTCTTGCAGGAACTTCGTCTACACTTGCTACAGCAATAGATGGTCTTAATCAGGCATATGAACAGGCTAAGGAACTTGAAGAACAGAAAGCAGCATTAGATTCAATAATTCCGCTAAGCATAAATGAAGAAGGTGGTATGCTTGATGATGCTACGTTCGAACAAACAACCGGAATGTCTTACGCGGATGCTATAACTAATAGAGCTAAGATAGAGGCGGGACTCACTGAAATTAATACTCAGGTGGCTACAAGTGGAGCGGCACTTTCGTTATATGGAATATCAGTTTCCACTTATGAGGATATCCCAGCTGCTGTAGCTCAGCTTGAAACAAGCAAGGCAGAGGTTGATGCAGGTATCAGTGCTATCGATAGTGGTCTTGAACAGATCAATTCTGGTAAGAAGCAGACTAGTGACGGCCTTCAGATGATCAATAAGGCAGAGATAGAACAGTCTATAACGCTTGCTGAAACATCCGCTACATTATCACAGGGACTTGCTCAGATTCAGATGGCTGAGGATACTGTTGAGGATACTCTGGAGACAACAAAGGATGCAGCAGATCTGGATACAGTTCTTTCTATAGAGACATTAAATAACTTACTCATCGCTCAGAACTTTGAAATGCCTGCGGGTTATGCAGATAGTGAGGATGGTCAGTATCTTGTAAAAGTTGGCGACGATATATCAGATGCAGAGGAACTTGCAGATACAGTTCTTATCGACCTTAATATGGACAATGTAGGAGTTATTAAGTTATCTGATGTAGCAGATGTTAAAGTTGTAGATGACTCCGAAGAAGTATATGCAAAGCTGAATGGTGAGCCTGGAATACTGATCTCTTTCGAGAAGCAGACAGGTTATTCAACCGGTGAAGTAACAGATAGAGTTCTAGATAAGTTTGAAAGCCTTGAAAAGACTGAAGATAATGGCCTTCACTTTGCAGTTCTTATGAATCAGGGTGTTTATATAGATATAATTGTTAAGTCTATTCTTCAGAATATGATACTTGGTGCAGCACTTGCGATTCTCGTACTTATCATATTCCTGAGAGATATAAGACCAACTATCATTATTGCGTGTGCTATTCCTTTATCAGTTATTTTCGCGATAGTGCTTATGTATTTTACAAACATTTCACTCAATATCATTTCTATGTCGGGTCTGACGCTGGGTATAGGAATGCTCGTGGATAACTCTATCGTTGTTATTGAGAATATTTATAGACTTCGTAAAGAAGGAGAGACTATCAAGAAGGCTGCTGTATATGGAGCTAGTCAGGTTGCAGGTGCTATTACATCATCGACACTTACAACTATGTGTGTGTTCCTGCCAATTGTATTTACAGATGGTCTTACTAGACAGCTCTTTGTAGATATGGGACTTACGATTGCATTTACACTGCTGGCTTCACTTCTTGTGGCGCTCACGCTTGTTCCTGCTATGGCTCAGGGGCTTCTGAGAAACTCAAAAGAAAAAGAATCTAGCGGCGATAATGCATTTATGAGAGGCTACGACAAAGTTATAAGAGGTGCGCTCAAATTTAAGCCGCTTGTATTCGTTGTAATGCTTCTTCTGATGGGGGCTTCAGTTGCACTTGCTCTTTCAAGAGGAACTGAGTTCATGCCTGAAATGCAGAGTGATCAGGTTACTATTACTCTGACAGCTCCAGAAGATGAGGAGAGAACCTTTGAGGAAATGACCTCCTACAGTGACGAGCTTGTAGAAAACTTACAGAGCATAGATGAGATAGAAACTATTGGTGCTATGATTGGAAATGGCTCAACTCTCGGAGCTCTATCCGGTGGTGGAGATAACTCGGTTTCAATATATGTTCT
>CACYQC010000099.1 GCA_902776395.1 uncultured Lachnospiraceae bacterium
GCAGCAGGAACTAAGTCAGGAATTACTTGGTTCGATTGGTTAGGACTTATCCTTATCTCTATCGTACTTCCAGCTGTACTTTCACTTATCTTCGATAAGATCTTCCGTAAGCTCGGATGGGTTAAAGATGGAGATATGAAGCTTGCATAGTTTTTAGCCAATTAATAATATCAAATATAAGGTCACCTCTGATGGGTAAATCAGGGGTGATTTCTTTATAAAAAAAATTGTCTTAGTATCAGAATAGTGGTATCATAGACATGTATTTTTTTCAAAAATCAAAGTTCAATAAATATAAAAAATAAGAAATAGAAAGGGAAGGTAATAGAGTAGTTTCAAATGAATAAGATAGGATTTGACAATGACAAATATCTCGATATGCAGTCAAAGCATATCAAGGAAAGGATAAGCGAGTTTGGCGGTAAGCTGTATCTTGAGTTCGGTGGTAAGCTTTTCGATGATTATCATGCATCAAGAGTTCTTCCAGGTTTCAAGCCTGATTCCAAGATCACTATGTTGAAGCAGCTTAAGGATCAGACAGAAATCGTAATAGCTATTAAGGCTGGAGATATAGAGAAGAACAAGGTTCGTGGTGATATCGGAATCACTTATGATATGGACGTACTTAGACTGATAGATGCATTTACAAATAATGGTCTCTTTGTAGGTTCTGTAGTTCTTACTCAGTTCAAGGAACAGCCATCAGCTGTTGCGTATGAGAAGAAGCTGAAGGCGCTTGGCCTTAAGGTTTATAGACATTATCCTATCGAGGGTTACCCTTCAGATATACCAAAGATCGTTAGTGATGAAGGCTACGGAAGAAATGATTATATCGAGACCACCAGACCACTGGTTGTCGTAACAGCACCTGGACCTGGAAGCGGTAAGATGGCTACCTGCCTCAGTCAGCTCTATCATGAGCAGAAGAGAGGTGTGAAGGCTGGATATGCTAAGTTCGAGACATTCCCTATCTGGAATCTTCCACTTAATCACCCAGTTAACCTGGCATATGAGGCAGCAACCGCTGACCTTAATGATATAAATATGATAGACCCATTCCACCTCGAAGCATATGGTGAGACTGTGGTTAACTACAACCGTGACGTTGAAGTATTCCCAGTTCTAAATGCTATGTTCGAGAAGATTTCTGGTGAATGTCCTTACAAATCACCTACAGACATGGGTGTAAATATGGCTGGACACTGCATAGTTGATGATGAGGCAACTCGTCAGGCTTCTAACCAGGAAATCATTCGTAGATATTATCAGGCTATGTGCGATAAGAGAAAGGGTGATGCAGGGGATGCTGCTATTCAGAAGATAGAGCTCCTCATGAAGAAGGCTGGAATCTCAGTATCAGATAGACCTGTTGTAGCAGCTGCAAATATCAGAGCAGAGGAAACAGGTAATCCAGCGGCAGCTATGGAAATGCCAGACGGAAGCATTATTACAGGTAAGACCTCTTCACTCCTTGGAGCTTCTTCAGCACTTATCTTAAATGCACTTAAGGTTCTTGCTGGAATAGATGATTCTGCAAAGCTTATTTCACCACAGAACATAGAGCCTATTATGGAGCTTAAGGTTAATTACTTAGGTAATCACAACCCACTTCTTCATATAGATGAGATACTTATAGCGCTTTCTATAGAGGCTAATACCAATCCAGAAGCAAAGGCGGCATATGCTCAGCTTATCAACCTTGCTGGTCTGGAGGTACATAGCTCAGTTATTCTTTCACAGGTTGACGTTGGAGTCTTCAAGAAACTCGGTGTGAATTTAACCTGTGAACCTAGATATCAGAACAAGAAATTGTTCCACACCTAAAATATGTATTTTCGATAAAAGTCAGATGATATTTTGATGTCTCTGACTTTTATTCTATTTAAAAATTATTTGATAATAGATAAGTGTACCTAATTAGATGGAGGAGAGGAAATGAAAATCTATAAGAAAGCGATTAGTACTATTCTTGTAGCTGCTATGATTCTTAGTGTAGTCGGATGTGGCAAGAAAGGAAAAGAGGATCCAAGTGAACTTGGTGGATCTGCTGCGGCAAAGCAGACATCCAAGGAATGTGTATATCAGGAAGATTCAGATTTTTCTATATCTGGAATAAAGGGAGATATAACCTCCTTTGTTTTTGATGATGATACAATGTATATGCTGACTAGTGAATGGCTAGAATCAGCTACAGACGATGATGCAGAGCTGTATGATGCCTCAGAGGGTGAGGCTAATATAGAGGATTCCTCAGAGGAGGATACTAATATAGAGGATTCTTCAGAGGGGGACGCTGATTATTTTTCGGAAAGTCTGATATTTAGAGTATACAAAGCTTCAGTAGAAGGTGGTGAAGCAGAGGTAATATATGAGAATCATGTAACAGATGGTACATATATAGATTCACTTATGCAGAAGCCAGACGGAACACTCGTATTTAACCTGTCAGATTATAGCAGTGAGGGTGATTATGAGAAGGCTGCGCAATATGAATATGATGGTAAGGAATTCAAAGAGACTATTGACATTTTAGATTTAGTTAATCCTGGCGATGGTACATATTTATCAAATATGCTTTATGATAAAGATGGTAATCTAGTTACAGTTTATGAAAATGCGGTAAGAACATATGACTCTAGTAAAAAGAAAATATCTGAAATAAAGTTTGACGGAGTGATAGACTCCGCTGGTTATGATAAGAATGGAGATATATTAGTTGAACACGTAGTTTATGCTGAAAATGAAAGCGGCGAAAACTCTCTTACGATTGAAAAACTTGATACTCAGAAGGGTGAAGTTGTAGAGAGCTATCCGCTTGATGTATCATATCTTCCTAGCTCAGACAGTATTATGAAGGGTAGTGGAGATTACGATTTCTACTACGAGGTTTCTTCAGGTATTTATGGATATAAGTATGCAGATAAGAAGGGGACTCAGATCCTTGAGTATTCTGCATCAGACCTTGATACAAATAGCTTAGGGTATAAGGTCATGGTTAATGATACATTTTTCTGTACCATGTGGGACTGGGAGAGTATTGATGCAATTAGTTCTGTACATAAATATGTAAAGGTTGATCCATCAGAAGTTGAGGATAGAGTTATTCTAACAATTGCAACTATTTATGGTAATTACAATCTGAAGGATCAGGCTGCGGCTTATAACAAGTCTCAGAACAAGGTAAGAATTAAGATTGTTGATTATGGAGAGGAAAATGATCCTGCTGCAAAAATGAGTGCAGATATAGCTGCAGGCAACCTTCCAGATATGTATGACCTCGCAAATGGTCTAGGTGAAATGTCAAATGAACAGGCGATTGCAAAGGGACTCTTCGAAGATCTGAATCCATATATTGAGAAGGATGCAGATCTTAGTACAGATGATCTGATACCATCTGTTTATAACACACTTCAGCATGATGGAAAGCTGTACTATTTAGCTTCTGGTTTCTATGTATCTACAATGATGGCTAGAGCTTCTGAAGTAGGCGAAGAGCCAGGTTGGACATTTGATGAGATGAAGGAATATGTAGATAGTAAGCCAGATGCAAATCTATTCTACTCAAACAACAAAACAGATACTATAACTGAACTTATGCATGGATGTATAGATGATTTTGTTGACTGGGATAAGGGAGAATGCTCTTTCGATTCTCCAGAGTTTATAAATGTTCTTGAAATGTGTAACAGAGGAACAAATGACGAGATGGAATGGACAGAGGATACTCCTTCTTCTGAGGAAATGATAAAGGACGGAAGTATGCTTTTCTTGGAAGGAAATATAACCCCTGAAGATCTGCAATTATACAACAGTATGTTTGATGGTGATATATCCTTCAAGGGTTATCCTAATAAGGAGAAACAGGGAACATACTTCAACTTCGATGGTGTTTTAGCAATGTCTAGCAAGTGCGAGGATAAGGATGCAGCTTGGGAATTTATGAGACAGTACATAAGTGAAGATTTCCAGGGTAAATACTATTATGAAAATTATGCTATCCCAACTAGAGAGGATGTTTATGAAGCATATGTTCAGAAGTGTACTTGTACAAAAGAGACAAAAGATAAGTATGGAAATGATCTGTATCCAATAAATGGTACCACTGGTTGGGATTCGGATGAAGTACAGCTAAAACCTCTTACAGAAGCTGAGATGTCTGAGTTCAGAAAACTTATAGATGGAGCTGAAGGAGAATGGGAGCTTAATTCAAGCTTAGGTGATATAATAAAGGAAGAGGCACTAGCTTATTTCAAAGGTGACAAATCTGCAGAAGATGCAGCTAAGATCATTCAGAATAGAGCGACAACATATGTAAATGAAAATAAATAATAGTGGGTTAGAACATGTCTAAGAAACTAGGCAAAAAAAGTAGTGAAGTAATTAATCCTGAGCGAAGCGAAGGAACTTTAGAAGAACTAGATAACAAGGAACACGAGATACATTACAAGAAAAAAGGCTATACAAAAGGGGAGAGACTGGCAGGAGGTCTCTTCCTTAGTCCTAGCCTTATCGGTGTAATGGTATTTTTTGTGATTCCTTTTTTTGTTGTAATCTACTATGCAAATATCGATAACATTATAAATAAACAGTTTGTGGGCTTTCAGAATTATCAGAATGTTTTGGAGAATTCTGCTTTTAGACAAGCAGCAAAAAATACAGCTACATTTTCACTTATATCAGTTCCGTTAGCGATTATTCTCTCACTAGTGATGGCGCTGATACTCGAGCATGAGATTCCCTTTAAGAGTACCTTTAGAACCTTTTTCCTGAGTCCGCTCATGGTGCCGGTTGCTTCTGTTGTTCTTATATGGCAGGTGCTCTTTGATTATCACGGTGTAATAAATGATGCGATAACTGTATTTGGTGGAGATCCCATCGACTGGTTTAAGTCGAGCTATAGTCAGCTGGTTGTTGTGATTCTTTTCCTATGGAAGAATCTGGGCTACAACATGATACTTTTTATGGCGGCGCTAAGTGCTATTCCGAAGGATGTGCTGGAGGTTTCTGTACTGGACGGCGCTTCGAGCTGGAAGCAGTTCTGGAGTATTAAGTTTAGATATATAACTCCAACGCTCTTTTTCGTTGGAATAATGTCGCTTATCAATTCCTTTAAAGTTTTCCGTGAGGTATATCTTCTTACGGGCGACTACCCATATGATTCGCTGTATATGCTGCAGCATTTTATGAATAATACCTTTAAGTCACTGGATTATCAGAAACTATCAGCGGCGGCAATAATCATGTGTCTTGTTATGATGGTCATTATAGGAATACTCTTTATATTTGAAGATAAAATTGGTAAGGACGTAGAAGGATAAGTATTATAGGAAACACTATGCAAGAAGTAGAAAACAAAAAACAGAATACCAAGAACTACAAGCTGCGAAGGATTATCAAAAAAGTAGTCCTTACTCTTATTGCGGCTATTTTTGCTATATCCTTCTTGCTGCCGACGGTACTTACCTTTGCAAACTCCTTCATGTCGGAGCAGGAGATAAGCTCGAACTATGGAGTCATCTTCAATGATTATTCGAACAAGAACGATGGTACAGAACGTACAGTTTCCTATAGATCGGAGAAGGTCAATCTGAAGCTGATTCCAGATAAGGTGGTGGGTTCGCAGTATGAGACAGTTCTTCTGAAAAGTCCGGACTACTTAATGAAGTTCTGGAACTCAGTTTTCCTGACACTGCCGATAATGATATTCCAGATAGCTATTGCACTCGGAGCGGCTTACTGCTTCGCGAGGTTTAGAGGAAGGATTAAGGAAATAATCTTCTTCCTATATCTAGTGCTTATGTTGATGCCTTATCAGGTAACGCTTGTTCCAAACTATATAGTTGCTAATTGGTTCAATATCTTAGACACCAGATGGAGTATCATCCTTCCAGGAATTTTCGCTCCTTTCAGTGTATACCTTCTGACTAAGTATATGCGAAGAATTCCAGAGTCTGTCATAGAGGCGGCGAAGCTCGATGGAGCAAATGAATGGAACATATTCTGGAAGATAGCATTTCCTCTATGCAAAGGACCGATAGCATCGGTTGCGATTCTGGTCTTTATAGATTATTGGAACATGGTAGAACAGCCACTTATTATGATGAGCAATTCGTCTTATCATCCGCTGTCAGTATTCCTGTCACAGATAAATAATGGTGAGATAGGACTAGCTTTTGCGGTGGCTTCGATATATATGGTACCACCTATTCTTATCTTCCTGTATGGAGAAGAATATTTGGTAGACGGAATCGCATATTCCGGTTCCGTAAAGGGTTAAAATTAATGTTGCAAATGTCATTCTTATATAATACCAAGGAGAAAATGTATGGATAATATGAATATAGAAAAGTCTCTGGAAGATATCGAACTCGAGAGTGAAGTGGATCGCCTCGAGGAAATGCGCCGCGTAAGATTCAAGAAGAGAACCTTACGAAACTTTGCTATTATCTTTTTTGTTGCACTTATTATACTTACATTTTTCTCCAATACTATCATGAACTATTCCCTCCCTGAGGTTACTACAGAAACAGTTTACAATGGTTCTGTGTCCCAGAAGGTTAGATGCCAGGGGGCGGTCGAGGTAAGCTTAGATCAGGATGTTACAGTAAGTGGTAAGAGAGTTGTAAAGGAAGTATTCTTCGAAGATGGTGATACTGTCAAGGAAGGCGA
>CACYQC010000100.1:0-3528 GCA_902776395.1 uncultured Lachnospiraceae bacterium
ATCATTATAGAGAATACTGAAACAAAGAAATATAACAGTAAGTCGACAAGCTCAACTGAAATCCTATGATTATAATTATGATAGTTTATAGCAAATCTGTAACCGATAACAGAGGTTACAACTGCAACCGCAAAGGCATTTACAGCTATTCTCTGATAATCACTTTTCTTAAATACATCCCTACAATAAACTATTGCACCAAGCAGAAATACATAATCCGCGACGAGATACATATTATCTGATATATGTTCTACAATAGGCATACCTCCACCACGTATGGAGTTATACGCCCAGAATATATCTCCCAGTAGCCATACAAAAACACCTAGGAAGAAACATATTCCTGTTCGATTATATTTTCCTGTTGTTCCCAGCGAAATGTAGATAAGTGCGGCCATACTAGCTGATAATAAAACAGTTTCAATATCAGTAAATAGTCCACGTCCAAGTAGTGTTGCCACAACAAAAATAACAAATAATGCTAACGCAACTATTTGCAATACTCTTCTGTTTTTATAATAGCTATAGTCGTTGAATCTACTCATTAAATATCCTCTTCAAAAAAAACCTATCAGATATCTTCTTCTACATCCGGAAGCTTAAGGGTAGTAAGGCTGTTAGCATCTATATTCGGCTCACTCACTACTCTAGTCGCCTGTCTCTCCACGCAACGTTCGAAGTAGTTACGAACCTCTCTGGCATTTGCGAAATGCTTCTCGTGTTTTTCAGCTATATGCCTCAGATACTGGTCGACATATTCTCTAGCCTCTTTATTCATTACATAATCCTGACTATCACACATCAGATTAAATATCTTAATCAGCTCATCGCCTGCGTAGTCAGGGAATTCTATAAACTTATTAAATCTGGACTTAAGTCCAGGGTTAGATTCAATGAATTTCTTCATTTCCTCCGTATATCCAGCAACAATAACTATGAGATCCTTACGATTATCCTCCATACGCTTGAGGATAGTATCTACCGCCTCCTGTCCGAAGTCTTCGCCTTCTGCATTGGTCAGTGTATATGCCTCGTCGATGAACAGAACTCCGCCCATAGCTTCGTCGCAGACCTTTGCAGTTTTCTGAGCAGTCTGACCTACATATCCTTCTACAAGTCCAGCTCTATCAACTTCGACCATCTGACCTTTACTAACTACTCCCAGCTGATGATATATCTTAGCGAGGAGTCTGGCCACTGTTGTCTTACCAGTTCCTGGATTTCCAGAGAAAACCAAATGAAGAGACATGCTAGGTGTTTTAAGTCCCAACTTCTCTCTCATTCCTCTTATTTTCACAAGATTTATCAGATTCGTCAGATTCTTCTTAACAGATTCAAGACCAATCAAAGAATCAAGTTCATTTAGAAGTTCTTCCAGGCTATCCTCATCAGAAGCTTTTGAAACCTTGACATTTGCTGGTGGAGCTTCCTTTTCCTCTACACTAACAGTCGTTGGTGTAGCACTTTCATCTCGTAGACTTATTCTTCCAGACCTACTACCAGAGGGTGCATAATTATATATATCAAAACCATTTGCATAATTATTCATCATGTTGATGTAGTCCGATAGGCGGTCTGCCTCTTTATCGCTTATACCACCATAAGCAATAAAGTTACAACCTACATCATTAAAGGTTCCAATTAGATATTTTGATATAGACATTCCATAGCCCGTTCTCTGTTCTGAGGGAGCTGTATCGTCATTTACAAAATACTGAAGACTTCTTGGAACATACGTTGAAAGATCTAGATTTCTACATCTATCATTAATAAATCTCTTGAAATTATATTCAGTTATAACTATTTCCAGATTCTCGTTAAGGAACTTGATCTGATTTGCTATATCTGAGCTGGCTTCATCAAACACATATCCCAGATATACAAGCATATCGTCCTTTAATTGATTCTTCAGCGTGATACGTGCATCACGAGGGTAGGGACTACCCTCTTTATACTGCACGTTATCAGCATATGAGAAACAATAATCGATCATCCTTTTGATATTCTTAGTTATCACCTATTATTCCTCACTAGTTGCATCTATTTTTAAGTTCTTCCCATCTCTTATCAACTTCTGCCTGGAACTCAGCAAGTAAATGCTCATTTTCTGGCTTGAAGAGATGCTTGAATCTTCCCTGAGGCTTAAGGAAATCCTCGATAGGAAGCTTTGTCTTAGGCTCGTAGCTCAGTATCCACTTTCCATCTACTACCTCAAACAGAGGCCAGTAGCAAGTATCAACAGCAAGCTTACAAATCTTTGCCATATCTGCTGCATCAAATCTCCAACCTCTTGGGCATGGGGACATTACATTTAAGAATGCTGGACCTTCTGTATAGATAGCCTTCTCAGCCTTCTCATAGAGATCCTTCATTCCAGATGTAAAGGTTGACTGTCCTACATATGGAATATTATGTGCTGCCATGATAGCTGCTAGATCCTTACGGGACTGAACCTTACCTGTACTAACCTTTCCAACAGGAGTTGTTGTTGTATCTGCAAATCTTGGAGTTGCAGAAGATCTCTGAATACCAGTATTCATATAAGCGCCATTATCATAGCAAACATAAACCATGTCATGTCCACGCTCCATAGCACCTGAAAGTGACTGGAATCCGATATCATAAGTACCACCATCACCACCAAAGGTAATGAATTTGTAAGTTATATCTTCGTCAATACGTCCACGCTTCTTCAGCGCATTGTATGCTGTTTCTACACCTGACAGAGTTGCTCCTGCACAGGCAAATGCATTATGGATATAGCTATCTTCATAAGCTGTATATGGATAGAGATATGTAGATACCTCTAAGCATCCAGTTGCATTTCCGATAACTGCCTTATCCTCTTCCTTAAGTGCTCTAAGCACTGTTCTTACTGTTATAGCCGCACCACATCCGGCACAAAGTCTATGACCTGGGGTCAGACGATCCGGCTTGCTCATTACTTCTTTTAAATTATATGCCATTTCCGTCTACCTCCTACTCACTAACCTTGATTCCGTCACCGGATATTCTGATATCCATCTTGTCAGGACCCTTGAAGTCAAATACTTGATCCTTCTTTGCATCCCTATCACGCAGTCCAACGTACTTGAACTGAACTGGTGTCTCATCACGTCTAACGATCTCACGGATATCCTTGAATACATCTCTGGCCTCTTCAACTGTGTAATCACGTCCACCAAGACCATAGAAATAGTTAACGGTAGGTATCTTTAGACCGGCATCATACATTGCAGCCTTAAGCTCTGAACCAAGAGGTCCACCATTTCCTGAGAAGCTTTCTGCTCTATCAAGAATAGCAACTGACTGACATTTCTTCAGTGCTTCTGCAAGCTCAGCTCCAGGGAAAGGTCTAAATACTCGAACCTTTATCATTCCGACATGGATTCCATATTCACGAAGCTTATCTACTGCATCCTTTGTCTGACCTGCAGCGGATCCCATAATAACTATGGCATACTTCGCATCTTCCATTCTATACTCTTCAAACAGACCATACTTACGACCTGTCAGCTGTTCATATTC
>CACYQC010000100.1:3543-10177 GCA_902776395.1 uncultured Lachnospiraceae bacterium
ACCTTCTTAGCATTTATCATACCCTGTCTCTGGCTGTACTTAGTCTCCATATAGTATGGGGAGTTTGCATAAGGACCAGCAGCCATTGGCATATCCTTATTAAGAAGGAAATTCTCAGGCTCATACTGTCCTACGAAGTTTCTAACTGAATCTGTATCTATTGTTTCTATATTCATTACAGCATGGCTAGTAATAAATCCATCATAGCAAACCATCATTGGAAGCATTACGTCTGGATGCTCTGTTACTCTGTAAGCCATAATGAAGTTATCGTATGCTTCTTCATTTGTCTCTGCAAATACCTGAAGCCATCCACTATCTCTTGCTCCCATTGCATCTGAATGGTCACAGTTGATATTAAGAGGTCCTGTCAGAGTTCTATTTACGAGGCATAGAACTAGAGGAAGTCTGTCAGAAGCAGCTATATATAGCTCCTCCCACATGAAAGCAAGTCCAGCTGAAGATGTAGCTGTAAGAGCTCTTGCTCCAGCTGCAGATGCACCGATTGCGGCACTCATTGAGCTATGCTCTGACTCAACAGGAATAAATTCTGTATCTATCTCACCATTTGATATATAGGTTGATACCATCTGAGGAAGCTCAGTGGAAGGTGTGATAGGAAAGGCTGGCATAACATCAGGATTTACCTGCTTAATAGCAAGCGCAACTGCTTCATTACCAGACATTCTGTCTCTCTTAAGAACTGCTGTTCCTGTTACTCGCTCAGCGTTCTTCTGAGTCTCTCTATACTCAGTATCATATGGACTCTCTACACTTGGAGTCTGATTTGCATTTACAGCATCGATAGCTGACATAGCCATCTCTTCTGCTGTCAACTTCTTATCCTTTGACATCTTACAGGCCCTCCTTCATAGTTATAGCACCGAAGGAGCAGCAGCCTGCACATATACCACAGCCCTTACAATGATCCAGATCGAAGTCCAGTCTCTTTCCATCCTCTACAGGAATAGATGAATCTGGACACATAGGAGCGCACAGCAGACACTGTACACACTTATCCCAGTCAACAACTGGTGTCTGTGTTCTCCACTCACCAGTATTAAACTCTCTGGCGCCACCGCCGCCATAGACAACATTTCCAAATGTTATATCCTGATATGGTGCAGTCTCCATTAATGTATGAATATCTGTTCTTGTCTTGTTAGCCATTACTGCACCTCCTCAAATGCACGCTCAAGAGCACGCATGTTTCCATCTATTACTTCTGGCTTTTTAGCGAACTTGTGTTCGTAGGAGCCTCTCATCTGCTCCAGGAAGTCCTGCTTGGACATGATTCCTGAAACCTTAACTATTGCTGCAAGCATTGGGGAATTAGGGAAATACTTTCCTAGAGTTTCCATCGAAATAGTACGAGCATCAATTGTATATACCGCACCTTCATATCCCTTGAGAAGCGGAACAATCTCTTCCTTAGACTTTGGAGTATTTACAACTATGCCTCCGTCCTTATTAAGTCCTGCTGTTACATCTACACTATGAAGCAGAGTTTCATCAACTACTACTACATAATCAGGGTTGTAGATATTTGAATGGTTTCTAATCTCCTTCTCGCTTATTCTGTTATAAGCTGTAATAGGAGCTCCCATTCTCTCTGGACCATACTCAGGGAATCCCTGAACGTACATTCCAGTGTTGAATGCCACGTCTGCTAGCAGAAGCGCTGCAGTCTTGGCACCTTGGCCGCCTCGACCATGCCATCTGATTTCAATTGCTTTACTCATTATTTTTCCTCCCAGAAAAAACTAAACCACCCTACATTGTATCATAAGTTGTCCATTTGTAAAATCAGTTTCTGTCATCAAGTGTAATATAATCACGCTCTTTCATAATACTCATATATGCAGGACGGATAATCTTATCTACATTTATCAGCTCTTCTATTCTATGAGCTGACCATCCAACTATTCTCGCTATAGCAAATAGTGGGGTATATAACTCTACTGGAATGCCCAGCATGCTGTAAACGAAACCGCTGTAGAAGTCAACATTGGCGCTAACACCTTTGTAGATTCTGCGCTTCTCTGCAATGATTTCCGGAGCCAGCTTCTCGATGTTAGAGTACAGCTCGAACTCCTTCTCCATATGCTTATCTACAGCCAGTCTCTCGACAAACTTCTTAAAAGCTCTTGCTCTAGGATCTGATATAGCATAGATAGCATGGCCCATTCCATAGATAAGGCCAGCTTTATCAAAGGCCTGTTTATCAACTATCTTGCTCAGATAATCCTTTAGGGCAGCATGATCATTATAATCAGGAACATGCGCTCTGATATCTTCCATCATCTTCATAACCTTTATATTTGCACCACCATGCTTTGGTCCCTTAAGAGACGAAAGAGCTGCCGCAATAACAGAATATGTATCGGAGCCTGCACTAGAAACAACTCTGGTTGTAAAGGTTGAGTTGTTACCACCACCATGTTCCATATGAAGAACCAGAGCCGCATCCAGAACCTGAGCCTCAAGCTCGGTATACTGCTTATCTGGTCTAAGCATTCTGAGGAAGTTCTCAGAGGTACTAAGGTTTGGATTAGGACGATGTATATACATACTGTCATCCCTCTCATAATGGTTATAGGCACAGTAACCATAAACTGCTAGCATAGGAAACTCACTTATGAGAGCCATACACTGACGGAGCACATTCGGAATAGAGAGATCTGCAACCTCATAATCATCATAGGATGCAAGCGTCAGTACAGACTTCGTCATAGAGTTCATTATGTCATGGCTTGGAGCCTTCATTATTACATCTCGCGTAAAGTTGGTAGGCAAATGATTCAGATTGCCAAGCGCCGCTCTGAATTCAGACAGTTGTTCAACATTTGGAAGCTCGCCAAAGAGGAGAAGATAGGCCATTTCCTCAAATCCAAATCTCTTAAATCCGAAATCCTTTACCATATCTATTACATTGTATCCGCGGTACCAGAGTTCTCCATCACAGAAAACCTCTTCACCATCTATCATCTTAGAAGAAACGACCTTAGATATATTGGTCACTCCAGTTAAAACTCCATGACCATTCAGATCTCTAAGACCTCTCTTGACTCCATATTTATCATAAAGACTGCTATCTACTACATCCTCATCCTGACAGAGGACAGCGCCCTTTTTCATATATTCAAGCATTTCTTTTTCGTTCATACCGTTCATCCCCCTACTATTATTCCACCTCCTAGGCAATAATCTCCATCATAAACCACGAGACTTTGTCCAGGAGTAGATGCTCTTACAGCAGCATCAAAAACCATCGTCACATTTCCCTTTTCATGAAGCAAAAGGTACCCTGCCGTATCCTTTGCTCTATACCTAACCTTACCAGTAACTCTATAAACTCTGTCACCAGGTTCGAGACACTGTTGCAGCTCGTCATCTGACTTATCCAGTTCCTCCACTGAAACTAAAGCGTCCGGAGTATAAATCAGATTGAAATCCACTGCATCAACTCGTCTGGCAAATAGCTCTTCATTAGAGCCAAGTATTACCTGATTCTTCTCAGGTATTATATCTATAACATATAACGGTTCTGTGTAGGATATTCCCAGGCCTTTTCGCTGACCTATTGTATAGTGGTAATACCCTTTATTCTTACCGAGTATATTCCCTTTTGTATCTACGAAGCAGCCGTAGCCTGCTTCTTTACTTTCATTCTTCGAGGAGTTCTTGCAGAGCATTTCCGCCTTTTTCAGTATCTCAGCGATCTTGCCCGAAGCTTCTCTATCTATATAGCCTGCATAATCCCTATCGGGGACAAAGCAGATATCCTGACTATCGTGCTTATCCGCAACTATTAGCCCACCTTCCGCTGCTATCTCTCTTGCAGAAGTTTTTTCATATTTTCCAAGAGGAAATTCCAGCTTGGCCAGCTGCTCTTGACTAAGGAAATATAAAACATAGGTTTGATCCTTTGTCTGATCCACAGCTCTTTTCAACTTATAAATACCTTTTGCTTCGTCATATTCTATCTGAGCATAGTGTCCAGTCACTACCTTTTCACAGCCTTCTCTATCCGCCATCTCAAATAGTCTTCCGAATTTCATATACCTATTACAATCTATACACGGATTCGGAGTATGTCCCTCAAGATAGGTATCTATAAATTTGTCTATTATCTTCTCTCTAAAACCGTCCATGAAGTTCACTACATAAAATGGCACACCAAGACTAGAGGCTACAGTTCTTGCATCCTCTATATCATCTGGAGTACAGCATAGATGTGTACCTGCTGTACTAGCTATATCTTGATCATGAAGCATCATTGTAACTCCAATAGGAGAATACCCTGCTTCCTTCATTAATAAAACAGCGACGGAGCTATCAACTCCGCCGCTCATTGCTACAAGTGCCTTCTTCTGAACCTCGGACATTTCTACCTCAATTATTTCTTTCTGATAGCTGCTAGGCTCTTCTTCATTCGCTCATCAAATTCGGTGTAAAAATCTTTTTCAGGATCATAGGAATCCATATAGAAATATTTTAGGCAAAGCTTCATTACTTCCTTGATTCTCATCTCGCCTTCAGTCCTTATTGCTTCCGACTTCCACTTTCTATATTCTTCTGCCTTCATAGCGTCCCACTTCTCAGCGTCCCCAACTATTCCAGCATATACTTCCAACTCACCTTCATCGATTTCACTTATCCTTTTACTTTCGTATCCAGACATCTCGCGAATCTCAGCTACCTTTTTCTGTTCAAATCCTAGAAATTTATGCCACTTATTTATGAATTTTGAATTAGTCTCCAGATCCTCTATCCCCAACCATTCTCTAACGGTAACAGGGGTTCTATCCTGGACAACACATTCATTTACTTGAAGGATATATTTAAAGCTTCCGTTTTGATATATCCTACCTAGCGGAAAGAGTCTACAGATTCCCGGTCTCAGGGCATGTACTAAACATCTTCCCTTTTCAAGGAACTTACAGCCCTCATCCATTTTGAGATGAGGAAGAGCCACTCCGTCTATCATGGAGATCTCTATATAGAAACCAACTAATAGTTCATCGAAGCTCTTACCGCTCGCCCGACACAGGTTGTAAATGTCATATGGTGTCAGCACAATTGACTTACCCATATCTGTTTCACAACAGTGACTGCAACCCTTGCAGCCTCCTGTGCCTAGCAGCACCTCATCCTCCGGCTCATATATATTGCCATCAGATATATCTTGTATATCCTCATATCTAAGCATTTTAATGTTTCCTTTACAGGATTATTATTAGTGATGGAAAAGTCTGATACCTGTGAAGCTCATTACTATTCCATACTTGTTACAGGTTTCGATTACATTATCATCTCTGATTGATCCACCTGGCTGAGCAATGAACTCAACACCACTTCTGTGAGCTCTCTCAACGTTATCCCCAAATGGGAAGAAAGCATCAGAACCAACTGATACTCCAGTGTTCTTCTTAAGCCATTCTTTTCTCTCTTCTCTAGTGAATACAGCAGGCTTCTCTGTGAAGTACTTCTGCCACTCGCCTTCACCAATTACATCCTCATAATCATCGCTGATATATACATCAATTGTATTATCTCTATCAGCTCTTCTGATATCAGCCTTGAAAGGCAGGTTGAGAACCTGTGGTGACTGACGAAGGAACCACTTATCAGCCTTATCACCTGCAAGTCTTGTACAATGGATACGTGACTGCTGTCCAGCACCAATACCGATAGCAGCACCGTTCTTTACATAGCATACTGAGTTTGACTGTGTATACTTAAGTGTAATCATTGCTATAGCAAGATCGATCTTAGCTGAGTCAGGAAGCTCTTTAGCTTCTGTAACAATATTTGAGAAGAAGTTATCATCAATAACAAGCTCATTTCTTCCCTGCTCAAATGTAACTCCGTATACATCCTTTGTCTCACTTGGAGCTGGTGTATAGTTAGGATCTATCTGAATTACACAATAATTTCCATTCTTCTTAGACTTAAGAATCTCAAGAGCTTCCTCTGTATATCCTGGAGCAACGATTCCATCTGAAACCTCTCTCTTTACGAGCTTTGCTGTATCAGCATCACATACATCTGAAAGTGAGATGAAATCACCAAAGGAAGACATTCTATCTGCACCTCTTGCTCTTGCATATGCACATGCAAGTGGGCTAAGTTCTCCCATATCCTCTACCCAGTATATCTTCTTCTCTACGTCTGTAAGAGGAAGACCTACAGCAGCACCTGCTGGAGAAACGTGCTTGAAAGATGTAGCAGCTGGAAGGTTAGTTGCCTTCTTCAGCTCTTTAACTAACTGATAACCATTGAAGGCATCCAGAAGATTTATATAGCCTGGCTTACCACAAAGTACTGTAAATGGAAGATCACTTCCGTCCTTCATGAAAACTCTAGAAGGCTTCTGATTTGGGTTACATCCATACTTAAGTTCTAATTCGTTCATTTTTTATTCTCCTTTAAAATATACTCCGCCGTAAATCATATATACCTTTTTCGACACTGCTTTCGCACAGTGCGGGTTACCCCTAGCGGCCGCTTCGCTCGCTAAGCTCTCACTTCGTACTTCGTACTCGTGAATCGCTAAGCGCCGAGACCCGCAATGGTCTCAAAAGGTATATATGATTTACGGCTCACTCAAATATTAAATATCTATACTTAT
>CACYQC010000101.1 GCA_902776395.1 uncultured Lachnospiraceae bacterium
AGGGACGTTTCTGTTTTACTCACTCCTATGAGTAAAACAGAAACGTCCCTATATACTCATTGAGGAGGTACAATATGGCGAAATGTGCATATGTAGTAAATAAACAATCTAAAGCTGATCTATCAGTTTATATTGTGAAAAATGAGTTTGAAGCGGATATGAATATATACATAGTTGATAGGGAGACTAAGGCGGATATAAATGTTTATATTACTAATAGTGCATTCAGTGCTGATGCTGCGGCTTATATAGTCGACCGTCCATGGAAGTGAGTGAGTATATGAGAACCGTCCCTATATACTCAGTCGATCGTCCATGGAAGTGAGTGAGTATATGAGAACCGTCCCTATATACTCACGTCCCTATATACTCATTGTTGCGCTTTTGTTATATTTTGTGTGGTATTCTAGGTAAGGAAGATTAAAAAAGGAGAGATACACTATGCCTTCAGGAAGTTACAAAAACAGAACAATATATGATCAATCTGGAAATGTCCTCGACCAAAATGCGAAGGAGGCGAACTACCAGCTGAGTAAGAATTTCAGCGATGGGATGATAGAGCAGGACCGAAGCCTGCGCAAGTCTCTGACCTACCTAGCATACCTCAATTTCACTAGGACAAATTATTATAACATAGACAGGCCAGTCGCAGAGTGGACCGACGAAGAGGTTTTAGGCAAGCTCCGCGAAGCCAGAACAGAAGCCGGCCTCGGCAGAATCGGCTGGTTCGAGTCCTCAGACAGAATCCGCAATTTCAAGGCCCGCAAGGCCCTCTCCGACGCGATGATAGAGGAGCTCAACAAGGTGAACGGGCGAAGAGTCATCTCGGTTGTGGACGCCAGCGTGGGCGCCACAGCGAGCAAGAGGGCGGTGCCTCAGATAAACAATGAAGCCCTGAACAAGATCGCCCTTAACTGGATTCCTTACATCACCAGAGTAAGAGACGAAAATGGACCTGAGTACGATGACAACATGAAGGCCCTCAATCCAGCGACAGTTCTCAGAAACCTCTCAGAGGAGGATACACTCGTAGAAACCACTATGTTAAATATGCTTCAGGTCATTGAAGATACTGACATGGAGGAGTTCGCCTACACAAATGACGAAACTTTCGCAGCGAACTAAGTACGAGAAGCTGAAGGCACTGGCAGACGGCCCAGAACTTATCGATTACATCAAGGCAAGGCACAATGGTAGATTTGAGACAAAGAGAGTATCCCTCCATCAGGGAGACGACCTCAGCATCAAGGTAGCCGAGGCAAAGAGTAAGATGGCAAAGCAGCTCCTCAGGGATTACGAGCTCAGAATGCGCATCATTACTTCGCCTTACTACGCCCTTTTCGCAGGAAAAGATTTTGAAAAGCTGAGCGACGCCAGGATAGCTGCAATGAAGAAGGGCCCAGGCCATGAGGCTCTCGACGCATATCTCGAGGACGTTATAAAGTTCAAGAGAAACAGACCAAGATCCTATAAGAATGTAAATATCGCACAGAAGCAAACTGCCTATGTAGACGGCGTTCGTATAGCACCACCACCAGATACTAGACTTGAATCCGAGAAGACCCTTGAGCAGATCGATGCCCTTATCGGAGTTATGGCTTCTGATACAAGAAATGCATCTGCTTATAGAAAGGTAAGAACCGCGCTCAGAAACTACCGTGCGGCAGCGAACGAGGCCGACAAGTCTGCACTTCTGTTAGAGGTTGTAAATGCATCAAGTCTATACCTCCACGAGAGAAAAACCTCTTCCTTTGGAGACCGTAAGACCAGATGTGAGAGCCTCAACTCACTGTATGCAAAATACCAGGTTGCTCTAGCAAATGAGCATCAGGCAGTGATCGATGCACAGAGAGCTGCACAGCAAGAAGCTCTAAATCGTCAGCAAAGAAGAGCCGAACTTGAGGCAGAACTTGCAGAAAAGGCGACTACAGAAAGAAATAAAGTCGACCCGGAAGCGGTAGATAATAGATTAAAGCAGAGAATGGACAATGCTAAAAAAGCCGAGGAAGAAAGAGTGCGCCAGGAAGCTCTGAGAAGAGAACGTGAGCGTATCGCGGCGGAAGAAAGAGCGAGACAAGAGGCAGAAGAAGCTAGACTCGCTAGAGACGCAGAAGCCAGAAGAAGAAAGGAAGAAGCAGATAGAATTGCCTCCGAAAAAGAGGCTGCAAGACAGAAGGTTGAGTTCGATACTACAGTCGCAAATGCTAAATCAAAAGCTGCAACCTTCCTGACTAACTATGCCCAGACACAGGCTATAGAAGAAGCAACTAAGAAAGAATATCTTAGATACTACCTCTTCACAGATGCAATGGATGAAGCCATTGACATGTATGAGGGCCTAAATGAGCCAGGCAAGGGCGCCAACGACTCCAAGGAAGTAAGAAAGGTAGTTCTCAAATTCTTCGAAAAGTACGTATTTGTAAAGAAAGAGGACGAGAAGAAAGAAGAGAAGAAAGAAGAGAAGAAAGAAGAAAAGCCTGACGAAGAAAAAGAAAAAGAAAAACAGGGAATCGCAAAGCTTGAAACTATCCCTACAGCCATGCTCATTGCAAAGCTGAAGGAACACCGCGCAGAGATGACTAGAGAGAATTTTGAAGCAGGTAAGTGCCCTGAGATTCTCGAGAATAAACTGACTCAGAAGTCATGGAGTGAGGAAGGAACTCACGAAGAAATGAAGAAGGTACTCACTGACGCACTAGCTAAGAAGCCAGAGGATATCAGAGAGAAGGACAGAATGGATGTATATGAGTACTGCGTCCATGTTTTAGACTTCGTCGATGTAGAGGATGCTTATAACTCTCTAGAAAATGTGATGGATCTCAATTCACTGGCAAACCTTACTGTGAAGATTATAGACTTCAACTATTTACGCCCAGATGATTTTAAGGACGAGACCTTCGACGACATGACTCCTGAACAGAGAGAAAAGCATCTGGAGGCTGCAGCAGAGGTTATTTCCTTCTTCACAGGTAAAGATAAGAAGCTATATAAGTACCTTTCAAATGAAGCTATAGATGACTATGTATACGATATAATGGCAAACCTGACAGAGCCAAAGGACCGCAAGGAAGTGCTTGATGAATGCGATAAGAAGGCTCGCGATATAGAAGAAAGGTATGAACTCATTAAAAGCGGTATAGAGTCAAAGGATAGATACGAGATCATCCAGAGTTTGGCATTAGTCACCGCTACAGATCAGAGCGATCTGAACGGAGCATCCACAGGCGAACTTCTGGAACTTGCAAATGCAGTCTTCGCGAATATTAAGGACGAAGTCAAAATGCTCGCTGCATTTACTGTAACAAAGCCTAAGATGATCGGAAGAGGCGAGGAGGAGTATAGAAAGCTCTTCCTAGACCTTGAGACCAAGAGATATGAAGGAAAGCTTACCGAGATAGATGTCCTCTCAAGAAGAGATTTTGCGGGCTTATATATCAAGGAAGCACTTAACCTGCAAAGCGTTCCACTACATCTGGACGAGCTGAGTGACGACGATCTATACACCCTCGTATCAAATATTGGTGTAGTTAAGAACCTGGACGGCGCAGACAACAACAAGGCGACAAATGCCCTCCTAGGCCTCAAGCTTCATAAGGACCTTCGCGACATAGTCTTCCAGACCCTAAAGGATAAGATGGTATTTGACAAGCGTCCTATGTTCCTCGACGGAAAAGATGTAGACATCAAGTACGCAACAGAGGAAGCGCTTAAGTACGAAACATTAAATGTCTCCCACAACTTACCGGATAAGAGTCTGAGACAGACCGCAGAGCAGAGCAAGGAACTAAAGAAGAAGACACGCGCTATATATTCAAAGAACATCGCAAAACCACCAAAGGACGCAAAAAATCAAAATATAATAAATGAAGATGTAGAGGCAGAAATAAATCTAAATATAATCAACGAAAATGTTATCAACGATAATCAGGGAGGCCCAATAAAGGAAGAGGAGTGGCATCCTAATAGTAAGAAAACTCTTAGTATAATTGCGACATGTTTTGAGGCTGCTACTAAGGAACCAGTTGACATGAATATGATCATGGATAAGTTTTTTTACAATAGTGAAGTAGTAACCAAGCTCATAAATGACATTAATTTCCCTAGTGAAAATAGTACCTGGGACATCCTATTAGAGGGACTCGCTCCACAGGAGAGAATCTATGTAGAGGCATTTAAGGTCATAGTCGAAGATATGAGCAAAGATGTAATTAAATACATGAAGCCTCATTGGAAGGATGACAAGATTCACCATATTAATTACAAACACCTTGATAAAATAATCAAGGATAAGGCTATCATGCTGGATCCTGAGAAGCTGAAGAATACGCTGCTAGGAGCGATGGAAAAGGGCGAAAAGAATCTCGTCAGAATCATGAGAGAAGCAACCGCACATCCATTTGACCAGATAGAAGGCTATGGACTGCCTGATATCATAAATGGAGACGGAGACCCTGAAAAGGATAAGCAGGCACTCATGTATGAGCAGGACAGCCTGAGATACAATTCAGAGTATGGTCAGGGTAAATTCCTCGCCTCTCTGATGAATAATTACTACGTAGAGTCTAGTCTAGAAGATAAGGGAAGAATGCTGTCCTATATCATTAAGGATTTCAAAAAAAATGACAAAAGAAGCGTAGCAGAAAAGGGCGGATCTTACTTCGGATCAACCTTAAAGGGTGCAGGACCACTCATGCAGAAGATGATGCAGGGTATTCCTGAATTCATGGTTGTGCCAGAGCTTAGAACAGCAGTAAATAGTGTAAAATCAAGTCTTGATAATATAGATAAACACGAAGCACAGAAAATCGCAGATAAGGCGGCGGAAATGTCAGACGGAAAAATCGAGGTCATAAGTATTCAGGAAAGCCTCGGAGCTGCCTCCGTTGCCGAGACCTTTACCTGCTTTGTTAAGCCTGTTGGGAAAGAGCCGATAGAAGCAGTTATAAAGGTACGTAGACCGGGTGTCGAGAAGCGTTTACAAAGTGAGCTTCCAGTTGTTCAGAAAGCGGCTATAACAGCTGACATGACTAAGGAAGAAGAGGAAGTCTTTAAGAAGAATAATCCAGGTAAAAAGATAAAGCCGCATGATGTAAAGGCTACCGAAGCCGGTTTCCTTGCTCAGTTAAGTGAGATAAATAAAGAGTTTGATCTCGAGAATGAAGCTAAGAATATAGAAATCGGTGTAAAAAAATATAAAGAAAAAGATAAGAATAAGACCGTACACACAGTTGAGCTAGTGAAAGATGCACCTAAGGGAAAAGACTTCCTTATTATGTCAAAAGCAGAAGGAGTTACCCTTGACCGTCATATCAATGAAACAAGAGCCATGACAGAGACTGCACTTCGACCATTTGAGTTTAAGGTAAGTGCTCATAACACAACACTTATGGCGACCCCTGAAAATATAGGTAGATATAAAAATATCTATCATAGGCTATATCACCAGCTGAAGCTGTCAATGGTATATGGCCTAAATGTATCAAATGTTGCATATGTATGGACAGAAGAAGCACTCTATGGATCTGCATGGAGTATGTCGAATGATTACAATTTCCGTCATGGAGATCTCCATTCAGGAAATATCATGGTGACCCCAGAGGGAGCTACAATACTTGATTATGGAAATGCCAGCATGCTCCATCATCTTAAGGTTACTGAGATCCTCAAGATGATGTGCTCCGTAGTTCTGAATAAGCCAGAGTGGTTTGTAGAAGCCTTTTCAAAGCTTATTGATATGGCTGCAGAAGAAGACCTGGAAAATGGTGGCAAGATAGGTTTCAAGCCAATAGACGAGGAGACTAAGAAAGAATATATCAAGAAGCTTAGTACCATTTTCGCAACAGGAAATGAAGAAGCTTCTGGTGCAAAGGTACTCCTATCACTTACAACTGCACAGAGTTTGGGAATCAAGCTTCCTATGGAGCTGCAGAACTTCTCCCAGTGCCAGCAACGTCTGGAAAATAGTATGGCAGAAATCAAGGAAGCTACTCTGGAAGTTAGAAAAGTAATGGATAAGCTGGAGAGAATGCCAGTCTCTAAGGAACTCCAAGACTCCTGCGATCCAATGGCTATATTCCAGAGAAATATGCTGCTTAAAAATAAGTCAGGAAAATATGTATTCCCTGGTACTTACGAAGCAACTGTTCAGCTGCTTACACAGTTTGATCCAAAGGAAACACATGACTATTTAACAGACCTTATTCCTATAACTAAGGCCTTTAATAAGAAGAAGAAAAATGTAGACGAACAGCTTCATAACTTTAAGGTGAAGTACTTCGAAAAGTATAACGAGGTTCTAGGCACAACTATCGGCTCTGAAAAAGTAACAATGGATACTTTCCCTGGAAAGATAGACGACTTTAGAAAGTTATATCAGCAGATAAAAGATGAACATAAGAGAACTGGCAACATTCCATCTAAATTATATACACAGATGGCATTTATGTCTGGATTCTTCACTGTCTCACCACAGACGTCAGGACTCTTTAAGCAAAGTACAGGCGAGATAGGAGAACTCAATAGGAAAGCCTTCAATCCACCATTTGACGATCTGGCATTTGAGAAATTGATGGTACTTGCCGAGGCAGAAATCGGAATGATTCAGGAAACCAGCAAAATGCTTGATTATGGTGTCAAGATTGCGAAGCTAAATAAAGAACAGTTAAAGGAATATGAAGATCATAATCCTGATGCTATGAGAACTATGAGAGTTACTATGCTGAGAAAACAGCCTTATATCCAAGCTTTCGTGGACCAGTTCAAAAATCCTGATCTGGTACCTGACTTCGAGAAGGGCATGAAGAGAGTATTTAAGGAGAATCCTGAATTCGAACAGCTCTATACAATATACAAGAAGATGAAGGATGACTATGAAAAACTAACTCTTAAAAATAGTCATAAGGAATTCGTGGATGCAAGAAAGAGACTAAACCGCTGCGAAGAAATGCTTATAGATGGTTATGCTAACATCTGCAAGAAAACACTTACAGAACTGAGAGATATCAGTGAAGATGCTATGTCATCTGAAATACTTCCTCGTACCATATATATTCAGGACTACATGGAAGTTATCGGTAGGGTAATGAAGAAGTGGGGCGGCTCAACTCTCCATCGACTGGGTACAAAGTACAAGACTGAATCAGATAGACAAGAAAAAGAGAGAGAAAGACTCGAGAAAGAAAGACTAGAGAGAGAGAAGAAGGAAAAAGAGGAGAAGCTCAAAAAAGAGCAGGAAGAAAAGCAGAGGAAAGAAAAGGAAGCTGCCGAGAAGGAAAAACAGAGAAAGCTCAAAGCTGAAAAACTCGCAAAGCAGAAGAAAGAACAAGAGAAGAAGAAGCTAGAAGAAGCTAAGAAGAAAGGCAAGGGTAAGCCAGAGCCTAAGATGAAAAAGGGTAAATAAACCTTAGAAAGTATAGAGGAAAGGAACCGAGAAGTATGAAGGAATATGATAA